>JAABUE010000048.1 GCA_011389535.1 Anaerolineales bacterium
CCCGAACAGCTCGGTATACAGATAGGAGACAGTGCCAATAATGAAAAATATCTGTACCCATGAGATGGCAACCAGGGCGTCCAGAGGGTCAGGGATCGTCAGGGCGTGGATGAAAGCTATGATAAAGAAAATCCCAATAAACCGTTTCAGGTTTTTCCAACCTTCATAGGTACCGCCTGATAGCTTGCTTAAAAATGGGATTCGCGGCGCGAGGGTGACCAGCACAATCGAGACAATGCCCACAAAAGCGATGATCGCCAGATAGTTTCCGAGGCTTAAATTCGTGGTGGTGATAGGTACTGTCAGCACATGGACAAAGATAAGCAGGAAGGCGACAGTAGCTGTTCGGCGGTGGGTTATATACATTCTGTCTAAACCGCCGAAATAGGGCTCAGCCCACTTTGGCCGTGTGGAAAGAAAGAGCGCGGAGGCCATCAAGATAATAATGGTCGAGCCAATCACTTCGCCCACATACTGGCGCACAAAATTCGGCCGGCCGTCATTGACGGGTGGAAAGACGAGCCAGATGATAACGTTCAAAACAACCAAGGCGATGATAATGTAATTACCCAAATTTCGTTTCATGATCGAATACCTGATAAATATTATGCTCTATATGATGCCCGGCAGTTGTACAAGCGGATCTCACGCTGCGTCACCAGTTGTCCCGGAGGGGACAGGCACTGCCAGCGCAAAGTATGAACCAACAATGAACACAATTCTATTCGAAAGACTGTACGGCTTCATCCAGATCCTTATATACTTCAAAGAACTGTTTGAACCCGACTGTTTCCAAGACCTGATCTACTTCAGTTGAGGGTTTTAGCAGTTTGACGTTTTTCTGGAAACCGCTTTCACGCTCACGGCCGAATTCCCTGTACGTTCCCCAGCCATCTTCGGGATCTGCTCTTTCCCCGCGGAACATTTTGGTGATAATGTGAAGAGAGGCCAGCCCGGCACTGCTGATAAAATCCAGATCAGACAGGTCCAGCAACAGGTGACGCACGCCCGCATTGTAGAGCTTCTGTGCCGTATCGACCAGGGCCAGGTAACTCGAAGCATCCAGGTCACCTTTGAGCTGGATTACACTCACAGGGAGTGTACCCTTCTCCTGTGAAACATTGATTTCCATTCTTACTCCTCAGAATCATTGCACCAGAGTGGTTAAATTATAAGTTCTTTTTCCCCTTTGCTGGCTTGCCATTCAACTTTCCTTCCAGTCTTTGGAGGCGGTGTTCCAACTCGGCCTGCCAGTGCTGCTGTATATAATCGGGCAGCCCACCGGAACTGACCAGTTCAAGTGCCAGACCTACCCATTTTCGCGCCTGCGGATAATCGCGGTGGCGATGCTCGCAGTGCTTGGCTAACTCGACACATGCAAAGACGTGCCCCTGCGCGGCAGCCTGTTCCCACCAACGGACAGCTTCTTCCAGATCCCCGCGCCTCTTTTGCAGAACCGCTAGCCTGCGGACCGCCTTCCAGAAGTCTTCTGCCCCCAGATCCATCTCCAGACCCCGCTCGTAGAGACGGGCCGCCATGTCCCAGTGGCTGAGGTCCTCATGCAGTTTTGCCAGCGCGATCACATCCAGACCGTGCTGGATGCGCTCGTCAAACGGATCGTGCAGCAGGGCCGCCGTGTGGCCGAAGAGAGCAGCCAGGGCAACGATGTCCATGGCATTATGGTAGAACACCCCTTTCAGCGGCATCGCATTCCCCGTCCGCAGATAGTCGAAGTACAGCCAGGGGATTTCATAACCGGGAACCTCCTCGCTCGAGCGCGGTGCGGCCAATACGTTCTCCTCGATATATTTCAACGTGCGCGAGGGCAGGCGGTCTCGCCACAGGCGGCGGGCCAGGTGCAGCAGGTCTACATGGGTGTAGCCTTCGAACGGGACCGGGATGCTGTGCAGGGTATAGCGCGTCGTAAGCAAAGGCGCATCGAAGGCCTTGCCGTTATATGTCACCAGAGCGGAACAGGGAGCCAGGAATTCTGCCAGGGCTTCCAGCAGAGCCGGCTCCTCGCCGGGGTCCCGCATAAAGAACTGGAGAAGGCGAAAGGCGCGGCCTGAAGCAGACGGTTCGAATCGTCCCACACCGACCAGGAAGGCATATGTTCCCGTACCGCCTGCAAGTCCCGATGTCTCCGTGTCTACAAAGGCAAAAGCATCCAACGGCAAGTCCAACAGGCGCGGGTCTTTAGCCCAGGCGGCCATCAAGTTAAGGGGTGCGCTGGTCTCAAGCGGCGCCCAGCCATGACGATAATCGGCCTGATAGGTCTGCTCGTAAATGAAAGCCTCACCACGCCGGGTAAAGATAAAGCGACCGTCGAGCACATCCTGAATGGAATGGCCTGTCTTTTTCTTAACAAAAGGGATATTGTCGGCGCCAGTCTTGACACCCAGCGATCTGAGCTTGTCGAAAAGGGGGGAATTTTGATCAGGCTTCATATAAACACCAATGATTATAACCAATACCTGACGCCCGTCTGTTAGAAAACACTTAATCGTTGCAGAAAAAACATTGGTGTTCAATAGGGATTAAATTCAAAAATAACTCACTTGAATGTTGCAAACAGCCTAAAGAACCCTAATAAACCCCTAACACATTTTAAGATAATAGTTGTTATGATGATTTCAGTCTCAAGGCCAATGTTCAGTTCATTGAAAAAAACAATTTGCAATCAAGCTTCAAGAATCCCACCCAGTTTTTTCCGCTGATCAATCTTATTGGAAGAGAGACTTTGCCACCACTTCATAAGACGCGCTTGTAACATCGCAGCCAGTGGACAATCCCTGGAACCAGGAACGTTGTAAGCGCGATTTTCGGAAGAGTTGCCAAAGCTAAGATAAATTGCTCGATCGCTTACTTTCGCAATAAATTATTTATAGTCGCCCATTGGCAGGGCGGGAATACCATATTTGACCTTCCCATTATTGCTCTTCGAGGCTGGGTCAGGCGACTAGAATTTATCTGAAAAAGCGGGGGAACAAGTTTGAAGAAGGAGGATCGTAACGATCCTCCTTCTTCGCATTTTAGATTGTATCGGTATTAATATAGAAATGGAAGCAGATCATCTCGAATATATTGCTGATCAGCATGTGGAAACAATTTTGGTTGTGCAATAACAAATAGACGGCCCCAACTGCTATTCCCGTTGGCATCAATACAGGTTTGGAAGGTCACTTGCCTTTCCCCTCGATACACTTTACCGAATAATTGTTCAGCCGAGATCGTGACGTTGGTTTCCAAATCCCGAAATTCACTGGTTGGGCTGTATGGTTGTAAAGCCTGGTATTCAAGTATTTGATCAATTACAAAATATTCAACTGACCCATCTCCATAGACCAAGCGCACTTCCTGCCCTGTGGACAGATTTGAGAAAATTGCGCCACTCAGATAATTATGAGCCAACAAGCCGGTGACCCCTGCTTCAGCCGCCATATTGAATTGGGTGATCTCATCGTTCTTTTGAGACACAAAGCCCGGGTTTCCAACAGGTTGTTGAACAATCGGCAGGGCCAACACCCCCGGTACGTAAACACCGCGCAAAACCCCCTTTTCCCCATTCCGAACTATCTCTACAAAGTTTTTATAGTCTGGTAGTGCAGTCTCAATAAAATCCCAATTAAAGGAGCTATCTCGCCCTGCTAGATTATCGCTTAAGACTGGGCTAATCCGCTCGACGGTGACGCCTTGCGCCAGCGCAGGCATAGGGGAAACGAGCAGCACGAGCGCTATAATGCAGGTTTGTATACTGTGAAAAATGAACCTTCTGCGGATGTCTGTGTTGTTGGGTACCATGTCAGCTCCTTGTTCGAGGAGGGCACCCTTAGAAATCTCGCAAAAGTTCTCTGCCGGAATTCTTGAAAAAATTCGTAAGAATCGTTTTCGGCAGCCTGGCCATCATGGTCGTCCAATGACGACTTTAGATCCATAACTTTGCGTCCCCGTCTTTCAACGGGTTTGCCCTGATCGAACGATCAATTTTTAAAACTTGCAAACAAAACGAGCCTGGGTTGATCCAGACTCGCGAAGGAATTAGGAGCAAGCATTGCTTACTTTAGTCTTCGGCGGTCTGGCGGCCATAGTCATTTTTAGTGACTTTAGACCCATAACTCTGCGCCTCCGTTTTTCAACGGATTTACCTTTATCGGACTTTTGTGCTTAGATTATACGCTTATTACAGGCTCCCGACCTTTACAATCCTGTAATGTCTGCCTCACGAAAAAGTCGGGTATCAAAATATTGAGGCGAGGGGATTTCAGCTCTTCGGTGTTTACTTTACCAGAACGCATTGCCACTGGAGGAACATGACCATCACACAAAAGGAAGCCCGCCTGCCTCTCTGGACAAAACTAGTGTTCGGCTCTGGCGACTGGAGCATTTCCAGCTTCGGCACGCTGCGGCAAATCTTCTATGCCATTTTCATCACGGACGTGGTTGGCCTGGAACCGCGGTTGGCTTCCATTGCTGCGCTGGTTGCCATCACCTGGGACGCCATCAACGATCCGTTGGTTGGCCTTCTTAGCGATCGGATTAACTCTAAATGGGGGCGCAGGCGTCCATTCCTATTATGGGGGGCTATCCCGTTCGGCTTGGGATTCATCATTCTCTGGTGGGCGCCTTCCTTTGAAAACCAGTTTGCCCTGGCTGCAATCGTCACATTAGCCTTTATGCTGAGCGATACTTTCCAGACCATCGTCGCAGTACCTCTGTATGCATTGACACCCGAAATCACACTGGACTACGATGAACGGACTTCGTTGACCGGCTACCGCATGTTCTTCAACCTGCTCGCGTCGCTGGTGACGGCCGTAGCTGCTCCCGCCATCGTGGACTCGGTGCTGGCCTCAGGCGCAACCCAGCAACAGGGCTATATGGTTGTTGCCATGTTGTTTGGAAGTTTGGCGGTCATCCCACTGTTACTGATTTTTTTCTTTATCCGTGAACGCAAACGAAGCCAGCAGGAGATCGAGCAGGGAGAAAGTGCCAGGCTACTTGAAAGCATCCGTATGGCCTGGGGCAACATCCCCTTCCGCTTTGCGACCGGATTGTACATGCTCAACTGGATCACCTTTGACCTGGTTGCGTTGGCTCTGCCTTTTTTCATCACCTATTGGATTTCCAGAGGGAACCTGCTTGACAAGGCACTCGGCTTGCCTGTTGAATCGGCCGTCTTTGCGCTGCTACTGATCACATCCGTGCTTATGTTGCCGTTCTGGGTCTGGATGTCCAATCGTTTCAATAAACATATTGCTTATATGATTGGAATGTCTTTTTGGGCGATAGTGCAACTGCTGATTTTCACCATCCAGCCAGGGCAGATCACCTACATCCTGGTGCTTTCCGTATTGGCAGGCATTTCGGTCTCGACCGCGCACGTGCTACCCGATGCGCTCTTCCCCGACGTGATCGAGTGGGACGAACTGCGCACGCGCCGCCGCCAGGAAGGGATTTATTACGGCATCAAAAATTTCATCCGCAAGATGACAGGCGCGCTGGCGATCTTCATTGCTCTGCAGGTGCTGGGCTGGTTCGGCTACCAGGCTCCCCCCGAAGGCGCCACCTTCTTTCAACAGTCTCCGACAACGCTGATGGCCATCCGCATCTTGATCGGGCCCTTCGGCGCGGTGCTGCTCTTCAGCGCAGTGACGATGGCCTGGTTTTATCCACTCACACGCGAGCGACATGCCAGAATTCGTCGTTTGCTGGCGCGGAGGAAGGAAAGAATAGCCAATTAATGTCATTGCGAGGAGGGTGAAGTCCGAGGACACTTGCACCGGACGCAGTGCATTGCAAGTGCGGGGAAGCAACCTCCGGACCCAGAGAACATGATATTGCCACGGGCGCTCCTCGCCCGCACACGCGACCCCGCCACAGTTCGGCGGGGCGAATGGCTGTGCATGCAATGACAGATAATAGTTTTACTTTAAAGTAAACTGAATCATCTCTTCGCTCTCATTCCCCGCTCGATCACGCGCTACCACGCGCAAGACATGTTCTCCCCTGGTGGCGTTCCATGTCAACCCAAAAGGCGCCTGTTCAATCGCGCCGACTCGTACGCTGCCTATATAAAATTCCACTACGGCCAGCGACAAATTATCGCTTGCCTGCGCCTGGAAGGAAACCTGGCGATTACTGGCGTATGCCAGTTCATCCCCATCCTGCGGATATGTGACCGTCAATTCCGGGGGAGTATTGTCTATGGTTACCTGAATGACAGCCGTATCCACGCGCTGGTCTGTGCGCACGGCTTGCAGTTGCAAAGCGTACAGGCCATTCAGTTCGCTGGTATCCCAGGTTGCCAGCGTGTCGTCCAGCACCGGAGAGCTGGAGTCTTCGCCCACCTGTATCCAGCTTCGGGGGTTGAGTCCCTGCCCGACCAACACGCGGAAGTAATCCAGATTTTCCCCTGAGGCTGTACCCATTATCTCTACTTCGCCGCGCACATCCGCAAACATAGTCGGGGTATTGATGAATACGTTTGGATTGGATATTACAGGCTGGATGGCATCGTATGAATCGGGCGGCGTCGAGAAACCGTTGGACTCGGCCCAATCTCGCGCTTCGGGCGGGAAAGCCATATAGACGCGCTGTTCCAACAAATGCGGCGGGGTGAAGACTGTCGCCAGGAAACCAGTTTCACGGTTGATCTCATAAACACGATAGAGTGTGTCTGGCTGTGTCGGTTCGGTGCCGTTGGCAAATATTTCACGTACAACCGTTGGACAGTCTTCAGTAGGCAACAGACCGGAGGGGTCACACACTTCTATCTGGGTGATGCCAGCAGGCGCGCTCCAGCCATCGGGCGGCAGGTCACGCGAGGCGGTCTGCATCAGCGCGTGCCACAACCCGGCCGGAAGACGCGGGGAGACCGGCGTTTCTGCCTTAGCGCGTGTCCCCGTCCAGACCGTGACCACGCGGTAGGGGGTGTAGCCTACGGCCCAGGAATCCAGCCCGTCTGATGTGACACCGGTCTTTGCGCCAACCGGACGGCCTATCTCGAATGAGTTGGGATGGCCCAGCGAAGGCCAGCGGGCAGGCTCGTCGCCCAGAATGTGGTTGAGCAGGTGAGCAAGCTGCGGCGTGACAACTGATTGCGCAGCCGGGTTGGTCGCGTCAAGCCAGACAACGTGGTCAGCGGTTTCCACCCGCAGCACGGTCACAGGTGCAAGCCCCTCGTCGCTGGCGTTCCCATATTTGACGCCGCCCGCCGCCAGCACGCCATACGCGCTGGAGACATCCAGCAGGCCCAGGGAGATTGGGTCGCGTAAGGGAACGGAATCAGGCAGGATATCGAGTCCAAACGATTGCGTCGTCCGCAGTACATTTTCCAGTCCCATCTGATCCAACACCTGTGCGGCAGGCGCAAGATAGTCGTTCGCCAGGGCCAGCCGTAAACGGACGGGCCCATGGTACGCATCGTCGGCATTGCGGATGGTCGCAAGCCCGGGCACGTCCCAGACCAGCGAAGCAGGACTCAACCCACGGGTAAATCCGGTCAGATAAATAAAAGGCGTCAGAAGGGACCCGGAGTCGTGTTCCGACAAAAGGGCCGTTTCCTGTCCTCGAAAGGACTCCCCAACGACAGCCAGCACCTGCCCGCTACGCGGGTCGGTGATCACTGCGCTGGCAACAGGTTCCGGAGCGAGCAGGTCGGATGGCAGGGAGGGCAGCAGGCGCGCGGCCTCACAGTCTGTTTGAATATTGGACCTGCTCTGCAGGCGCGCCATATAGACCTGCATGGCGCAGGAAGCCTGGTTTTGCAATTCATAATCCAGGCTGGTGGTGATAGTCAACCCGCCGCGCTCGATGCGGGCGCGGTCGAATTGGGCGTTGAGCTGCTGATAGACGAGGTTAAGGTAGGCTGGAGCGAAATCCCTCTCACCCCGCTGTTCGGGGCTTCTCAGCGGAGAAGGGGAAAAGGTGGGGGATTCTGTCAATACTTTCTCGGCTTCCTCTCCAGAGAGAAAGCCCAGCGCCTGCATGATGTGAACCGTTTCCCGTCCGCGCTGGAGGGCAGCCTGGGGCGCATCCAACGGATTCAGGCTGGGAGCCTGGCTTACAGCAGCCAGGATAGCGGATTCTGCAGGCGTCAACTCGGGGGCAGATTTGCCAAAATAAAGCTGGGCGGCGGCGTCCACGCCGTAAGCAAAGTTGCCAAAGTTAGCCGAATTGAGATACCACTCGATCACCTGAGAACGCCCATAATCATACGTGATCTGTGCGGCCAGCAGTCGTTCGCGGATGGCGCGTTTAAACGAAGGCGGCTCGTTCCACAACAGCAGGTCGCTGACCAGTTGCTGGGTAAGTGTGGGATGTAGGCGGGGGTTGTCCAGGCCAGACCAGGCAAAACCGGGATGTTCCCAGAAGGTTGGGTCAGCCAGGGCAACGGTGGCCCGCAGCAGCGAGTCTGGCAGGTGCTGTGGATTACCCGAGTCAAGGGGAATGTAGCGGCGCGGGGATTCGCTCGGCGCAAACGTCTTCAAGATGTGCTGACCGGTACGGTCATAGACACGGGTGGGTTCTAAAAGCAAACCATCGGGCGGGTTGAGCAATCCGGGTAGAATTTCAACGGACGGCAGGTCACGGGTCAGGTCGGCGTAGAAGAGTGTGGCGCCAAGGATGAGGGTGGCCAGCAAAAGGCTGAGCACAAAGCCACATCCAAGGGAGAAACGCCGGGTTCGCGCCTCTACGCTGCGGCGGGCGGACGCTCGGCGGTCACGGCGGCGTTGGAGGATGGAACGGACAGCTGACATTCGTCCAGCAAATCTTCCAGCCAGTTGAACAGGCCATTTTTGGGCCTGGACTTTGGTTGTGGAGCAATATCGCCCTTAACAATGCCATTTTGCCCGTTGATGAGCACCAACGCCTTGCGACCATCGGTGGGAAGCTCGCTGATCCAGACCGGCACCAGCACCAGCTTGAATGATTCGATGTCCAGCCTGGCAGAGGAGGTCTTTAGATTATAAAGAGAAGCGATATCCCCCGGCAGTTTCCCTTTTAGGCGCTGATATGCGTGGCTGCGCGCCTCCAGGGACGCATCCGCCATCGATACGTCATAAACTTCCGCTGCCCAGTTTGCCAGATAACGCGGGTCATAAGGACGGGTGGTTTTTAGCTCAAAAGTAGAAAGGAGATCCATCAAATGGCTGGCAGCTTTATGACTGGCGGGAAGGGGCAAATCGTTGATGTGAACCGGATATTCGCCCTCCACACGCACCATTTTTTGAGCGCCTTGTCGAAAGCCGTCTTCAGTCTCATACCGGTCGCCACGATAGGCAATCGCGCCGCCGATGTCAAAGGTCCAGACTGGCAGGTAAACGCCGCGCGGCAGGTCGACCGTTTCCTGCGGTTTAATCCCGTTCTGCTCGACCAGGTCGGCCAGAAGGAGGGCTGCCTGTTTTTGGTCAAAAGCATGCGGAATGATCCCCTCCGGTTGGAGCAGTTCGCGAGAAGACGCCAGGCTGACCACGTGAGGCGATTCGCAATAGGCGCAGCTTGTAGAGATGACATCCGGCGGCAGGATAAATTCCGCGCCGCAACCCTGGCAATGGAACACTTGCATGGCAACCGGCTTACCGTGTCCGCGGGCGGTGGCCATGGCGATCAGGAAATCCTGTTCCGCAGCTTCACCCTGGGATGGCAACCTTTGACTGCGCGTGCAATGCTCACAAATCAGGGATACGCCATCGGGAGCAAAGACCATTTTTGCGCCGCACTGCGGGCACATGAACCGGTCAGCTGTTGCCTGGGCCGGACCGGTCGAGGCGGCAGGCAGGGCGTCCGGATTGATGATTTCTCCGGCGTCCAGCTTGCCGTCCAGGATGGCCAGCTCGCTGCGGGCGCGCGCGTGACGCATGTCGAACGAGAGACAGTTTTCAAGGGCAGTCCGTTTTTCGGCCGGATCGTTCATGACAATGCTCAACCAATACCAGGATTCGGACAGCACGGCGTGGTCGCCGCTGGTGTCGATGGCACGTTCCAAATAGCGGCGTGCTGTGCCCTTCTCCCCCGCCTTGGCTTCAACGATCCCTTTGTGCAACAGGCTTTCTGCGTAGTCTCTTGACATGGGTAGATTTTACAACGAAATTTATTATCGTATGATTGCGTCGGTCATCTTCGCCACACGGGCCATGTGCTCCACATCGTGGACGCGGATGATGTCTGCACCGCGGGTGATGCCGACAGACACAGCAGCAGCCGTCCCTTCAACGCGCTGGTCAGCCGGTAGATCGAGGGTGAAGCCGATGAAGGACTTGCGTGAAGCTCCCAGCAAAACCGGATAGCCCAGGGCGCGGATCTCGTCCAAACGGCGGATGAGCTCCAGGTTATGCGCGACCGTTTTGCCGAAACCAATCCCCGGGTCCACGATGATGCGTTCGTCCGGAACCCCGGCCTGCTGCGCCAATTTGACCGAGTCCATCAGCTCGCGCTTGACGTCGGCCAGCAGGTCTTCATACTCCGCGCCGATGTAAGCATTGCCGAGCTGCTGGCGCACTTCCACGCTGGCGGGGTTGCTGCGGTTGTGCATCAAGATGACGGGTGCATTGTGCGTGGCGGCCACGCCAGCCAGGGCCGGGTCCGCGCGCAAGGCCCAGACGTCGTTGACGATATGCGCGCCCGCTTTGAGGGCTTCTTCGGCGACAGCAGCTTTGTAGGTATCGATCGAAATCAGTATCTCAGGGAATTCTGTTGAAAGCGCCTGGACCACCGGGAGGACACGTTCCATCTCGGCCTCGGCGCCCACCGGTTCCGAGCCCGGGCGGGTAGACTCGCCGCCGACGTCCAGGATATCTGCGCCGGATGCGATGAAGTTCCCGGCCTGCTCTACAGCCACCTGTAAAGAATCGCCTTGAGCGATAGTGCCATCTCCCGAAAAGCTGTCGGGCGTAATATTGAGGATGCCCATCACGTATGTGCGGGCACCCCAGTCAAAAGTGTGTTGAGCGATATTGAGCGGTTTCATGAATTAATAACAACTCCTTCCGGATCTCAAACCACGAAGGAGAAAAAGGCGCATTAAGAAATATGGTCGAGCGGACGGGCAAGCCAGGCTTCGGCTTCGTTGATGTCGGTGAACAGACGTATATAAGCAGAATCCCCAGCTGACAGGGCGGCGATATCTTGAATGGCTGCCTTCACTTTTTCAGACGAAACAACCACAGCCAGCCGGATGTTACGCGTGCCCGGATCCGTGTTGAGTTCCACCGCCATTCGAATGGCTTTTTCAGGGATGTCCTGCACCTGACGCAGGTCATAGAGGTTGCGAACACGTTGGTCTGAATCGAGCAGATGCTCGGAAGCAAACTCATACCAATCGGACAATGTGGGTTCGGAAAGATCGGTAAAGGTAAGCGTCATTCCGCCATCTTCGCGCCGAACCACATGCATGCCAACGCCGGGTTTGGGTTGCCAGTTTAATGGTTTAAGTTCTGTCATGGATCCTCCTGTCGGTCCAATGCGATTATAACCGAACGCAGAGGAGCGTTTGCCTTCATGACAAAATCAGCCAAAGCAAAGACATTTGTCATTTGACATGTTGTAGGGGATAGATTAATTTAAGTACGATATATCACAAAGGAGTTACCACTATGTCAATGAAAATTACCGAAGAATGCATTTCGTGCGGCGCTTGCGTTCCTGAATGCCCCACCGAGTCCATCACAGAAGGCGACACCATCTATGTCATCAACGTAGATACTTGCGTAGAGTGCGAAGGTCATTACGACGAGCCGCAGTGTTTGTCGGTCTGCCCGGTTGAGAGCATCGTAAAAGCGTAATAATCCCGCTTCAATTCTGCTTTTACCATGCAGGCGGGAATACGTTATAATTAGGACACGAACATCCAAATAAAGACCTTCGGGGCAGGGTGACACATGCGGTGCATGTGAATTCCCGATCGGTGGTACAGCCCACGAGCATATCCTTTGCATCCGTTCTGGATGACAAGGTGAGCATGATCCGGTGGAATTCCGGAGCCGACGGTTATAGTCCGGATAAAAGAAGGGATTGACTGACCGACCTGTGCGGTTTGGTCTGCTTGCATACCCCGAAAACGATTCTGTTTTCGGGGTTTTTTTCTCAAGCGGTCAAACGACGTCTTTGGCCTGTCTCCTGCCCCGCAGTCGATTCGCTGCGAGGCTTTTTTTTGTTATACATCGACGTGGGCCTCAAAGAGGCCGGTCAATCCTCTCATAACTCAGGATTGCATCGTCGCTACGCCCTCGCAATGGCATATGGAACTGATGAATATTCGTTCTCTCACCCAAAGCGCTAAATCCGGCCGCAACTGGCTCGGACTGGCCTCCCTGCTGACCGGGTTGCTGGCCTGGTGGGCGATCGCGCGTTATGGCGGACTGCCGTCGTTTATCCTGCCTTCCCCCGGCCAGGTGTGGTCACGCTTCCTGCGCGCCCTGTTGGATGGCAGCCTGTTCGTGCACACCGGCGTGACGTTGGTAGAAATCCTGACGGGCTTGCTGGCCGGCGCATTGGCTGCGACGGTCCTGGGGTATCTGGTAGCAAAATCACGCGCCCTGGAACGGGTGCTTTCGCCGTACCTGGTCGCTTCGCAGGCAGTTCCGCTGGTGGCGATTGCGCCGCTGCTGGTGATCTGGTTTGGACCGGGGATGTTTTCCAAGATATTGATCTGCGCCTTGATCGTCTTCTTCCCGGTGCTGGTCAACACCGTCGTGGGCGTGCGCGCCGTCCCGACTGCCCTGCACGACCTGATGCGTTCCCTGCGCGCCACGCGTGGACAGATCCTGCTGAAACTCGAAATCCCAGCTGCGCTGCCCGTTTTCCTGGGCGGGCTGCGCATCGGCGCGACGCTCTCGGTCATCGGCGCGGTGGTAGGCGAACTGGTCGGCGCCGACATGGGGTTGGGCTTCCTCGTCAACGTCGGGCGGGGCCAGTACGATACCGCGCTGGTCTTTGTGGCTGTGTTCACTTTGATCCTGCTGGCCCTGGCGTTGTATGGCATTGTGGCCTGGGCTGAGAGAAAACTTTTGAGTTGGCAAGAAAACTGATTTAAGACCCGCCAGGTCTTAAAGCCCTGTCGGGTTTGGATATCTGATAAGGAGACACCAATGTTGAAACGAATCCTTTTGTTGATTTTGCTGGGGGCGCTGGTCACAGCTTGCTCGGGAGAAGCAGGCCCGGGGACTGGGAATGAAGCGCTGACGCGCGTCAAGCTGCCGGTAGGATATATCCCCAATATCCAGTTCGCGCCGCTGTACGTTGCCATCGAAAAAGGGTATTTCCGTGAAGCAGACATCGAACTCGCGTTCGATTATTCGTTCGAGACGGATGCAGTTGCGCTGGTAGGCGCGGATGAGCTGCAATTCGCGGTCGTATCGGGCGAACAGGTGCTGCTGGCGCGCGCGCAGGGGCTGCCGGTCGTTTACGTAGCGGCCTGGTACCAGCAATATCCGGTGGCGGTCGTTTCGAAGGTCGAACAGGGCATCCTGGCGCCTGCCGATTTGAAGGGCAAAAAGATCGGCCTGCCGGGGCTGTACGGCGCGAATTACATCGGGCTGGAGGCGCTGCTCTTTTCGGCGGGCTTGAGCGATGCCGATGTGACCCTGGACTCGATCGGTTTCAACCAGGTGGAAGCGCTGGCAACCGACCAGGAGCAGGCGGTGTCGGTGTACGCGGCCAACGAGCCGGTGCAGTTGCGTGCGCAGGGTTATACACTGAACGAAATCCGGGTGGCAGACCATGTGCAACTGGCTTCGAACGGGCTGATCACCAACGAGAAAACGATCGCGGAAAATCCCGAGCTTGTCCGCCGAATGGCAAAAGCACTGTTACAGGGACTTGAAGATACGATATCGAATCCTGACGAGGCTTACGAGTTGAGCAAAACACACGTCCCCAACTTAGCTGAAGCGGACGAAGCCGTGCAAAAGGAAGTGCTAGCGCTCTCAATCGATCTTTGGCAAGCCGAGCGGCCGGGTTTTTCGGATGAACAATCCTGGCAGAACATGCAGGATACTTTGCTGAAGATGGGTTTGCTGGAAGAAGCGCTGGATCTCGAAAAGGCTTTTACAAACGAATTTGTGCCGTAATGTCTGTTGACCCCATTCTTACCGTCCACAATTTGAGCGCCGTGTTCCCTGACAGCAACGGCGGCCTACGGGCGTTGGACGGCGTCTCCTTCGAGGTCTGTCCGCAGGAATTCGTGTGCGTGCTGGGGCCATCGGGCAGCGGTAAAAGCACACTGCTGCGCATCCTGGCCGGGTTGTTGCCGCCCAGCTCGGGAAAGGTCACGTTCCATGGCGGCGAACATCCGGGGATCGGGATGGTCTTCCAACAAGCCAACCTGATGCCCTGGCGCACTGTCAGCGAGAACCTGATGCTTCCACTTGAACTGGCCGGGGCCGAAATCGGCGCGTCTCGTCAAAAGGCGCAGGAAATGATGGAACTGGTCGGATTGGAAGGGTTCGGCAGCTACTGGCCGCGTGACCTGTCCGGCGGGATGGCGCAGCGGGTGGCAATTGCGCGCGCGCTCATCCATGACCCCGACCTGCTCCTGCTCGATGAACCGTTCGGCTCCCTGGATGCTCTCACCCGCGAGCGCATGTGGATGGAGCTTTCGCGCATCTGGCAGGCGCGCCAAAAGACCGTGCTGATGGTCACACACTCGATCTCGGAGGCCTTATTCCTGGCCGACCGCGTGCTGGTGCTAAGCCAACGCCCTGGCAAAGTCAAGATGGGCCTCGAAGTAGACCTGCCCCGCCCGCGAAAAGACGAGATGCGCTACACCGCGCATTTTGGGGTGCTGGCGCGACAGCTTAAGGAAGCAATAGGATAGAAATACACTTCCGAAGCTCTATACGCTTCGGAAGTTTCTTCTAAGGTGTATACTCGCCGATATGCTAACAAGACTAAGAGATCTTCTCATCGGCCATCCCCTTCCTACCCAACAATTGCATGACAATAAATTGAATAAAATCCGCGCCCTGGCGGCCTTCTCGCCTGACGCGTTATCATCAATTGCCTATGCCAACCAGGAAATCTATCTTGGGCTGCTCGTGGCGGGCAGCGCAGGCCTTGTTTTAGCCTGGCCGATTGGCCTGGCGATTACCGGACTGTTGCTCATTGTTGCACTTTCGTACTATCAGACCATCCACGGCTATCCTTCCGGTGGCGGGTCGTATGTTGTCTCACGGGAAAACCTGGGTATATTACCCGGACTGGTAGCAGGCGCTGCTCTGTTGATCGGCTATCTATTGACTGCGGCGGTCAGCCTGACGGCAGGTGTGGAGGCGATTGCCTCGGCTATTCCAAGCCTCTGGCCATATCGCATCTTGATCGCTCTCTTTTTGCTGACTGTAATCATGCTGGCAAATCTGCGAGGCTTACAGGAGAGCGGGACATTGATGTCCGTACCGGTCTATTTGTTCCTGTTCCTCTACATCCCAATGCTGGCATACGGGTTGTATCGCCTTCTGGTGGATGGCCCTACGCAGGTAGAACAAACTTTCCCCATCGCAGTACAACCGGTCACACTTTATCTGGTTTTACATGCATTTTCGGCCGGCTGCACGGCCTTGACCGGAATCGAAGCGATAAGCAATGGTGTGCCAGCCTTTCAATCCCCGGAAGCAAAAAATGCCGGAAAAACGTTGATCGTGATGGCTGCGCTCATGAGCATCCTTTTCGTGGGAAGCATCGGGTTGACCCAGTTTCTGGGTGTGACTGCCGGGCCGCAGGAGACCATTCTCTCAGCGCTTGCTCGTCGTTTGCTTGGCGATGGCATGGCCTATTACATCGTTCAGGCAAGCACTATGTTGATCCTGGCAGTGGCTGCCAACACCAGTTTTGCGGGCTTTCCGCGTCTGGCAGCCATCCTGGCCAAGGACGGGTTCCTGCCGCGCCAATTTACTGGCCTGGGTGACCGGCTGGTTTTTGCGAATGGCATCGTGTCTTTGGCAGTCGCTACAGGCATATTGATCATTCTGTTCGGCGGCGACAGCCATTCTCTCGTGCCACTCTTTGCAGTGGGGGTTTTCCTGGCTTTCAGCCTCTCCCAGGCCGGGATGGTGCTGCACTGGCTAAGGGAGCGAGGTAGGGGCTGGCACTTTAAGGCATTGTTGAATGGACTGGGCGCGCTGGCAACGGCAACAACGGTAGGTATCATTGGCGTTAGCAAGTTTTTCGAAGGGGCCTGGATCACGATCCTTCTCATTCCCGCATTGGTCATTATGTTCTCAAGAATACGCGCACATTACCGGGAAGTAGGGCGAGAATTGACCTTGCACGGCTTGCCACCTTCCTTGAGACCTGCGCCGATGCCGCGCGTGGTCATCCCGGTCTCTGGCGTACACCGGGGGATTGTGGAGGCCGTGGATTTCGCCCTGGCAATTACCCGGGATGTTACCGCCGTTTATGTTGAACTGGAACCGGGAGAGGCAGCAGCGGTGCAGAAGAAGTGGCAGCGTTGGTGGCCGGATATTCCCCTGGTGGTTGTCCCTTCCCCTTATCGTTCGATCATCCAACCCCTGATCGATTTCCTGGACGAGACGGACGCAAAACACAACGACGGTCAACTGGCAACCGTGATCCTCCCGGAATTCGTCCCGGCGAAATGGTGGCAAAGCCTTATGCATAACCAGACTGCCTGGTTGCTCAAGGCTGCCTTGCTGTATCGAAGAAGAGAAAGGGGCTTCCAACGAGTTATTATCGATATCCCCTATCATTTGCGAAAATAATATCCAACGGCTTTGTAGAAGCGGTTTCAACCGCTGTAACAATTACAACTGCCGCCTACACCGCACGGACGAACTGTGCGGGTCGCTCAGGCGAGAGTTCTCGTTCTTTTATGCAGGCCTTGTAGCAGTTTCGATGTTGCTGCTGCAATCTCCTCCACAGCCTCGTCAAAGGCCTGCTGATTAGCTTGCGAAGGTTTTCGATATCCGCTGACCTTGCGCACATATTGCAAAGCAGCCTCTGTTATTTCTTGATCCGTGGGCTGGCGATCGGGCAAGCGCAGGGGTTTGATATTACGGCACATAAGGTTCTCCTCTAAGGCATTAAAACCTGTCAGGTTTTATATCTAAATTTCCGGCAAATCTAAAAGTAAAACTTCGGCCAGCAGACGCGGGTTGACGTTTCGCTCCAGGCGCTTGAGAGCCGATTCCAAGTCTTGAACCACACGCCTTGCCCTTCCCAATCCAAGGCGGTTGGCTAGCAAGGTTACCGTTTCGTTCTGGTCGATGTTGGCAATCGGCGTTTTCGCGCCGCTGGCATATAACAGCACGTCACGCCAGTAAGACAGCCACACCAGCAACGTCTGGCGCATGCTTTCTTTATCCCTGGCCATTTTCTCAGCGTAATTGAACTTCTGGACTCGGGTTGAGGAGAGCACTTGTCCCAGGTCTGCCAGCCGCTCGGCACGAAACTCCAGAGCAGACTCATCGTTCAGGAG
>JAABUE010000049.1 GCA_011389535.1 Anaerolineales bacterium
AACCTGCCTCAGATCGAGGCGCTCGGGTTGCAATCCTTTACAGGCGCTTATGTGACCAGCGTAACCCCGGATGGGCCGGCTGATCAGGCAGGCATCCGTGCCGGAAGTCGGACGACCAGTGAGAGGCTGAGCGCCGGCGGCGACCTGATCATCGCCATCGATGGCCAGCCTATTAAAAGTTTCGATGACCTTTTGCAGTACCTGATCAACAACAAAGCTCCGGGTGAAACCGTTACGCTGACCGTGCTGCGCGGCCAGGAACAGCTCGATGTGCCGGTCACCCTGGGAAAACGCCCGTGAATACCAAATCATTGGTGACGGCTTAATCGTCTGTCTGCATCGTTCGTCCAAACAAGCCGTCACCCATTTTGGTGATGGCTTTTGTTTTTGTCAAATTTGCTCTACAATATAAGTAGAGAATGTATCTTTCCAATAGATAGGGGTGTGGGTGTTGTTCACTCTCACCCTCGTTTTGAGCAGATATAGAAAACTCAGTACAGGAGGATATGCCCTTAGCGGGAGGCCCAGGCAGCCTCACTTACCGGCCTTGCAAATGAAGAAGGAGAAACTATGTTTACAGACAATATTCTGCGTGAACTATTGAACTATTCCAGCCCTGATCCGGTCCTGAGTGTGTACATGAACACTGATATGACCGAAGGAACCGCCGACGCGCTTAAGCTGCGCCTGCGGACCCTGCTAAAGGAGGTGGATCTACCCGAGGACGAGGCCGCAATACTCAAACATTTTGAAATCGAACGCGAGTGGACGGGTCGCAGTATAGCCATGTTTTCATGTGCGGCGCAGGGTTACTTTAGAGCTTTCCCGATCGCAGTGCCGGTCCGCAGTCGCGTGTTTGTAGGGGACCAGCCTTACGTCAAGCCGCTGGCCGATTTACTGGACGCATACGGCGGCTATGGCGTGGCAGTTGTGGATAAACAAGGAGCGCGTCTGTTCCAGTTTCACCTGGGAGAATTAAAAGAACAGGAGGGGATTCTCGGAGAGGAAGTACGCCACACCAAACGCGGCGGCGCATCCAGCATATTCGGCCGCCTGGGAGGCATTGCCGGAAAGTCGCGCCATTCCGAACATACGATTGCACGCAACTTAAAAGAATCGGCTATGTTCGCATCCAAGTTTTTTGAGGAAAATCATATCCGTCGCATATTGATCGGCGGTACGGAAGAAAATGTCAACATGTTTAAAAACCACCTCCCCAAATCCTGGCAGAGCCTGGTGGTAGGCACGTTTCCGGTCAGCATGACAGCCCACGCTGACGAAGTTCATAAAAAGGCCTTCGAAATCGGCAAGCAGGCTGAACAACGACGGGAGATGCGCCTGGTGGAGAATATGTTCACGTCAGCGGCGAAAGGGGCGGGCGGGGTCGTCCGGTTGGATGATACCTTGAGCGCAGTTCATGATGGGCGCGTTCAAACGTTAATCGTTCGAGAAGGATATCGCGCAGAGGGGTTTCAATGCCAGGGCTGCGGGTTCATTACAACACAGGCATTGGAGGCCTGTCCGTTTTGCGGGAAATCATTCACGCAGATCAAGGACGCCGTGGAAATGGCTGTCCGCAAGGTCATGCATGATGGCGGCAATGTGGAGATTGTGTATGGGAGCCCGAAGCTGGAAGAGGTCGGGATCGGAGGCGTGCTACGCTATTGAGACGACTATTTTGTAGCTAAACCCCCTATAAAAAATGTAGGACGAGATAATATCTCGTCCTACATGCTTAACCAAATCGTTCTTCTTTCCAAACATCTGCCCGGTTATGGTAACCGGCCTGCTCCCAGAAGCCGCGCCGGTCTTGTGACATGAACTCCAGCGATCGCAGCCACTTGGCGCCTTTCCAAAAATAAGGTGTTTCCAGGCCTTCGTTTCCCGGGATATAGCCCACTATCCCACGCAACGGGTAGCCATGGTCAGGCGTGAGCGGTTCTCCGTTGAAGTGGGTTGCCATCAGGAAATTGTCCTGCATAATAACATCGAGAGGCAGATTGACTGTAAAACCGTATTCCGCATGCTGCATCACATGGGTGGCCTTTGGTTTCACCTTGATAAATCCCGCCTCTATCAGACTTTTGACTGAAACGCCCTCCCAGTGGGTATCGAATTTACTCCAACGTGTAACACAGTGAATATCCATCTTGATTTTGGAGCGCGGGAGCTTGTTGAATTCGTCCCAGTTCCACTCTTTGTCTTCTTCCACTTCACCCCAAACGCGGAAATGCCAGGTGGCAGGGTTGAAATGCGGAACAGGCCCATAATGCAGCACAGGAAACTTCAACGTGAGCGATTGGCCGGGCGGAAGACGTCCTTCCATGCTGACGCGTTCTTCTTCCTCACGGCGGTCGACACTTTGATTTGTGAACATAAACACCTCTAACGATCAAAATTATATCAAACGGCGGCATGGACAAGACGCTCCACGCCGCTGAATGTTACCCCATAAACATTAAACTTCTATTACAAAATTTGCGTATTTGATGGGAGAAAGCCGAAAGTAGGGGGGCGTGTGCAGCACGTTCCCTTACTTTCGGTATCTTTTTGTGAACTACGTATCTTGTTAAAATTCAAGGCTTTCACCAGGCTTCAGGACCACTGCTTTGGTGTCGGTTTCCTTATTTACACGCTCAGCCCAGGCATCCGGATCCTGCTGGATGACCTCGAAGGTGTTGTAGTGGATGGGAACAACCGTCTTCGACCGGATCATTTTGACGGCCCGCAGGGCATCGTCAGGGCCCATGGTGTAGTTGTCGCCAATCGGCAGGATCGCCAGATCGACGCCTTCATTACCGATCAATTCCATTTCACTGAACAGGCCGGTATCTTGAGCCATGTATATCTTTTTGCCGTCATTGGTGGTCAGCAAGAAACCGGCCGGGTTACCGCCGTCTGCGCCGTCTGGTAATTTCGAGCCGTGCACCGCAATCGTGAATTTGAGATAACCAAAGGGATGTTTGTAGCCGCCGCCGATGTGTTGGGCATGGGTTTTCAAGCCCAGGTGGCCGCACCAGCCTGAAATCTCGGCGTTGGTGATGATCAACGCACCTGTTCGCCTGGCGATGGCGGCCGTATCGCCGACATGATCGCCGTGCCCGTGGCTGACCAGGATGAAATCCGGGTCCACAGCTTCATGGGTGGTAGATGCGGCCGGGTTCCCGTCGAAGAACGGGTCGATGACAAGTTTGTATCCACCGGTTTCAAGGCCGAGAGTGGCATGTCCATACCAGATGAATTTATTGCTCATTTCGTCCTCTTGTTTGATTGGCTATTTACATGTATCCTTCAATACAGTGGGGCACTTTCACTTCTTTTGAGAAGATGCATTCACAGTATAGACAAAAATACAAGCCTGGTCAAATACTTGTTGGCGAATGGGTGATTTGCATCTATAATTTTGTCAGTCATTTTTCCTGGAGAGGTATTATGAACAAACCCACATTCAAACAGCGTTTTGGGTATTGGTTCGACAATATGATGGCGAAAGGAACGCCTGCCATGATCATACTCCTGGCGCTGGCTTCCTTTGTGCTGATTTTCCTGGCTGGCCTGGTGCTTTTTATCTTTGGAATCCACCCTGATGAAGTGACTGCACTGGGGCTCGGGGAAGCGATCTGGGCCAGCCTGATGCGCACCCTGGACCCGGGCACGATGGGCGGGGATACTGGAACAGAATTCCGCTTTATAATGCTGGCCGTGACCATCGGCGGTATTTTCATCGTCAGCACGCTGATCGGTGTTCTCAGTTCCGGCCTGCAGGGGCAGTTGGATCGCCTGCGCAAGGGACGGTCCCGCGTGTTGGAAAACGATCATACCCTGATCCTGGGCTGGTCATCGCAAATTTTCACCATTCTTTCCGAGCTGATGATCGCCAACGAGAATCAGAAGAATGCGCGCATCGTCGTGCTGGCAGTCCAGGACAAGTTGGAAATGGAAGAGCAGATCCGCGAACGTGTTGAGCAAAAGGGCAGCACGCGTGTAATCGTGCGTTCCGGTGACCCGATTGAGCTGAACGATCTGGAGCTGGGCAGCCCACACACCACCCGCTCCATTATTGTCCTGCCGCCGGAAAGCGACGATCCCGATTCGGACGTCATCAAGACGGTGCTGGCAATTACGAACAATCCCAACCGCCGGGTCGACCCCTATCACATCGTCACGCAGATCCGTAACCGCAAAAACCTGGAGGTAGTCAGGATGATCGGCGCGGGCGACAAAGTCTTTCCCTTGCAGACCAGCAACGTGATCGCGCGCGTCGTCGCGCAGACTTCGCGCCAATCCGGGCTTTCGGTGGTCTACACCGAACTGATGAATTTCGGCGGCGACGAAATTTACTTTAAGCAGGAACCCGGCCTATCCGGAAAAACCTTTGGGGAAGTATTGCTGGCGTATGAAGACTCCGCTGTAATGGGCTTGCGCAAAGCGGATGGCAGGATCGTGCTCAACCCACCCATGGATACGCGCCTCGAACCCGGCGACCAGTTGTTTGCTCTCTCAGAAGACGACGATACGATCCGCTTATCCGGTCTCGCCAACCTCCCGATCGAAGAAGGCTTGATCCGCTCGGGCAGAAGAGGGCACAGACGGGAGCCCGAAAGGACTTTGGTCATTGGCTGGAACCACTCTGCTCCTATTATTATCCGGGAGCTGGATGCCTATGTGGCCGACGGATCCCAGATCACGGTGTTGGCGAATGAAGGCCTGGCCCGCAAGGGCATCCTTTCTTGCGAGCAAACGCTTACCAAACAGAAACTGACTTTCATATCCGGCGATACCACCAGCCGCGAACTGCTGGACAGCCTGAACGTTCCCGCATACGACCATGTGATCGTCCTTGCTCGTTCCGACCTCGAGATTCAGCAGGCCGATGCCAGGACTTTGGTGATCCTGCTGCACCTGCGCGATATCGCCGAACATGATGACACCCCGTTTTCGCTCGTCAGCGAGATGCTCGACCTGCGCAACCGCCAACTGGCCGAAGTCACCAACGTGGACGATTTCATCGTCAGCGAGCATTTGATCAGCCTGATGCTCGCGCAGCTTTCCGAGAACAACGCCCTGTTTGATGTGTTTCAAAGCATTTTCGACCCGGAGGGCGCGGAAATCTACCTGAAACCGGTCGAAGATTATATCGAAACGGGACAACCCGTTATCTTTTACACGGTTGTGGAGGCTGCCCGCCGCCGAGGCGAAACAGCGCTGGGTTACCGCCTTGCAGCCGAAGCCAAGGACGCAAAGAAAGATTACGGCGTGCACACCAACCCGAAGAAATCTGCGAAGGTGACCTTCGCGCCAGAAGACAGGATTATCGTCGTGGCGGAAGAATAATCCCAAAGGCGCAGCGGCGAGATTGTATCTCGCCCAACCACTGTTATGATTGTCCCCATGTACTGGGAAAACGCAAAAAATAATTTGGTGAAAGCTGTTCACATGCTGCGCCTGGGACTTGTCAGCGATGTAGACGGAACGCTCAGCCCGATCGTGGATGTGCCGGACGAGGCGCGCGTCACGCCCCGGAACCTGGAACTGCTTGCCGTACTGCAGAAGCAACTCACGCTGACGGCGGTCATATCCGGCAGGGCGGCTGAAGACGTGTACCAGCGCATCCGGCTACCGGGACTGGTCTATATCGGCAACCATGGCATGGAACAGTGGCGGGACGGGGAAGTGGTTGGCTCGCCGGCCGCGGCAGCCTACCGGGATAACCTGACAGCAGCGACAGCGGAAATCAAACAGGCGCTTGTTACGGGGATGCGCTTCGAAGACAAGGGAGCAACGTTGTCGGTTCATTATCGCCAGACCAGCGACCCGGAACAAGTCAAAAGCATGTTGGCCCCGGCAATGCAAAGCATAGCCAAAAAACATGGCCTGCATCTCACCCGGGGCCGGATGGTCTTCGAGTTCCGCCCGCCGGTGGAAATCGATAAAGGTACGGCCTTTGAGGAGCTGGTCGAAACATACCGCCTGGATGCCGCTTTCTACCTCGGCGATGACACCACCGACGTAGCCGTATTCCTTACCGCCCGGCGGCTGCGTGAATCAGGTAAATGCCTGGCTTACGGGTTAGGGGTCGAATCTCGGGGCACGCCGCAGGCCGTTTTATCGGAAGCAGATTATCTCGTCCGGGAAGTAACGGGGGTGGAATCGCTATTGGTCTGGCTCTCAAAAGCTCGCATGGCATCATCCACCTGATCGTTGAACCAGTTGCGGATGTTCGCTTTTTTGACAAGGGCGCGTAGCGCTTCGGCGCGCCTACGCTTTTCTTCCGGTGGCATGTCCAGGGCATGGTGAAGCGCGTTGGCCGTACCGTAAATATCAAAGGGGGACACAGTGAGCGCATGCTCACCCAGTTCGTAGAAAGCCCCGGCATGCTCTGAAAGTACCAGCACTCCATCCTTCCGGTTGACCACGGCGCCTTCCTTGGCAACCAGGTTCATACCGTCGGACAGCGGATTGACGAGCAAAACGTCGTACAACTGCATGGCGGCAATAGCGCGGACATAGTTATCCCCGACCACAATGCGTACCGGTTCCCAAAGAGACGTGCTGTATTTAGCATTGATCATCCCGGCTTCTGACATAATGTCCCGCAGATAATCCTGGTATTCTCCTACTTCCATGCGAGACGGCACCAGCAAGGCCATCATCTGGACCTTGCCACGATGTTCGGGATGCGTTTCGAGCAGCGTTCGATACGCTTCAAGCCCGCGCAAGATATTTTTGCTCGGCTCGATGCGGTCGACGCGCAGGATCAACTTGCGGTCTCCGATAAAATTAATCAGTTGTGTTTTGAGCAATAGGGTCTGCGGCTCATTCGCCAGCGAATCGACCTGTTGCGCATCGATTGAAATGGGATAGGCGAGCACCTTGGTCTCGCGGTCCTCGTAGTGAATGGTATCCCTTGTACCTCGGGAATGCGCATCGTCGAGATAAAAACGACATGTCTGGACAAAATTGAAAGCATCCTTGTTCGTTTGAAAACCGACCCGGTCTGCTTGAAGAAGACTGGTCAGGATGGCATCACGGATTTGCGCCGGTAAAACGCGCCAGGCATCCAGGCCCGGCCAGGGGATATGGATGAATGGCTGGATCTGAATCTGGGTCTGGTTCCCCAATATCTTCCTCAGATAGTGAGGGAAAAGGTATAGCTGGTAATCCTGCGGCAGGATGATCACCGGGCGATTCTCTCCCGCAATCGTATCCGCAATGACCTGTGCAAAGGCTCTGTTGATGGGCAAGTATCCGCTTTGCCAGGCATCCCAGGTTTGCTGGGTAATACTCGGCTGGCGCGGCGTGTCCCATAACTGATGCTGAATAAACCACAACAATGGATTGGAAATTACATTGTAGTAACCCTGGTAAGCTTTTTTGTCAGGTTTAATTAACTGTAAAGAAATGCCATCTACCTGTTGCGGATGATCCGGCTGCGCTTCCGCCCAGAGACGGTCATCCTTTTTCATCGCAGCCGCTACCCATAAGACGTCATGCTGCTCGGCCAGCGCGCCCAAGGCCGTCACCAATCCACCGGTGCCGCGTTCTACTCGAAATGTGCTATCCCCAATTTTTCTAAACGAGAACGGACCTCGATTCGAGACGATTACAATCAACGGTTTCATAAATAAACTCCTTTTGAAACAGCCCTCCCCGTATATTCTTCATAAGGCACATTTATTCTAACACGTTCAGTGAATTCAATTTTTGCACTCAAAGTCAGTCCCCCGTCGCGGGGATAATAAGACTTCGGAAACCGCCAGTTTTATGGAGTGCTTCTTTTCGAATAAATTCAGGGGCTTTTACGTTAATATAATAACAAAGGTAAATAAATTCTCGAAAGGATCTCTAACGGTGACGAGCGTCTCGCAAGCCAACGAAACAGAGTTGGTCACCAGAGCACAAGGCGGTGATCGTAATGCCTTCAGCGAACTGGTTCGTAGCCACGCCCAGGGTGTGCTGCATGTGATCTATCGCATGTGCGGCGATATGAGCGTGGCAGAAGATGCCGCACAGGAGACATTCATCCAGGCCTGGCTGCAACTGCGATCCTACCGCCCGGGATCATCCTTGCGGAACTGGTTGTACCGCATCGCGGTCAATACCGCTGTCGATATGCTGCGAAAAGAAAAGCGCATCCTGCCCGGCGCGGTCGAAGACCTGAGGCTGACCGACCCGCAGCCCGGGCCGGAAGCGATGGCTGCAAATTCCGAACGAGCGGAGACGGTCCAGGAAGCAGTGCTGGCCCTGCCGGATGCCAGCCGGGCAGTACTGGTGCTGAGAGAGTATCAAGGCCTTTCATACCACGAGATTGCAGAGGCGCTTGATATTCCGGTCGGGACGGTGATGTCACGTTTGAATTATGCTCGTAAATTGTTGAGAGAGAAGTTAGAGGTGCAATTGTTTTTGTTTGCGGAGGCTGAAAATGTCTGATCATATCCTTGAATTGCTCGGCGCCTATTTGGATGGTGAACTGCATGGCGGGCAACTCCGCAAGGTAGAGGCGCACTTGGAGGAGTGCCAGAACTGTAAGGAAGAGGTTCAATCCCTGCAGACCCTGTCGGCAGCGCTGCGTTCAGCTCCTGTGCCCAACTTCCTTGCACCGGAGCGTCTCGCCGGGAATGTGGTGTTGCGCCTGCCACGCACCCCGGCCAAGCCAATGAGCCATAGAGTCCTGGAGATTGGCTGGTGGGTGGCGCCGGTCGGGCTCATCCTGACCTGGATCTTTCTCAGCACGACCCTTTGGGTCAGCAATTTTGTGACGACAGCTAATGAACTCGGGCTGTTGAGCAACGTGGCTGCAGAGCTGGTCTCCGGTTCATCTATGGAGGCTTACTGGTCAGGGACGCTTGGACAATTTGGCCTCCTGGCCGGGGATAGCCTGCAATGGGCTGAGGCGACCGAAGCCTTCACGAGGACGACCCTGCCTCAAATCACATGGCAGGTTTCAATCGCCTTGCTTTATCTCAGTTGGATGGCAATCTGGTGGGCGCGGCACACCCGTCAGGAGCCCAACGGGCTTCGATAGTGGAAGCAGGCCCAAAGTCAAGTGAGAATCGATATAGCGGCTCTTCGAGAATTTCCTCGGTAGATACACGGATTTGGGGGTGTAAGCGTGTGTACACACGCTTACACCCCCAAATCCAGCCTCTTTCATAATAAAGCTGGATAATGAGAACGATAAAATAGGAGAAAAGAAATGGACCCCGTCAAAATTCTAAAACGCGCCTGGCACATCCTGTGGAACTACCGTGCTCTATGGGTATTTGGCCTGATCCTGGCGCTCACGGCAGCCGGGTCGTCTGGTGGCAGCGGTAACAGCGGTACCAGGTTCAGCGGCGACAGCAACAACCAGGAATTCCAGCTGCCTCTACCGGAAGATATACGCGAAGCCTTAAGAGAGGCTGCCCGATCAATCGAGGAAGTGTTCGAACAAGGCCTGCCCGCTCTCGGTCTCTCGCAGGGCGAACTGAATGCCCTGCTGTGGATCGGCGTGATCTTCGTGCTTATCATGGTGACCCTGGGGATCATAATGGCAATTGCCCGTTATATCTCCGAGACTGCTGTCATCCGCATGGTGGATGAATATGAAGCTACGGATACGAAAATGACCGTCCGGAGTGGTTTTCGGATAGGCTGGTCACGGGCCGCCTGGCGGCTGTTCCTGATCAACCTGATCATCCATATCCCGGTCATCCTCTTGTTGATCCTCCTGGGCATTCTCGGCTTCATCATCTACACGATGGTCGCCGGCGGGAGCGACAGCCTGGCTGCAGTCAGCGTGATCGCGGGGATCGGTAGTGCATTCCTGGCCATTTTCGTGGTCGTGATCCTCAGCATCGTCCTGGGCTTGCTGCGTCACTTCTTCTGGCGCGCCTGCGCCCTTGAAAACTTAGGGGTGGGCGAATCCTTGCGTCGCGGCTTTTCGTTGGTGCGGGAGAACTGGAAAAGCGTTGGCCTGATGTGGCTGGTCATGATCGGCCTGGGCATCGCCTGGGCGCTGGTATCCATCATCGCGATCATTCTGACGATCCCGGTTGTGGCGATTACAGCCATCATTGGCGCGGTCGTAGCGGCCGTCCCTGGCTTATTGCTGGTCGGCCTGTTCAGCCTGTTCCTGAGCGGCTACTTGCCCTGGATCGTTGCCGGCATCTTCGTCCTGCCACTGTTCTTCTTGATCGCCTTCTCACCATGGGTTTTGCTGACAGCCTGGCAACAGGTCTTCACGTCCACCGTCTGGACGCTTACCTACCGCGAGATCAAAGCCCTTCCCGCACTATTACCGGAAACGGAAGTCGGGCCAGTGGGTGATTGACCGCTCCTTCTGTTGCGAGCCCCTTTTTCCAAAGGGGCTCGTTTTTTGGTTCTATCTCTTACGGTGGAAGAACCGTTTTTTCAAAGCGTGAAGATGGAAATGCTTTCGATATGGTACGTCTGTGGGAACAGGTCAAACGGCGTGACCTCTACCAGGCGGTAGCCCCCGGCGATCAGCCTGGCAGCATCGCGCGCAAGTGTAGACGGGTCACAGGAGATGTAGGCGACAGTCTGCGGCGCAAGCTGCTGGAGCCCGTCCAGGGCGCGCACCTCCATGCCAGCGCGCGGCGGGTCAACCAGAACGATGGGCAGCTCCAGTTCGAGATGTGGGATCACGTCCTCAGCCGCTCCCTCGTAAAGCTCCACGTGGTCGAATTCATCCAGGTTGGCGGCAAAATCCTCGCACGCGGACGGAGATGACTCGATCCCGATCAGTCGCTCGCATCTGGGGGCCAGGAAGGCGCTGAACAACCCTACACCACAGTACACATCCAGAGTGGTTTTAGCTGGTAACGGTAATTTTTCCAAAAGATGCCCCACCATCTTCTCGGTCATGACCGTATTGACCTGGAAGAACGATCCCGCCGAAACGCGGAATTCACGCCCCAAAACCTGCATAATGATATGGTCTTCGCCCGCCATGACCAGCGCATCCTCTTCGGTCAGGTGGACGACCGAGATACCAGATTCTAGTTCCATTTCAGGCGCTTCGATATCTTCCGATTCCAGGATGAGCATCAGGTCATCGTCCGCGCCTGTGCGCAGGGATACGCGTTCAATCTGAGTGCCCGGCTCGAACTCAAGTTGCGGCCAGCTGGCATTGATCAGCGGTTCGGGCAGATGGCATTCGCTGATCTCCAGGATGGCAGGACCCGGCCTTGTCTCTGCCCTGAAGAATCCCAAGTTCCCTTCCTCGGATAAATGGAACTGGATGTGGTTGCGGTAATACCAGGGATCAGGGCAGGCCACCATCGGCCTGACTGGCGGGTTCTCGACCTTGCCGATGCGCTGCAACTGGTCGCGCAGGATCTCGGTTTTAGCTTCAAGTTGGGCTTCGTAGGGCAGGTGCTGGTAATGACAGCCGCCGCACTCACCGAAATGCTTGCACCTGGCCGTAATCCGCTGCGGGGAAGGTTCCAGCACCTCGAGCAGTTCAGCCCGCGCAAAGTTCTTTTTCTCCAGTACCAACCGCACGCGGACCAACTCCCCCGGGATCCCAAATGGGACGAAAACGGCGCGGCCATCCTTAAGACGTCCAATGGCATCGCCACCGTATGTAAATTTTTCTAGATGAATGTCGAAAGTTAGCGGTTGCATATTGAAGCGTAAGGCGATATTAATATCGAGTTACACCTTTACCTTTGTAAGGTAGTCATTACAGCTTGAACAATTTTCGCAATCTGCACTGGAGACAAAAGACCTAACTTTTGCACCAGCCTCTGCTGCGATACGGACCGGATTTGTAAGGCATCCGCGGCCGAGGGTTTTGTCAGTTGGTTTTGTTTATCTGGGTCGATTCTTACCATCCAGGGAGCCTGGGCATAACGTTCTTTCCACTCGGTAAACGGAACGATTATCTTAAGTGGCAGGATGCCCACCAGGTCGCTGCTGAGGATCACAGCAGGGCGCGTCTTGCGGATTTCCGATCCGATTGTGGGGTCAAGATTCACCACCCAGATTTCACCCCGTTGCATCGTCTTCATCCCCGTACAAGAAATCATCGCCGTCCAAGGCAGTGAAAGCAGTCAATTCCGGGTCAGTGGTATAGTCGGCTTGAAGTTCGCGCGCAGCCAGCATCATTTGGCGGCGCTGACGGTAACGTAACTCACGCTCGATCATTTCGCGCACAATTTCAGAAAGACTACGGCTTTCTTCCTTTGCAATTCGGGAAAGAATCTCATGTTGGGATTTTTCGAGAAGCACTTGCGTGCGGTAGAGTTCCATATGTGCACCTCCAGGTTGTGTAGTTATTATACACACCTTTTCAGCACATGTCTAGGTTTTTTACAATCCTGCTTGGTACATCTCCCACAAGTCCCCCAGCACGGATTCGAGCCGCGCAGCCAGTTGATCGGGTTTGCCTGTGGTGACGTCATCCTCGTTGGGGAAGACGACGAACGGGACGCGATGCTCGCGGATATCGATCAGACCAGAATCGCCCGGGGCAACGGAAGCAAAATCATCGTCTCGGTAGAGGCGTTCCAATTTTTCGTCGGAGAGTCCATGCTCGAGGATGCTGTCCGGTTTGTCGGGGTTGAAGCGGCGGCGGTTCTTGCGCAGGGATTCTTCATATGGCACCCGCACGTATAGGACCGCGGCGTGTTGAAGTACTTCAGCGGATAAATGCTGGAAGGCTTCGGCATAGCCGCCATGCCCGGCGCCGCGCGAGAATTCGATCAGGCAGGTGCTGTGCTCGTGATACGACGGGGCATCGCGCAGGATTTTGCCATAATCCAGGCTTAGGCGTTCGATCAGCAGGTGCCAGAGTTCCTGATATTTGAAATAGCCCTGCTCATCGGTGTGCAGGCGCGGCAGATCAAACTTTTGGCTCAGGATGTCATCTTCCTCGAACCAGGTCCACAGCATAGGGAAATCGTCATGCACATCGAAACTGGCAATGTGATAGCGCTCACGCCTGACATCATCAGGCAGGTGGGTGAGAAAGTCGATGATCTCACTCTTGCCGGAGGCCGGGCGACCGGTGAGGATAATTACGTCAAAAGTATCGTTCATGCTGAAAATATTTAGGGATCGTTATCGTTTCAGGTATTCTTCCATCGCTGCGAATAATTCTTCCAGGTCGTCTATCTCGGTCTCGCCCATGTGTGCAATGCGGAAAGTTTTGTTCTTCAACGGGCCATACCCATTTGCAATCCGCATGCCGCGCTGCTTTAGGAAAGCGTTCAGATCTGAAATGTCGATACCGCGCTCATTTTTGATGGTAGTGACCGTCTGTGAGCGGAAACCCGCGGGCGCATACATCGACAGGTCGTGCGCATCGGCCCATTCCTGGACGCGCCGCGCCATGGCAGAGTGGCGGGCAAAGCGGTTCTCCAGTCCTTCGGCCAGGATACGGTCGAGCTGGTGATCGAGCGCGAAGATCAGCGACATGGCCGGGGTGGCCGGGGAAGAATCCTTGAGTCGGTGTTTTTCCATGCGGACCAGGTCGAAGTACCAGCCGCGGTTCTCAACCGTTTCGGCCTTGCCCATGGCGCGGTCGGAGACGGCCCCCAGGCCCAGGCCGGGCGGCAGGGCGATGGCCTTTTGTGAGGAGGTCAGCACCATGTCCAGGCCCCAGGCGTCCATCTCGATCCTGGCGCCAGCCAGAGAGGAGACCGCGTCTACCAGGATGAGCGTATCCGGCGCCACCGCATGGACGGCCTCCGCCACTTCTTTGACGGGGTTCTGCATCCCTGTGGAGGTCTCGTTGTGGACAATGGTCAGGGCTTCGAACCCGCCCCCTTTAACGGCAGCAGCCACCCGCTCCGGGTCGACCGGCTGGTCCCATTCAAATTCGAGCTTCTCCACTTCTTTTCCGTTCGAAACGGCCACTTCATACCAGCGGTCAGCGAAGGCGCCATTGGCACAGGAAAGCACTTTCCTGTCCACAAAATTGCGGACGGCGGCTTCCTGCAGTCCGGTTCCTGAAGAGGCGGTCAGGAAGACGCGATAGCGGGTGAAGAACAGCTCTTGGGCTTTTTCGGATGCGCGGCGGAAGATCTCTTCGAATTCCTTGCTGCGGTGCGGCAGCATTGGCTGCGCCTGCGCCTGTAGGACTTCGTCGTCAACATCCACCGGGCCGGGGACAAACATGCGGGGCATAAGAGGCTCCTTAACCACCACTAAGACACTACATCACGAAGACACAAAGTCTCTTCATGTGTTTAGAAAGAATCTCTGTGCTCTTGTGCCTTTGTGGTGAAACTCTATCTAAGGAAGAAGGACAGGACGACCAGTACGACGACGAAAAATCCAGCCAGCGAGCCGATGGTTTTCAGGTCCTTTTTGACATCGCTGTAATCGGGGTTGAACTCGTTCCTTAACTGGGCGGGTGGCGCAGGACGCCTGCTGACTTGTCGTTTGCTTTTATTTGCCATTTGAACTCCTAATTTTGCAGCCGCGCAAAAACCACGATGCGCTGGCTGTCAACGAGATATGGATAACACGAGATGAGCGTGACCGTCGGGCTGCCGGTGGAAGCCATCACTTCCACCGCGGTCGGTTCGACGATCACGGTGCGGTCTATTACATAAACGTGCTGCCGTTGCTGCGTATACACGATGACGTTATCGCCGGGTTGGAGCTGGTCCAGGTGGCGGAACAATTCGCCGTACACATCATTGTGCGCCGAAAGCACCACGTTGCCGTTCTGGCCGGGGTTGGCCGAGCCGATGTGCTGGCCAACGCCCTTCTTCAACTGCTCCCAGCCGTCGCCCTGCACCACTGGCGCGTCCACGTTCAGGCGCGGGATCTGCAGGCGCACGGCCTGATCGGGCGCGGGCGTAGGCACCGGGATATTGGCCAGCGACTGCACCATTGGGCGCAAATGCTCCGGGATCTCGGACTCGTTGGGGCGCGTATTCCCCTGAGCGTCCGGCGGGGTATGGCCGGAAGGCAGCACCACCGCCATGACCAGCGGGGTGGGCGTGGGCGTTTCCGGCCTGAGGGCGGCGGCCACTTCCTGGTTCAGGGTGCGCAGCAGGCCAAATCCGTTCAGCAATACGCCAGCCAGTCCGACGACGGCCAGGATTTCTACCACCAGCAGAAGGCGATCTGCGAAGGTTCGCCGCCTCACCCGCGGACTTTCAGCTGTCGCCGTTTTCTCAACCGTCTCCACCACCGGGCCGGCATCCTCCCCGTAGGGGATCGGAGGCTCGTCCGTTGCCCGGGTCGACTGCGGCGGCGCGACATCGTCCACCACGCGGCCGGTCCTGCGAAAGTGTTCCAGCCGTTCCTTACGAACGCCGCGCCGCTTTTCGATCAGCAGGCGGCGCAGTTCTTCGACGGACAGGTCTTCGGGCGCTTTACGGCGTGGCATAGCACCGGGATTATACCGCAGGTATGTTGGATGAAAAAAGAAGTAATGCTTGGCTTGGCCTGAATTGCGCGGCACAGCGCTAAGTATAATTTGCTATAATCAAAGTGTGGAAAAGGTAAAAGTCAAAATTCCAAAGGCAAAAATCGCCGAGTTTTGCAAGCGCTGGAACGTATCCGAGTTGGCCATTTTCGGATCGGCTTTGCGGGCTGATTTTCGCCCCGACAGCGATGTTGATGTGCTGGTTTCATTCACTCCTGAAGCTAAAGTCTCCCTTTTTGACATGGTACACATGCAGGACGAACTGAATCAAATCTTTGGACGCGATGTCGATTTGATCAGCAAGCGCGGCGTGGAAGATAGCCGGAATTAGCTCAAGCGGAAAGCGATCCTGGAATCAGCGCAGGTGATCTATGTCGCGCGATAACACTTACCTTGTGGACATTCTGGAATCTGCAAAAATCGCGCTTGATTATGTCTTCGACAAGGATTGGGATACCTTTTACACAGATATACAAGTGTGGGATACGGTCCAAAACAAACTTCCACCCTTGATCGAAGAACTGTCAAAAATCGTTCCTCCTGAATAAGTCTTGGGAGAATTTTTTTTATTCCAGGGGGTAGCCTCATGGGAGAGGGGAAGCCGTCCCGCCAAAACAAGATCACAATCAGGGTGAAGGTGGGGCCTGAAATCAAACCGGTAACTTAAACTTTCAATGCTATTTCTTCCGTCTGCGGACCAGGCTCGCGACAGCAATCACCCCCAGGTACAGCCCGCCGACAGATGCGCCCCAGGAAAGAAAATTCAGAAAAAATGTCGATTCGACCACACGCAGCACCATCAGGAAAGGCATCATCCATCCAAACAGGAGCAAGCCCAGAGCGATGAAAAGAAGCGTGCGGGGTCTTTCGTCAATCATTCGTACAACCAGCAGGCCACCGTGTGTCCGGGCTCGGGTTCGAAGTCATGCGGCACTTTCTCGTCACACAGACCCGGCATAAAGTGTGGACAGCGCGGGTGGAAGCGGCAGCCTGTGGGAGGGTTGACCAGGCTGGGCGGCTCACCGGGCGGCACTTCCTTGAAGGTGTCCGCATTGCGGGCATCCGGATCAGAGGTGGCAGCCAGCAAGGCCATTGTATAGGGGTGTAGAGGGTTTTCCAGCAGGCGGCGCGTCCCGGCTTTCTCCACCAGGTTCCCGGCGTACATCACAAAAATGCGCGCAGAGAAATATTTTACCGTCGAAAGGTCATGCGTGATGTAGATGACCGAGAGATGGTGCTCGGCCTGCAGGGCGTGCATCAGCTTCAAGATCTCCACCCGCACAGAAGCATCCAGCATCGAGACCGGCTCGTCAGCCACGATCAGTTTCGGCTCGCGCAGCATGGCGCGCGCGATTACCACCCGCTGCTGCTGCCCGCCGGAGAGCATGTGCGGGAACTTGGGCAGGAAATCGTCCGCCGGGAACATTTTTACCTCGTCCATCGCCCTGCGGATCCGGCGCATGCGTTCATCCTTGCTTCTGACGCCGCTGATCATAAGCGGTTCTTCCAGGATGCGCTGCACGCTCATGAACGGCGGCAGCGCCCCATACGGGTCCTGCTGGACGTAGCCCACCTCGAAGCGATAAGCGCGCAAAGCCGATCCTTTGAGATCGGACAAATTCCTGCCGTTGAAGATGACGTCGCCTTTGGTGGGGATGTTCAACCCAAGGATCGTCTTCATTAAACTGGACTTGCCGCACCCGGACTCGCCCACAACTGCCACCGTTTCACCGGGGGCCATCTCAAAACTGACGCCGTCCACCGCTCTGACGTAGCCCGCGTGACCGAATCCGAACCGGCGCAACTCGTACCAGACATGCAAATCCCGGATCGATAATAAAGGTGTATGTTCTTTAATTTCTGGTGTGTTCATAATCACTTCTCGCAATTCGGATATCATGTCACGCTCCTGTTGTTATTGTCATTGCGAGCCGTTCGTTGGCGAAGCAATCCCCTTGTAAATCAGGAGATTGCT
>JAABUE010000005.1 GCA_011389535.1 Anaerolineales bacterium
GATATATGCTCATCCCGCGCACGGCAATTTTTGTGCGGCGTGGTGACTCATATCTTTTGTTAAAGGGGGCGCCGACCAAGCGCCTGTGGGCAGGCAAGTACAACGGTCTGGGTGGGCATGTGGAACAGGGCGAAGACATTTTGTCCGCGGCGCGGCGCGAGTTGGAAGAGGAGACCGGTCTCGAGGCCGATTTGTGGTTGTGTGGCACGGTCATCGTGGACAGCGGCCGGAACCCGGGGATTTGCCTGTATGTCTTTTGCGGGGAATGCCCCGAGGGTGAGCCAAAGCCGTCTATAGAGGGAGCAGCCGAATGGGTCGCGTTTGAAGCGCTGGGGGAGTTACCGGTGGTGGAAGATTTACCGGTCTTGCTCGGGCGCATCCAGGCCATGGAGCGCGGGGATGTCCCGTTCTCGGCGCGCTCGTACTACGATGAGGATGGGAAGTTGTTCGTCAGGTTTGCACAATAAAAAGTACCACGAGACAGGATCTCGTGGTAGCGATAAAGGCGATTCTATAGTTTAGGGGATGCTGTAGGACTGTAACTCTATAGTCTCACTGAAGGCCATGCCAAAAATATTTCCGGCGCTGCTTGCCTTGACCCAGCCGACCTCCGGGGCATACCAGATATCGGATGGAATCGTGAACACCACCGGGGCGCTGAAACCGGAAAATGTAACGTCCATTTCCAGCCTTAAGTCCGTGTGGATCTTCATGGCATCGAACGTGCCAGCCGGGATGGTAACGCTTTCTTGGCCGAGGGTGCTGAAGCTGAAACTGGCCGTGCCCTGTGTGTCGACAGTGGTGCCGCTGTACTCCATGTTACCTTCGAAGTCCAGTGAATAAGGCCACTGGTCACCAGTGCTGACAGTTTTGGGCAGGATCACACCCTGAACGTTCGTAGTGGTCAAATCCATCTGCACCCCGCTGGTGCTGAGACCGCCAGTGACACCGCTCCCAAATGTGAGCGAGGCCAGGCCTTCGGGATTGCAGGCCCATTCCTGGGTGAGCGTGGCGCCATTAAACAGAGAGGACAGCGTAAAGCCATCCCCGCGGACATCGGTGATCGTATCGGTAAAGCTGAAATTGCCAGAAAGGCTTCCCGAGCTTTGATAGGTCCAGGTTGCGCCGGATATTACCGGGTAGAGCGGGTTATCACATAGTCCCTGTTCTCTGCTTTGGGCCAGCTCTGTTTCAGCAGGCGCGGCTTCGAGCGTTGGTGAAACTGGCGTCTCCGGTATACCGGGAGAGCAGGCCTGTAAAACCAGCCCTAGCATGAGCGCCAATGCGACGCGTAAGTGTAATTTCTCGTTCATTTGATACTCCTGATACTCTTGAGGTTCTCATTCTTGGTTGTATCTGCTTCAAAGAGGGACATACCGCTTTTTTGAGAAGATACTGAGAACGTTCCTATATTTGGACAATTCTTACGACTCTTCCCTGCTGCCGGGCGTCCATGCCGGCAAACGCATTGTGAAGGTGGATCCCTTCCCATGGTCGCTTTCGACATCCAGCGTGCCCTTGTGTTGCTGGATGACCTGGCGCGTGATAGCCAGCCCCAAGCCAATACCGCCAAACAGGTCGCCGGCTTCCTTTTCCAGGTGGTAAAAGCGGTCGAAGATTCGCGGGCGTGTGTTCGGAGAGATACCGATGCCGTGGTCTTCCACCGTGACAAAAACCTGCCGCTCGCCTTTCTTCAGCCGGATCTCAACATCGCCGCCTCTAGGGCTGAATTTGATCGCGTTGTCCACGAGGGCGGTCAGGGCGCGCTCCAGGGATTTAGCATCTCCCAGGATCGGAGGCAGCTCCCGGTCTTCCGTCAGGCTCAGGTGGATCTCGCGCGCCGCGGCTTGCGTTTTGTAGCGTTCCAGCACCGTGGAGGCTATTTCCCCGATGTCCACAGCCTGGAAGTCCGGGAGCACAAGATCCATTTCCTGTAAGAAGAGGATGTCATTGACCAGTGTCACGATCTGGTGCACGTTCCTGGAGACTGTATCCAACGCCTGGGTTAACTGCTCCTGGTTCAGGACCCTGCCCTGTTGCAGGATTTGCAGGTAACCGCTGGCTGCCATCAGTGGCGTACGTAGTTCATGAGCAACATTGGCCAGAAATTCCCGGCGGGCCACCTCCTGCTCGGCCAGTTTCTGATAGGCCTGGGCCAGTTCGCGCGCCCGCATGCGTATGTCCTCGATCGCCAGCTCATCGTTTTCACGCAGGCGGTTGCTGATTTCGTGGACCATGGCCAGCGCAATGCTGCTGCTGCGCTTGAGGACCGTATCAAAAGACTCTTTGTCGAGTTCCAGGGCTACGATAGCGGTCTTGGCTGTCACGGTTGCGGCGCGAGGCGCATTATGGATCAGCGCCATCTCGCCAAAAAAATCCCCCGGGCTGAGTGTTTGCAGCAAGCGTGCCTCGGTACTGTTGATACTCTTGGTGACCGCAACTTCGCCTTCCAGGATCATATAAAAGGTATTCTCGATCTCGTCTTCGCGGCACACCACCGTCCCGGCCGGGTAACTGTGTACCTGGCTGTGGGAAATTAGCTCCTGAACTTCATCGGGTGTGATGCCGGGAAATGCCCTGGGGATGATCCTGCTGGGCGCCCGTTTGGTAGTCATGGACCTATTGTAGCATCAGATTAACAGGGTCCTTCACCCATTAAGGCTAGACTTATCCTGTGCGCGGATAGCGGATTCGAGTTCCGGGTGCAATTGCCAGCCTTTGTTGGTGAAGACCAGCTTGTCCCAAGGAAAGACGATCAGGGCGTCGCTGGCGAGGGCGGTGAAATCGGGTTTTGGATTTGCCCACGAATGAGTGACCAGGCTCAGGGTCCAGACCTGGCGCGCTCCACGCTCAAGCGCCCGGGCCGCGACGATTGCCAGGGTCTCGCCCGAATCGGCAATCTCATCGATCACGGCTACCCTCTGGCCTGCCACCGTTGCCGGGACGTCCACCCGCCAGATGGGACTCTGATACTGCACCACGTCGTTTACCCGCCGTGTCACACGGACCGGATACAGCTCCCGGCGCAGCGCGCAGGCGACGGCGGTGCCCGGGAACAATCCTGCGCGGGCGATCCCGATTACAATGTCGACTTGCTTCCCGGACAGTTGCTCGGTCAGCGCCCGGCTGAGTTCACCGAACCGCTCCCAGGTAATCTCTTCGATCCCTTTGCGGTGGGCGTAGTCGTAGCTTTTCATAACAAATTCCTGTAGTAGCGACTTCAGTCGCTCTTCAACTAAAACTATAAACTTTTAAAATTTATAACCGATCATCCGCAAGAAATTTTTACGCCAGGTGATACCCGTTTCCTCTTCCACGCCTTTGGGCGGAAAGCCGTCCACCACGCCCAGGATGCCGCGGCCTTGTCCGGTTTCGGCGACCATCACCTCGGTCGGGTTGGCTGTGGCGCAGAAGACGCGCGCTACCTCGGGGATCATCTTGATCGTGTTGAGCACGTTGATGGGATAGAAGCCCTCGCCCAGGAACAGGATGAACGAGTGCCCGGCGCCGATGGCAAGCGCGTTCTTTTTCGCCAGATCGATCATCGCCTCGTCCGTGCCGCTCCAGCGCACCAGGCAGTCGCCCGATGCCTCGCAGAAAGCCAGGCCGAATTTGATCCCCGGCACGCCACTGACCATCGCTTCGTGGATATCTTCGACGGTTTTGATGAAATGCGATTGGCCGAGGATGAAATTGATGGCTTCAGGCTTTTCGATCTTGACAGTTTTTATTTCCATATTGGCTTCCTCCATGTTATGATTGTAACAATAGTGGAGACAGGTTTTGATTGGGGTATACCTCTTAGCGGTTTGTTGCAAAAGTCTTTTTCGAATTCTAATACGGATTCAAGCATCGCAGCCTATTCTTTTTAAGAGTCGAGGAATATTATGTCGCGTTCGCTTGTCATTTTGCTTGTGGCCATATTGATTGTTTCTTGTGCATCACAATACCCTCCTGCCCAGGCAGTGGAGGTCCAGCCGGCAGCTCCAACTTTCGCCGGTGGCTCGCCGACAATGGCGAACCCGCTCGTCCCCGCCTTCGAGCATATTGTTATTATCATGTTCGAAAATGAAAGTTTTGAATCTGCTATTGGCAACGCAGATATGCTGTTTTTCAACCAACTGGCCCAAGATGATGTTTTGTTGACTAGGTTTTATGCAGTCAGGCACCCCAGCCTGCCAAATTACATTGCGTTGATCGGCGGCGATACTTTTGGGATCGACCGGGATTGCACTGACTGTTTCATAAACGCTCCCAGCCTGCCGGATTTGATCGAGGCCAGCGGGCGTAATTGAAAAACGTATCAGGAGAACATCCCCAAGCCCTGTTATGTGGGGGACAACCTGTTGTCTAAAGTTTTTAAAAATCGCTATGCTCAGAAGCATAACCCGTTTGTGTACTTTGATCCCATTCGGTCGGATAAAGAACGCTGTGAGCGCAGTGTGGTGCCGCTCACAGAGCTCAGCGCAGATATCCAAACTGGCACATTACCGAATTTTATTTTTATCACGCCGAACATGTGTAATATAGGACATGATTGCTCTCTGGATACAGCAGATAAATGGTTGGAAAATCTGCATAATGAACTCGTTCCTGCCCTGGATGCAACCGGTCAACCCTACCTGATTGTGCTTACTTTTGATGAGGGCAAAGGAAATCAATCCTGCTGTGGTCTAGCGGAAGGTGAGGGTGGGCGGATAGCGGTTGTGCTTATCTCCCCGTCGGCAAAAAAAGGGTTTCAAGACGATACCCCCTACACTCATTATTCGCTCTTGAAAACGGTCTCCGAATCGTGGGGGTTAGCATACCTGGGCCATGCCGCAGATGAGGATAATGTTTTAATAACCGCGCCGTGGAAGTAGTTTTTGTGCGAATTAAAACAGCCGCGCCTGATGGGACGATTCAGGGGGCGGTAAACTCTCTCCTCCTGCCACGCGGTGCGCCCAGCGAGTCGTCTTGGGCAGGCGATAGCCGCCGTCACTGGCCAGCGTAAATTCGACCGAATGTTCCACGTCGATCAGATGTCCGGGTGAAATGTACAGCGGTTTGACGTTATCTTTGGTGCGCAACACAGCCCCAATGGCATTACCGTCTCTGCCCAGCAGTTCAGCCCGATTGCCGCGTTTTGGGCCGGGTTCCGCGTGCCGTCCATATAAGCGCGATTTGGCCACGCCGATCGTCGGGCGTTCCAGCCACAGTCCCATCTGGGAGGCAATCCCCACCCCGCGTGGGTGAGCGATTCCCTGCCCATCGAACATCAGCAGGTCCGGCTTCATCGTCAGCAGCTCCCAGGCTGCCAGCACGGCAGAACCCTCTCGAAAGGATAACAAGCCCGGGATGTAGGGAAAGACGAGCGGCAGATCAGCCGTGACCCCCTCAAGCGGAGCCAGCCCGGGAAAAGCAAAAACAACAGTCGCGCAGCGGGCATTTTCTTCAGAGATGCTCACGTCCACGCCGGCGATGGAACTGACCTGGCGTCCGTCCCAGGTAAGGACAATCTGTTCGCGTAGCTTTGCTTGCACGCGGGCCGCTTCTTTCGGGGATAAGTCCCAGGCATGGAGCATTTACAAGTCCGCTTCCCGGAAAGATTCGTAGGCTGCCAGGGTCAACCATAACATGAGCATTCCATAGACTAAATAGGCGCCACCCATCAATATACCGCCCACCATGAACCCGGCGCTAATCCTGGGAATTTCCAGAACCAGGGTGGGAAGCGCAGCCGCCAGGATCATCCCTGCCACAAAAAGAAAGAAAAATAGCACAACTGTGTTCAGATCGTGAGGCTCGCCTCGAGGGCTAAATGGACGCGTTTGCTGGAAGATCCCAAAACCAACGAACACCACCAGGATGGCTGCCATCGAGAAGCAAAATGCCAGCGAACCCACCATGATCTGTGAAAGGGCATAAAAAGCCGAGACCAGCTCTGCATCCCCACTGTTCAATTCGGTTGACAATCCCATCACCGTGAATACCAGACAACAGGCAATGATCGCCCAGAAGACCAGTCCCAGGCAGGCGGCTCCGCTGCAGCCAAAATAAGCCTCGCCTCGCCGTCTTGTCGGCGCGATCACACCCATCAGGTTTCCTTTCGACCGAAGAAGATCAACAACGTGCTGCCGTATTTCCGTTGGTCCAGTTCTTCCAGGGTGACCAGCTCCGGTATTTCATACTCTTTCGGGGCAATTTGAACGATCGCCCAGCCGGTCTCCGTCAGCCAGGCGAGGTTTTCGTCCAGCGCCAGCAGCGCGCGCGACCACAGCCCCTTGAACTGCGGCGGCGCAATGTAAATGAACTCAAACTGTTTATCGGGGGCGGCCGCCAGCATTGCGAATGCATCTCCCCGGCGGACCTCGGCCCGGGCGCTAAATCCGCAATGATCCAGGTTCCATTTGACCGTTTCTATCGGGGCGCGGTTAAGGTCACTGAAGCGCACGAGCGATGCGCCCCGGCTCAGCGCCTCGATGCCCACCGCGCCTGTCCCGGCGAAAAGGTCCCACCAGGTCGAATCGACCACATCCCCGGCCAGGATGTTGAACAGCGCTTCCTTCACCCGGTCGGTGATCGGGCGGGTGGTGTCGCCGGGCACCGACTTCAGCTTGCGTCCGCGCGCGATACCGGATATGACCCGGAGGCTCACCCATGAACTCCATACTTGCGCAGGGGAGCAGTCTTCGCCAGGCTTTGAGGGGAGGCAAAGCTATTTCGGGCAGCCATGATATTTCCGTGCGACGCGATGATGGGCACCACGCAGCCGGTGGACAGGATCAAACGCCGGCCTTTTGCCTGCGCCTGGGCATTCCGCGCTTCTTTCAGGATCTCGGCCTGTTCCCCGTAAACCAGCCTATCACGCTCCAGACCGCCGCAAACTGTTCCTCCGAACACTTGCTGCGCTTCGGCCAAAGAGGGCGGCGTCTCGCGGTCATGCCAGTTGACGATCTGGAAGGAGAATTCGGAAACTATGTCAAAGTAAATGTCGCTGCCATGCAAGTGCAGCAGGTTACACCATAGATCCCTGGCCGGTTCTAACACTTTGTGATCGAAGGGCAGGCCGAAGGATTTGTATTCGTCCAGGGTAAGCAAGCCCGCCTGGGCGTGCTGGATGGCGTAGAATACCCCGTCGATACCGGTTTCGAGCGCCGCCTCCACAAAGCGCTGCGTGGACAGGGCAATCGTTTCCAGCGCTTTCAGCACCGCTTCGGGGTATTTGCGCAGATGCACCAGCAGCGCCTCGCCGCCGGACAGGTTCCTGGCCTGGGCCAGCGGGTTGAAGACAGTAGCCAGCATGGGCACCTCGGGGCCGAGTCTCGCTCGGATTTGACGGAGGCAGTCCAGTTGTGCGGCCAGATGCGGAGCCGAAGGTGCCAGAACCGGCAGGCTTTCCCAGTCCTGCGGTTTTTGGATCACTCGTCTGGTGTAACGGCGAGTGCCTTCGGTGCTGCCTTCCCAGGCGTCTTCCACCCCCCAATCTTTCATACAGAAAGAGGAGGCCGGCGTAACCTTGACCAGGTCGAAATCATAAGATTTTTGGAAATTCAACGTGGCAGCCGCCAGGCTATCGGGAGTCTGGTCGTCCACTGGGAAGTGTCGCCACAGGGCGATCGGTGGACGGTCGGTAGCCTCGCCGTTCAGGCAGGCCTGTAGTCTTTCGCGGTGGGTAGGTTTCATGATTATTCCCTTTGTGTCTGACAGAATATCGCGCCATCACGTTCTACGCGCATAAAATACGGGCTGGTATCCCTCAGCACCTGCAAGCCTGGGTTGGCCCGAGAGTGTGACAGGATGAAATCGCCCGGCTGGACCGCCCTGCGCCTGTAATCATGGACCAGGATGTTCTCCGGCGCGTAATATGCAGCGATGTAGAACTCGCGTCTCACATACAGGTCGATGGGCTCAACTGCAACGGGGATAAGTTGTTCTACGGCTTCTTTGTAGCAGGTCAGCCAGTAATCGGTTTCGTAGCGCAGCGCTGCTTCCCCGGTGCCGCCAACAAATCGATTGTAATAGGTATATTGATACGGGTGCAACTGGATTCCGGGAATGATGCCTGGCAGGAGGAATGCGAAAGTAATTGTAACCCCTAGCCATGTTTTTTGCAGCCAGTTAAAAATCTGGTCTAACGCAATCCCGGCCAGAATAAAAATGGGCGGTACGATGAACAGGAAATGCCGGAAGCCATCGTACATCGGAGGCCGGCGCAGTAACACATAAACAAAGGGAATAGCGAACCAGGCCAGCGCAGGAACCAGGGTACCCCAGGCGATCCTTTTTTGCTTTGTTTTAAACGCTGCTACGACAAATCCAAAAGCGGCCAGCGGCCAGACCGGCTCTGTCAGGGTGATGAGCATCAGGACGGGCAAGTAGCGCAGCGGCAGCTGGTTGGCAGGATAGAGCGCGCCGTTGAAAAATACCCGCAATGTGGTCGGGTTATCCGACATGAACTGTACAACCTGGATGAACTTTCCGATCGGCGCTTCCCACAGGAAGGGCCAGGTGATGACCATCACCGCGTAAGCGATCAAGCCGTATGGGACAAACCACCAGATACGCGCCGGTTTGCGCAGGGTCAGAAAATACAGACCGGCCAGCAGCGCTGCCAGCGGCCCCAGCACGCGGATGTTCGTTGTCAGCCCCAGGAAGACGGCGGGCAGCAGGATATGCTTGAAGGTTTTCCACTTTGTTTCACCGGGCTTCGCGTTGGCCAGTTTCTCGGCCATCCGAAAGCCCAGCTCCAGCGTGATCAGGAAGAAAACCAGGAAGGGCGGGTCCTTGGGATTGATGAAGGCGTGCTCCCACAGGATCGGCTGCGCCGACATGAGCGCTGTTGTGCCGAAGGCCGCCCAGGGGCGCATCCAGCGCAGGCAGAAAACGTAAAAGAAATACAGCCCGATCTGGAAGGTCAGGAAGTTGACCAGGTGCCAGGAGGAGGCCACGTCCAAGCCCAGGTTTTGCAACAGGTGGGCGGGAATCCTGGCGAGCAGGATGTAGGCCGGCCCGCGGTTGGCGTGGTCGCCGGCGCTGGGGCCGTAGGCGCGGACCAGTTCAAAGTCGCCGCTGAACCACTCGGCGGGGGAATAGGCGTAACCGATGGCGTCCGCGTAGCGGTAGAAGAGCGGTTCATCGAGCGAGAAACCGTAATCTTGAAAGGTGAGCATGCCGATGATCAGGTTTACGGCTAATAGAAGCAGGATGGGGGATTTTTTGTTTTGGAGGAATCTTCGCAGGCGTTGTTGAAATGGCATTGGTTGATTTTAACCTGAACTGTCGGGGAGGCAAGTGATAAAATTCTTTAACTCGATCACCAATTAGCAATCGAATGATTTTAATAATCGCGGTTTGCTCAAGCCGCCGTTCTCGGCGGCGTCCCCGCCGCCGGGAGTGGATCTTGTTACTTTTGTAAAGCGCTGCTGTTTTTTTTGCGGCTTTTCTTCCCCAGTGTCTTTAGCAAACTATCTAGTTCTTCCTCTTCCCCTTGCTGATTATGGATATATTCCGTCATAAACGGCGAGCGGCGCAGGCGCAGGGCCATCGGGGCGACGGTTTTCAAATCTTCGCTGGTCACTTCCGTGCCGCCATCGGCGGCAGCGTGGGCGCGGGCGGCCTCGAACCAGGTGATCTCGGCGCGCAGCGAGTCGATGCCCATCTTCTGCACAAGTTTGATGGCTGGTTTGGCCACATTGTCCGGGATGGTCACTTCGCGCAGGCGCTGGCGGGCTGCCTGGATCTCTTCGCTGGCGGCTTCGATTTCATCCGCGAACTGGGCGATCATCTGGCGCGGATTGGCCTGGTAAGCCTGTACCCGGCGGTAGGCTTCGAGCCGTTCGGTCTGCTTTTCCAGGCCCTGGACGATCACCCGCAGCCCGAAACGGTCCAGGATTTGCGGGCGCAGGTGGCCCTCCTCCGGGTTCATCGAGCCGATCAACAGGAAGCGGGCGCGGTAGGTAGCCGAGACCGGCCCGCGCCGCACGGTGTAGAGCCCCTGCGCGGCCGCGTCCAGGATGGCGTCCACGATCTCATCGGCCAGCATGTTGACTTCGTCGATGTAGAGGAGGTTGCGGTCAGCCTGGGCCAGGATCCCGCGCCGGATGCGCATCCGTTCGTGCTCCACGGCCGCGCGTTCGTTGATCCCGCCGACCACATCTTCCAGGCGCGAGTTGAGCGGGAGCTCCACCAGCCGGGCGCGGTCGGAGGTGGTCAGCGGTTCGCCGGCCGCATATTTTCGGGCGCAGTCCGGGCAGATGGCTGCGATGCCGCCGGTCTCCACGTCTTCAGGCAGGCAGCCGTAATGACAGGTGCTGCGCTCTACCTGCGGCAGCAGGTCCAGCAGGCTGCGCACGGCGGTGGTCTTGGCCGTGCCGCGCGGCCCGATCAGCAGGATGCCGCCCAGGTTGGGGTTGACCAGTCCCAGCATCAAGGCCAGCTTCATCTCGCGCTGCCCGACGATGGCCAGGAACGGGAAGGGCAGCGGCTCGGCCAGCCCGGAGTCTTCCTGGGGTAACTGAAGCAGCGACTTGCCGGAAACGTAATCGATCAGCTCGTGCAGGGAACGGAAGGTGTCCGCGGTGGGCCCTGACCGTTCTTCCCGTTCAAACTGGGTTAAATCGCCCTGCGTGTTTTCTGGCTCTAAAGGTGTGTCACTCATGATCGGCTTGGGACAAGCGGTGTTTTTGGCGGGCGCGGGCCCTTTGCATGCGGGTTTTCTCCTCGTCCGATTCGGCAAACAGGGCCGGGACGGGAGCCGGTTGCCCATCTTTATCCATGGCCACATAGACGAGATAGGCTGTATTCGTGTGAGTCTGTTCCCCGGTAACAGGGTTCTCCGCCGTTACCTGCACTTCGGCTTCCAGGGAGGTGCGCCCGGCGTAGGTCACCTGGGCGTTCAGGATGACCAGGTCACCGATACGGATGGGCTGCCGGAAGACCATCTGGTCGATGGAGACGGTGACCACCCGTCGCTGGGCGTGGCGCATGCAGGCCAGCGCGCCGGCTTCATCGACCAGTTTCATGATCCAGCCGCCGTGCACATTGCCCAGGTTGTTGGCGTGCTCGGGTTGCATCAACTGGGCGATGCTGATCTTCGAAGCGCTCATTGACTTGGCTTTTGGTTTTTCTGTCATATTCATACCACACCGTAACTTCTCAAAAGAAGGGGGAAGTGGGGTAATCCCACACCCCGACCTAAAGTTCAATATGTTTGCTGCACTAATCCAAATCCGGGCGGAGGTCGCCGCTATCGCGCCCGTGCAGGCGTTCCGGCTCGTCGAGCAGTACATCGATCTGGCTGTGGGTCAGTTCGCGCATCAGAGGCGCTAACGGGACCGTGGCCGGGGGCTGGGCTTTGCCCGGTGACGGCGGCGGGTTGAGGCGCGGTTTGAGCGTATTGGTCGCCCGTTTGCGCAGGATGCGCTTGTCGTCGCTCAAAAAGCCGACATAATAACCCATGATGGAGTAGATTTCCCTCTGGGGTGTTATGAAGCCGATCCAATCGCCGGTGCGATCGAAAATGTACGGATAAGCCAGAAACGCTTCAACGTCCCCTTTGGTCGTGTACAACGGAATCAGTTTTCGGGCGGACGAATCCATAAATCCTGCCTTGGTAATAAATCAGTCTACATCATTATACGTCCAATAACGGTTTATAAAGAAATTCCAAAGCATTACGATCCCAACCGCCAGGGCCAGGGTGAGATTCCTGGCGAGGAATTCCGCTGAAAGAGGCGCACGGAAGTGCATCCTTTCCAGCACACGGATGAGAGGCGATTCTATGAAATGTAAGATCGGAAGGCGGATGGCAACCCCGGCAATATTGACTGCAAAAAACATGGTCAACTGGTGCGTGAGCCTGCGGGAGCGTGAATCGGGGTAGGTCCAATAGCGATTCCCGATGAAGTTGCTGGTCACAGCGACGAGAAGCGAAATCGTTCCAGCCGGGACGAGGGGCAGGCCCGCCGTAGTAAGCAGGTTCATCACCGCGAAGTCGATCAGCGCGCCGACTGCTCCGACGATGGCGAATTTCAAAAACCGTTCACGCTCTTTACCGTTATTCAACACGATCATTACAATCCCAATTTTTCCTTAAAGTATGGAATCGTATTGCGGATGCCGTCCTCCAGGCTGCACGCTGGTTCCCAACCCAGGATCGTTCGGGCGCGGGTGATGTCCGGCTGGCGGCGCTGGGGATCACGGGTGGATCTCTCCTCGGACATAAAGGTGACCCCGGCTTTGTTGCCGGTGATCTCGTTGATGGCCTCCGCGAATTGTAAGATGGTCATCTCATCAGGGTTGCCAATGTTGACAGGCATATGTTCTTCCGACAAAAGCAGGCGCACAATGCCCTCGATCAAATCGTCGACATAACAGAAACTGCGTGATTGCCCGCCATCTCCGAATACGGTCAACGGCTGGCCGAGCAGGGCCTGCTTCAGGAAATTGGGCAGGGCGCGGCCATCTTGCAGGTCCATACGGGGGCCGTAGGTGTTAAAGATGCGGACGATGTGCGTATGGACATCGTGTGCCCGGTGATACGCCATCGTCAGCGACTCGGCAAAGCGCTTGGCTTCGTCATAGACGGCGCGTTCTCCCACCGGGTCCACATTGCCGGCATAATCTTCCGTTTGCGGGTGTACAAGCGGATCACCGTAGATTTCACTGGTGGATGCCAGTAAATATTTGGCCTTATTTTCCTTGGCGACACCCAGGGTGTGATGCGTTCCCAGCGCGCCCGCTTTCATCGTCTGGATGGGCAGGTTGAAATATCCAACCGGCGATTTCGGGTTGGGGCTGGCCGGAGAAGCGAAATGCATCACGGCGTCTACTTTGCCGGGAATATAGATGTAATTGGAAACATCGTGCTTGAAAAAGCTGAAGTTTTCGTTGCTCGCTAGGTGGGCAATATTATCCCTGCTACCCGTGACAAAGTTGTCCATGCCAATGACTTTATGCCCATCTGCCAGCAAGCGGTCACACAGATGGGAGCCCAGAAAGCCAGCGGCTCCGGTGATAAGAATTCTCATACGACCTCGATGTAATTAAGTTTTAATCCTTCATCATTGCTCAAGTTGGTGCTCCCCTCTGGGGTGCTTTTCGGGCCGTGTTCCAAAAGACTGCTTCTTCACGGCCGGCAGCTCGAGCATTTCTGGATAGATTATAAGTCTACTTCCAGTCAATCCTGGTAATCAATCCATCGCCAGTAACCTGGAATGCGCTTCCGTTGCCCGAGTCTACCAGCCATAGGTTGCCCTGGTAGGCCAGCGCAAGAAAATCTCTGACCTGCCCCTCAAGGGGCTGAGGCGCCCAGACCGGAACCTGGGGCTCCAGGCCAGGTGCGTCGGAGGGCGGAAAGATGATCCGCTGGTTCGAGCCATCCCGGTCCATGACGATGACGCGGTAACGACTGGTCTCGCTTTGCTCGGGGAAAATAGCCTGCAGATATGCGACTTGATAGGCTCTTTCCTCCCCGCTGAGGCGCAGCATGGAGGCTGATGGGTAGGCGAACATCCCGGTCTGGCGGGCGATGTGCACGACGGCTTTGTTGGCCGTGGAGGCAGCCGTCAGGTCGAAGAAAGGCGACTCTTCCGCGTTGACCAGGTTGGGCGGCGGGGCATGGGTAACCACGTAAAGTGTCTGGCTGTCCGCCCCCCAGGCTAAGCCGGGCACCCAGGCCCAGTCACTACGGGTTTGCAGGGGTGTGATCTCCAACAGTGGTTTGAGTTCGCCGTTCTGCTGGTCAACCAGGCCGACCTCGTCCGCGCGGGCGTAGCTCAAGATTCCTTCGGGTGAATAATGCAGTTCCAGCCCCCACCAGCCATACACGCCGCCGCTGTTGGCTTCTACGATTCGTTGCGGGGTCCCGGCCCAACCGTCACCGATGACGACTTTATAGACGTCATTATTGGCCTGCCAGCCTGGCGCTGTAGAGCGCGGTTCGACCGTGGTGTAAGCCACATTGGCCGAACTGGGTGTCCAGATAGCCGAATGGACCACATTTTTTATTCCCAGGTTGAAAGGGGAAGCATTTTCGCGCGAAAGACTGACCGCCCAGAGCGAATTGATTTCGACATCCGGAGATTTGTCAGATTTGCGCGAGAAGAGCAGCCATTTGCCGTCAGGGGAGATGGAGAAGATACGACCATCCAGGTCGCCGGTCGTGACCAGGGGATGGCGGTTGGCCGTGGTCCCTTCCATGAGCCAGGCGTTGCCGCCTGCCAGATAAGCCAGCTTTCCGGGAATGACCAGCGGAGCATAAGCGGACTGCGCGCCGACCATTACGATCTCTGGCAGCGCTGTTTGTAAGGTTACGCTTTTGACCACCGCGCGATTGACTTCCTGCTCATCTTCGTAAAGGATGCGGTAGGTGAGCTCCTGAACCCCGCTCACCCCGGGCTGCACCAGGCGGGTTTCGCCGACTGGGAGGGATTCGTTGCGGGCGAACTGCTGCTCGAAGGGGATGGTCACCTCTTCGGTGGCGAACTCTTCGCGCACGCGGGTCAGCCGGATCTTGTCGCCAACCCCCAGGACGGTGTAAACGGGCGGGTCGCTTTTATCCAGGTTGCTGACTACCACCCCCGCGGCCTCCAGCGCCTGGCCAGCGGTGCTGCCTGCCTGCACTTCCACCTGCTGGGTTGTCCCGTCGGCGATAACCTGCACACCGATCGACTCCTCTCCGAGTTGAGGGGAGCGGCATCCCGCCAGCAGGAAAGCGGCGGTCAGGAAAACGGGAAACAAGCCGGATGGGAGTTTGAAGCGTTGTAACATATCGAAGTGGGTGGCTCTGGTATAATCCAGCCGCTATCTGATCTGGCCGGTGACCGTCATTAATCCGTTTGCGATGCTGATACTTTCCAGGCGAAAACCGGTCGCGATCGGTCCGAGCGAGCCGGTATACGCTTCAGTGATAATAGCCGTCAGGCTCTGTTTAAGTCCATCCGGTACAGGGAACGGACCAAAGTCGGCGCTGGCGATCTCCACCCTGGGTTGCCCCAGCTCGTCCACGCTGACGTTCAGGACAACCAGTACGTTGGCGATAAAATAACTGCGTTGTACTTTTCCATACACTTGCATCTGACCATCTCGCAGGTAAACTTGCGGGTTTAGAAGAGCCGGGTTCTCCTGCGCGGCCAGCCTGAAAGCGATATAGGAAGTGATTTGTTCCTCGGTGATCTGGAGCGTGACCGTTCCAGTTTGGGCGCCTGCCAGCACAGCGGCTTCTATTTGAGCTTTCAGGCTTTCAACGGCCTCGGCTGAAACCGGGATCACACCTTCCGAATATTCGGGCCCGCCGACGAACATCGTACAGGCCAGGGTTGCAGAGATCAACGCGGTTAGAAACAGTAAGATACGTTTTCGATACATACCAATTCTTTATCAAATGATTTTACAGGGAGCTATTATAGCATGAGCGAACTTGAGAATCTGTCAGGATTATACCTGCCTGCGCAGATCGAGGCCTTGTTGTTTGTGGCGGTTGAACCGGTGACCCCGGGACAGCTTGCGACTGCATTAGAGTCGACCACCTCAGAAGTCAACCGCGCGCTGGACGATCTCGACGCCTCCCTCCGGACCCGCGGCCTGCGTCTGCAACGGTTTAGCGGGCGTGTGCAATTGACGACCGCTCCTGAAACCGCCGGAGCGATTGAGCGCTTCCTGGGATTGGAAGCCACCAGCCACCTGAGCCGCGCGGCGCTGGAGGCGCTGGCGATCATCGCTTACCAGCAGCCGGTTACCCGCCCGCAGGTGGACTCTGTCCGCGGTGTGAACAGCGATGGTGTCATGCGCAGCTTATTGAACAAAGGCCTGATCCAGGAAGGCGGCCGCGCCGAGGGGCCGGGACGACCGATCTTGTACAGCACCACCCCGGAATTCTTGCAGCACTTCGGTTTGAACTCGCTCATGGAGTTACCACCGTTGGACTTGAAGGAAAACGGCGGGGGGGATGTGAGACTGTTGAAGGGATAAATGAAAAGGCCTCTGAGTTCATGAAGAACTCGGAGGCCATTGATAACCGGCATGGTAAAATCGACTTGCTGATAATAAGACCAAGACTGTCCTAAAAAGGACGGTTTGTTGCCTTTTGGAGGGATGGGTATGTCCGCAATTTCGAATTCAAACGCTCGTAAAATTGTAGTAATGCACGGCGACCAGACCGGCGAAGAACTGCTCGGAGAGGCGCTGCGCGTGCTTGCCCCGGAAGTCATCGGCCTGGATCTGGACTTCCTGCATTTCGATCTTAGCCTGGAAAAAAGGCGCGTGACGCAGAATGAGATTGTAAAGGAGGCCGCCGCGGCGATGTGCGAGACCGGAATGGGATTGAAGGCCGCCACAATAACACCACCTGACAAGGATGATGTCGGCAGCCCGAATGCGATCCTGCGCGAGGCGATGGACGGGAAGGTGATCTTGCGCATCGGCCGGCGCATCCCGCGCATGCGCCCGGTAGGAGGTGTGCACGCCCCGATCGCGATCGTGCGCATGGCCGTGGACGATGCCTATGGCGCCAAGGAATGGCGCGAGAAAACGCCGGATGGAGATGAGATCGCCTATCGCACTTCCAAGATCAGCCGGGACACCTGCCGTTCTGTGGCGGATTTCGCTTTCCAGCTGGCGGAACGCACCGGGGCGCGCGTGTTTGGCGGGCCCAAGTACACCGTCAGCCCGGTGTATGAAGGCATGTTCAAAGAAGAGCTGGATGCTGCTGCTGGCCGGCATCCAGGCGTGGCTTACGAACCTATGTTAATCGACGCTACATTGGCGCTTTTGATGAAAAGCGGCGGGGAGGCGCTGGTCATTCCCACCCTCAACCGGGACGGCGACCTGCTATCCGATATGATCCTGCAGATGTTCGGCAGCATCGCCGGATCGGAAAGCCTGGTTCTTGCCTTCGATGAGACTACCCATGTGAACGTGGTGATGGCTGAGGCCCCTCACGGGACCGCGCCTGCGTTAGAGGGCAAGAACGTTGCAAACCCGATGGCGATGATCCTGGCCGGGGCTGCCCTGCTCTCGTACGTCGAGACACCGCAAGCGGACGGAGCCTCGCGCGCCATTTACGAGTCGTCTTTCGAAGCGGTGTATGACGGGCAGGCCACTACCGATTTAGGTGGCAGCCTCTCTACCACTGCGTTCACCGACGAAGTGATCGAGCGTGTTAAGTCGAAGCTGGAGGTCTGGAGCGGGCTGCGAGGCTGATGGTTGTGCTCGACCGGTTTCATCGCTTACTCTCTTGAAGGCAACGGCAGCATCGCTGACCAGCACATCCGCACCCACAGTATCCAGAATCGGCTCAGGGCACGCTTTCAGTTGTTTGGCTTCATCACCCGGCAATCCGTCAATGCTCAGAGTCACCCCAGTAATCGCATCCACACTGATGCCCAACGGCAGCTATTTGCCATTACAACGTACACTCTCCTGGCGCATTGTTTCGGCGTGTCAAATTGATCCGGTTTTACTTCTGGCAAGAGTAGCTTCAATCATACATAATGCATTTCCTTTTGTTTTTTGTTGGTCGTGGGGCGGTTTGCAGACTGCCCCACGACCCATTTAACCACTCTACCAGTTTTGGAACGATCACGTAGCGTGCTTGCTCAATAGTCCGGGTATAATCAGCGCCTATGGAAGAACGCCTTCAGAAAATATTGTCCAGGGCCGGGTATGGGTCCCGGCGAGCCTGCGAAGAGATTATCATTGCTGGCCGGGTACGGGTCAATGGAGAAGTTGCCCAGATAGGTGGCAAGGCCGATGCCGCCAAAGATAAGATCTCTGTTGATGGCAGAGCGATTTCTGCGCCAATTAATTTTATCTATGTGGCGTTGCACAAGCCGCGAATGGTGTTATCGACTGTCAAGGCTGAGCCAAATGATACTCGCCAGACGGTGCGAGATCTGGTGGAAGTGCCTGAGCCTATATACCCCGTGGGGCGACTGGATTTTGACAGCGAAGGGTTGGTCTTAATGACCAATGACGGAGAGCTGGCAAATGAATTGACCCACCCACGGTTTGGCCATACCAAAGAATACAGAGTACTACTCGCCCGCCGACCAGACGATAAACAATTGTTAGTATGGAGCAGAGGTGTAGTTCTTGAAGATGGTCATAAAACTGCGCCTGCACAAGTTCGGTTTGAATCAACATATGGCAAAGGGGCCTGGATCCGCATCATTATGGGGGAGGGGCGGAAGCGACAAATCCGTGAGATAGGTTCACTTCTGGGATTACCAGTGGTACGAATTGTCCGTGTTCGCATAGGTACACTTCTACTGGGAAAATTAAAACCCCGTCAATGGCGACACTTGACCTCGGAAGAGGTTTCTGAACTAAAAAAGTCGCCTAGAAAGAATTAGCTATTGGATTTTTTATGATAAGGTAGTGTTATGAACCGGTAAGCGGGGGTAGCATGCACCTATATGACTAAAGACAATTATTTAGTAACCTTCAGGATGAAAAAATCATCGCCTTCTACTGGCGCGCTGCCCGGATGACGGGAAAGCGCCAGGGTTCGGGCGATTGTGAGAGAGGGGCGCTATCTGACGACGCAGGAAATCGCTTGCTTGAGGAAACTTGTCACACGAAACAACAGAAAAGCCGGCCTTACACAAGGCCGACTCTTTGTTGTTATGTATTTCTGCGCGTTATATTTCCCGGACGTCCCAAACTTCCTTGGCAATCTGTGAAATCGACTTTTTGACATCTTCCTTGCTCAGACCGGTTACTTTGAAGGTAACTAACCTGTTGGATGGATCTTCACCGGTAAATTGACCGAAAGCAATGAAATTGCCACCAAGTTCTGCAATAGCGCTCGTGATCCTGGCTAATTGACCGGGTTTTTCGTCGATCAAAGCTGTTACCCGAACCCCTTTTTCGCGAGCGCCCATGAACTCAAGAAAAACCTTGAACAGGTCGGTTTCGGTGATGATGCCGACAACGTGTCCATCGCGCAAAACGGGTAGACCGCCAATCTTGTTATCAGCCATGATGCGGGCGGCCTCTTCGATAGGAGTATCTTCATTAACAGTCAGTACCTTTTTCGTCATGACTTCCGAGATCGTTATCTTGCTGAGCAGGTAGTTCATCTCCCAAATGCTCAGGCTGGTAGCAGGCGATGGCGAGGCATTGAGCAGGTCTTTATCCGAGACGATACCGATGAGTTTACCTTCTTTCACAACAGGTGCACGTCGAATGTGCTCCCGTTTGAACATGTCCAGCGCATCATGAACTGGCATATCTGGGGCAATTGAGATTATGGGGTGAGACATTCTTTCACCGACAAGCATTGTTTCCTCCGTTATAGTGATTCAAAACAGTTGCAGAACCTATTTGTGAAATAAGTTACAAATTAATTATACGCCTTAGTCATCTCGAGGTTGTAACGAACTTTGAGTGAAAAAGGTCACTTTGCATTAATTATAGACCCAAATAAGCTTCGCGAACATGCTCATTTTTGATCAAATCGCGGGCGGGGCCCTCCAGCTCAATCCTTCCTTCTGACAGTACATAACCATAGTCACTGATTGCCAGGGCCATATGTACATTTTGTTCTACGAGCAGGATTGTGATGCCAAGTTCGCGCAGCGATTTAAGGCTCTCAAATAGATCTAACACCAGCACAGGGGCAAGGCCCAGCGATAGCTCATCAATCATCAGAACGTCTGGGTCTGCCATGATGCCGCGCGCCACAGCCAGCATTTGCTGCTCACCACCACTCAATGTGCCTGCTTTTTGCGTTTCGCGCTCTTTCAAACGCGGGAACATTTCATGGATGCGCTCAAGATTATCTTTGAACTTTGGAGCAGCGCGTTTGTTCGATGCGCCCATTTCCAGGTTTTCATAGACGCTCATATCCGTGAATAACTGGCGTCCTTCAGGAACCAGGATCAGACCCATTTCGGCTTTGGTGTATGCAGGCAAGCGGCTGACATCCTGCCCTTCGAAAGCGATGCTGCCCTTCCAGGGACGGATCAGGCCCATCACGGTTCGCAGCAAGGTTGTTTTACCGACACCATTCCCGCCGACCAGACAGGTCAATTTGCCTTTTTCCAACTTCAGACTGGAGCCCCACAGGATCTGTACCTCTCCATAGCCGGAGGAAATATCTTTGACTTCCAGGATTGCCATGTTAATCCTCCTGTTCCCGTAGCAGTTTCTCAGCCAGTTTCGGATCGCCCAGATAAGCTTCGATGACTTTTTCGTTGTTTGAAATTTCTTCCGGGGTGCCTTCTGCGATCTGTTCGCCGTAATCCAGTACGATGATACGGTCTGAGACACTCATGACCGCTTTCATCACGTGCTCGATCATGATGATGGTGATACCTCGCTCACGGATACTCTTGACCATTTCAACCATGTTCCCGATTTCGGATGAGTTGAGGCCGGCCAACACTTCGTCAAGCAGCAATAGATATGGACGGGCCGCCAGCGCCCGGGCCATTTCCAGACGCTTCTTTTGCGCGACGTTGAGGCTGCCGGCCAATTGATCGGAACGTGCCGCCAACTCGACAAAATTCAAAACCTCTGCGGCCGTGTCGGTAGCGTGACCGAGGCTCTGGTTTTCCCGTCCGAAGCAGGCACCCACCATCACATTTTCTCGCACCGTCAGATCATTCAGCGGCTGAACGATCTGGTGGGTGCGCGCCATTCCCATGCGGGCATGGTCATATGTTTTTGCCGTGGTGACATCTTTCTCGCGGAAGATGATACGGCCTTCTTCCGGTGGGTAGATACCGTTGATCGCGTTGAAAAGGGTGGTTTTACCGGCGCCGTTTGGCCCGATCAATCCAAGGATCTGTCCTTCGGGCAGGTCAAAGGTAACGTGCGTCAGAGCTTGCAGGCCGCCAAAACGTTTCGTGACCCCTTGTACGGAAAGCAATACGGTCATGCCAGTACCCTCCTAAGAGACGGTATGCGCTGACGGAGCCAGCCAATCGCGCCGGCAGGGATGAACAGCACGATAAGCAGGAGGACCACGCCGGAAACGGAAAGTTGAATATCTTTGAAAATAGGGCTTGTTACGAGGAAACCGCGCATACCTTGATAGGCGAATGCGCCTATGATCGGCCCGAGGACTGTGCCTTGCCCGCCAAGCATCACCATAACCAGTAACTCGATAGAGGCATGCAGCGGGAAAGCAACGTGTGGTTCGACATTGCCGTTTTTGAAGAAAAATAACACGCCGACCATCCCAGGGATGATTGCTGAAAGGACGTAAGCCCAGGTTTTTGCATCCGGGGCGACCACACCCATCACTTCAGCAGCGTCTTCGTTCTCGCGGATTGCCTGTAAACCCAGGCCGAACTTCGAAGTGCGGACAAGATGACTCAGGATGAGCGCCGCAAATGTTAGTCCGGCCATGATGTAAAAGGACAGGCGCAAAGCCTCAGCTGCCCCCCCATAAGCTCTGTAGACCGAGAAGTTTAATGTCATGCCAATGGGGCCGCCAAACAGATCAAAATTGTTGACAAAGGCTTTCATGGCTTCATTGATGCCGATGGTTGCCAGCGCGAAATAGGCTCCGCGTAAACGCAGGATGGCTTTGCCTAACAGGAAGGCCAGCAATCCGGATGAGATTCCGCCGACGAGGATGCCGGCCCAGATGGACCAGCCCTGTTCGTTGACAAAGTACAGGCCGACGTAGCCGCCAAAACCATAGAACACAATGTGACCAAAACTAACATAGCCTGTATAACCAAGCAGGATATTAAGGCTGGAGGCAAGCGCGATTGCCTTCAAAATCGTAAAAGAATTTTCGCGGTTCGAGAGATTTCCCGTGGCAACCGGCCACAGGACCATCCCTGCAACGACCAGCAAAGGCACGAGAAGACCAAGATGGTTTCGCCAGTTTTTCATCACTTTGCTCCAAAGAGGCCCTTTGGCCGGACCAGCAGGATGACAACGAACAGCGCAAATTCAATCACCGGCACCCAGGAAGTTTCCAAGAAGGCAGGGATAATCCCTTCAAGGACACCCAGGATCAGGCCACCGAGTAAAGCGCCGATCGGGTTACCCAGCCCACCCAGCACACCGATAACGAAGCTCTTCAGTTCGTAGCTGCCGCCAGAGAGGATGTTAAAGGGGAAGAAGGTAGCAATTAATGCTCCCGAAACGGCAGCAAGCATGGTTCCAAGCCCGAAGCTGAGCGCCAGGATACGGGTAGAAGGTACACCCATCAATTCTGCTGCGGCACGGTTGTTGGTCACTGCGCGGATGTATCTTCCGGGACGAGTTTTATAGAGGAACAGGTAGAGTCCCCCGGTGAAAAGGACCGCGATCAATGCTGCGATCAACCGCGTGCCGAGAATTGTCGTCGAACCAAGCCGGAAACTGCCCATATTAAAATCTACATTGTACGGGGATGTGGTGAATGCCGCAGTTCCAAGACCAATGATGATCATGTTAACGGAGAAGGTTGCCAGCAGGGAGGAAAGATGTGGGGCGTTGATTACTCTGTGGACGGCGACGAAATAGATCACAATGCCGATCAATAACCCCAGCCCTGCGACTGGGATCAAGCCAATATATGGATTGATCCCCATGCGAATAAACAGGAAAAAGGTTCCGAACATCCCCAGGGCAATGATCGGTCCATGGGACAGGTTGATGACGTTCATCACGCCCCAGATCAGGGTGAGTCCCATTGCTGCCAGACCGTACACGAACCCTAGCAGAATACCATCAGGAAGGGATGCCAGTAGCAAGCTCAATTGTTGCATATCTACTCCCGGTTTTAAAGTTTGAAGATGGAATACATCCCCTCAGAGTGTCTCTGAGGGGATGTATGGATGTAACGAAATTACGGAGCCGAAGGTGCGTAGAGTGGGTCGGCTGTGGCTACGTCAGCGGGAGCGATAATCACACGCTCAAATTCGCCAGCTTCGTTCTTCTGCCATTGGGCTACGACCATCTTGTGGGCAATTTGCAAGCCGTGTGCTTCTTCGGATGTGTCAAACTTTGTGCCTCCATAGAAGGTCATGATGTCCATGGCGTTCAACGCGGCTTTGACGGCTTCGGGGTCAACTGAATCGGCATCGATGATAGCCTTCTGCAATACCAAGCCGGCAGCGTAGCCGCCAGCGACATGATAGGTCGGGGGGTCACCATAGGCAGCTTCATATGCAGTGGCAAATTCTTCACCAGAAGGCCCGAACCATTCCACACCCAGGTTAGAGGCTTCTGCTTCGTTATGGGTAGCTGCGAGCTCCCATTGGCTGGAAGTGGCGACACCCAGGGCAGCATCACCCAGTTCGGGGAATTTGGTATCTGCCGGGGCTACGAGCAGATAGACAAACTTCAAGCCGATATTGCGATCGTAGATCGCGCGGGCCAGGGCAGTGCCGTCATTGTAGTGGCCGCCGCCTAGCAGAACGGTTGCTCCAGAGCCAGAAATCTTATTGACGATTGGACCAAAGTCGGCTGTATCTGAAGCATACCCTTCTTCCAAAACAATCTCGAAGTTGTTGGCTTCCAGATAGGGTTTGATACCCTCTGCCACACTGGTGGAGAATTTGTCGCTTTCGTGTACAAGGGCAATTTTAGCTTCGGGATCCAATTCTTTGAGCATATCCACCGTGCTGGACATATACAAGCTGGCAGGAGTGTACAGTTGGAACAGGCTGGTGTTGCCGGTCTTGTATGTGTCATCATCCGCCGCGCCGGTCGTGATCATGACTTTGCCATTCTGCTCGGCCACGATCGATGCAGCCGAGGTCAAGCCTGAGGAGTAGGGACTGATCAAGAAATCAGCATTGTCCTCGGTAATCAGGCGGGTATACAGTTCCTGCACACGTTCAGCATTGGATTCATCGTCGTATGTATGCGCTTCAAACTTCACGACTGTGCCATCGCTCAGTGTGACCCCGCCGGCCTCATTGACCTGTTCCATCCACAGATTGAAGCCGTTCACCTGGCGTTTGGACGAGACTTCCTGTGAGCCGGTCAACGACGAGGTGAAACCAATCACGACGGTTTGTTCTTCCATCGCCGGTTGGGCAGGTTCTTCACTGGCTTCGGTCTCAGCCGGTTCGGCAGGAGCGGCCGGTTCAGCCGGTTCAGCCGGTGCGGGTGCTTCAGTTGCGCCGCCGCCGCAGGCTGCCAGGAACAGACTGGCAACCATCAGCAGGGTTAGCAGTTTTACAATCTTGCCTTTCATAATGTACTCCTCCTTTGGACTAGGGGACTTAGGTTGGTGTGGGAGATCGCGGTTTCGATGCAAAAAGCTCCCAAGACATGGTCTATTTGAGACCTTCTCTCAGGATCATTGTATTCTTTTTGTACAAAAATTTACTAAAAAGAGGAGTTATTGTCGTAAATATAATGTAAAAACTGGTCCTTGCCAAAACTCTGCCCAGACAGGCAGGGTTGCGAGGTTAGCTAGCCATCAAAGCGGTAGCCTATGCCGCGTTCCGTGTAGAGGTACCTGGGATGAAGCGGGTCTACTTCGATCTTTTGTCTCAACCTGCCGATATAAACGCGCAAATACTCGGGTTCCTCTCCGTACTCCGGCCCCCACACGTGCTGCAAAATCGCCCGGTGAGGCAGTACTTTGCCTGTATTTTTCATCAAGTAGACCAACAGATTGAACTCGGTAGGGGTTAGCTCTAAAACCTCATCTCGGACCGTCACCTCGTGGCGCGAAAGGTCTGCACAGATTTCTCCGCGGACGATGCGTTCCTCCGGCGTGCTTGGCTCTGACCAGCGTGCGCGTCGTAATACGGCTTTGATCCGCCCCAGTAATTCACCAACGCCAAACGGCTTGGTCAGGTAATCGTCAGCGCCAAAATCAAAGGCACGCACTTTGTCAGATTCCTCGCCTAACGCGGTCAGGATAATGATCGGGACGATCGATGACTGGCGAATCCTGCGCGCAGTTTCCAGCCCGTCCAGGTGCGGCATCATGATATCCAAAATGACCAGATCAACCCGCTCGGTGTTGAATAGCGCCATGGCTTCCAGACCGTTCGAAGCGGTCAACACTTTATAGCCACGGACCTCCAGGTTTTTACGGACAAAATCGCGCAGGGATTTTTCGTCATCGACCACTAAGACATTTGGATTGTTCGTCATTTTGCTGCCTTTATCGAATCATAAGGTTTGATACTGCCGGCTGTTGAGGTCAAAGGGATCGAAAAAGCGATTCGAGCGCCGCGATTCTGTTTTTCGACCCAAATTTCGCCCCCATGCGCGCGCACCAGCCCCTGGCAGATTGCTAAGCCGAGCCCCGCGCCACTGGAAATGCGGGCCAGGCTGGCGTTCACCTGGTAGAAGCTTTCGAATATGCGCTGGCTTTCATTCTCCGGGATCCCCGGGCCATCATCGCTGACCCGGAAGACGATCTGCTCGCCCTGCCGGTTCACTTCCACGTAGATCGCGGCATGCTCCCCGGCATATTTGACCGAGTTCTCGATCAAATTCCGAATGATGGTTTCCAGGCGGGGGCAATCGGCAAACAGTGGAGGCAAACCCGCTTCAATCTGGACCTCGAACCTGTTTCCTGGCTGTAACTGGGCCTGACCCGCCGCCCGGCGAATGGACTCTTCAAGATTACACTCGTCTCGTAAAAGGGTGAGGGAACCGGCCTCAATCCGGGACAGATCTAATAGGTTGTTGACCAGGCCTGTCAGGCGGTCAGATTCGTCTGAGATGATCGACAGGAATTCGCGTTGGGAGTCTTTGTCCCACTCCACATCGTCAGCTAACAAGGTGGACACGTATCCCTTGATGGCGGCAAGCGGGGTGCGCAGTTCGTGCGAGACCGTCGAAACAAGGTTGGACTTCATCCGGTCCAGTTCATGGTCTGCGGTGATGTCGTGCAGGATCAAACCGCGCCCAATGGGGATGTTGTTTACGTCGGTTACGTCGAACGTATCCAGGCGTAAGTGCACGGTGTGGCCCAGGAGAAGCAGGGTGAGCTCCACCCAACGGCTGCTGGTGCGTTCGAGCAATTTCTTTACACCTTTGTGGATGCTTTCGGGATCACCGGCTTTCTCAACGATACGGGAGAGTACCATCTCGACCGGCGCGCCGGCCAACTCTTCCGGCGACAGCTCGGCAAGCTCGCCAACACGCCTGTTGGTGTAGACGACCGACCCCATTAAATTGCTCAGAATCAACCCGTCTTGCATGGATTGGATCAAGGCTTCCAGGCGGCGGGTCTGTTCTTGCAGGCGTGTGTCGCTTCTTTCGTAGAGCACAGCATTTTCGATCGCCATCGCCGCCTGGTTGGCGAAGTTTGAGAGCAACTGGATTTCATTGTGGGGGAATTCGTGTGGCTTCGGGTGGAAAACCAGCAGGGCAGTGGGAGGGGCATACTGTGTGTTCAGGGGTACTGCCAGGATGGCCCGGTAGCCTTCCGCTCGCGCTCGGGGTCTTTGGGGAGTATACGATGGATCGGTTTCGGTATCACTGACCTGGATCGGTTCCCGTGAGTGGAGCGCGCGCATGGTAACCGAGCTTGGCTCGGTCGGCTGGATGCTCAATTGCTCGGCGAACTGGCTGGACAGGCCTCGGCTGGCCCGGATGCGAAATGCGCCGGCCTTTTCATCCAAAGCGATAATCGCGCTCATGCGGACATCCAGCAGGCGGCTGGCCTGCTCGAGGATGCGGTCGAGCACGGTGCGCAGGTCGAGTGAGGAAACGACGGCAGTGCTGGTTTCCAGCAGTGTCGACTGTTCTCTCATCCGGTCTGCGATCAATACTTCCATTTTGAGAATGGCGCGGGTCAGGTCGCCGACCTGGTCCTTGCGGTTTGCCTGGGCTTCCAGGATTAACCGGTCTTCCGGCCTGATGGGCTTGTTTATTCCGATTGCCTCGCTGGTCGGCGCGAGGCGCTCGATCGGAGCGATCACGCGCAGGTTCAACATCCTCCAGAAAAACAGGCCAATCAAAAAGAATGTCCCAGCGGCGACGATGACGATCCGCCGTAAAAAGATTTGAGTAGAAAAAGCGGATGATGTTGGCCGGCTGACGATTACGCCCCAGCCAATATCCGGGATCGGTGCATACGTATACAGTCGTTCTTCGTCGCTGGGGTTGATGGAGGTGATCGTACCGCTTTCTCCCGCCAGGACCCGCTCATAGATTTCAGGTAGCACGTTGCTTGCCGGTTGCAAGAGCAGCTCATGATCAGGGTAGGCGATGATCTGGGCGCTTGAATCCAGGATAGCAAGCTGCAACCCTTCTTCAGCCTGGTGTTCGGAGACGATCGCTGAAAGCGTGTCGCTCAAACTTTCCAGCCTGATATTTGTGCCTACTAGGCCGAGAAAACTCCCATCTGCTGACCGGATCGGCATCACAGCAGTAGCAACAGCCTGCTCGGTGGTTGGGGAGATGCGCCCTCTAGAAACGAGCGGTTCGTTGGATTGGAGCGCGCCCTGATAGTAATCTCTAAATGAAAAATCGACGCCAACCGTGGAGCCCGGCCCGACAGGATAATGATAGAGCATCATACCATCCGCATCGAGGCGATAGACCAGGTTGACATTCGGGCGGGCATTCAGGACGATTGCGAATAGCTCGTCCATCGAGGCGGTATCCGCGGCGATGACACCCGGGTAGCCTGCGAGCACTTTCACGACAGCCAACGCATTGCTGATGGAAAGTTCGGTTTCCTGGGCGATGGCGCGCGCCAGAGAAAGGTCATTGGTGGCAACATCGTTTTGGATGCGCTCGCCGACCGTCAGATCAAATAACCACAAGGCTGCCAGGAATGGGATGATGAGCAGCAGGTAAAGCGCAAAAAGCTGCAGGCCGAGATCGTGGTGGAAGCGGAACCAGCGTTTCATGCGACTATTTTGCGAATTCCCGGATCACGCGGACCATATGTTTCGCATGTTTTAAATAAAGGTCAAGGCGGATATTCTCGTTTGGAGCATGGACGCGTGAGTCCGGGTATCCTAAACCTGCGGTTGCAACAGGCAAGCCGAGGTCATGGACAAACGGGTAATTTGGGCCGGAGCCGCCGGTCATGGGGACCTTTTGCATCGGAACGCCGTAAACGTCTCTTGCGGTATCTACCACGATGTTGATAAACGGGGCGTCCGGATCGGTGCGGGCAGGAGGCTCGCCGCCCAGGAATTCGATCTGCACATCGCTAAAGCCTTCAGCGTCCAGGTGGGTGCGCAGCTTTTCGAGCACCTCAGCAGGCGTTTGGTCGGGGATGAGACGGAAATCCACTTTGGCGGAGGCGCGCGCAGGTTGGACCGTCTTAGGACCGGCGCCCTGGTATCCGGAAGTCAGCCCGCAAATGGTGCAGGTAGGCGAGAAAATCTCCTCAACTTTAAGCTCTGTGCCTCCGGTCAGCCCTTTGATGAACTCTTTGACGCCGTAGCGGGATTTGTATTCTTGCGCTATGTCCGGGAGAGCCGCAAGCAACTCCCGGTCAAGCTCCGAAGGCGGCCTGACGTTGTCGTAAAAACCGGGGATGCGGATCCTCTCGTCTTGCCCTTTGAGCGTGCTGAGCGCCCAGGTCAGGCGCCAGGCAGCGTTGGGGAAGATCGAGCCGCCCAGGCCGGAATGCACGTCGGTCGAAAGCGATTCCACAGAAAGCTCTACGTAGCAGATGCCGCGCAGGCCAAGATATTGGATCGGGATTTCTTCTTCGTTGACCCCGCCGAATTCCCAGACGCAGGCATCGGCAGCCAGAAGCGCCTTGTTCTCCAGGACGAACTGGTGCAGGTGCACGCTGGCGGTTTCCTCCTCCCCCTCGATCACAAATTTTATGTTGCAGGGCAACTCGCCCTCCGAGTCGAGCAGGGCATCGAGCGCAAACAGGCGGGCGGCGATGTGGCCTTTGTCATCGCTGACGCCGCGGCCGTACAGCTTGCCATCGCGTAGGTCCGGTTCGAAGGGCGGGCTTTCCCAGAGCTCGAGCGGCTCGGGAGGCTGGACGTCGTAGTGATTGTAAAAGAGCAGCGTTTTGTCGTTTTTGCCTTTGCGCTCTGCGAAGACGACCGGCGCACCCTCGGTGGATAGAACCCGAACTGCGAAACCGCGTTTTTCCAGCATCTGGCCGACCAGCGTCGCGCACTCTTTCAGCCCCCAGTCCTGTGCGCCAACCGAGGGTTGGGCTACAAGCTGGGAGAGTTCCCGGATGCTGGAATCCAGATTTTGTTCAAGATAGGTATCGTAGCCATGGTATTCATTCATTAGAACTCTCCGTGCATCATCCAGGAGGGGCAAAGTGGGATGAGCCACATTCGATTCAGCGAGAAGGTATATTATCTATCAGCCAATCCAGCGAATAAAATCCAGCGTAGGCGAACAGGGCCATTTTGATCAGCTGGCCGATCCAGCAGGCAAGCAGGAAGCGGCGCAGGGACATCTTGGCGATGCCCGCAGTCACGCCGGCGATGTCGAAAAAAGGATTTGGGATCGCGGAGAGCAGGATGATGGCCCAGACCCCATATCTCACAACCCAGGGTTGGATGCGATCATAGACTTGTGTGTTTTCGATCACGGCCTGACCGCTGAAGCCGGCCAGATAGCCGGAAAGCTCACCCAGCGCGCCGCCGGTCCCGGCAGCCAGGGCCACTCCCAGCGGATGAAAGATATTGCCCATTGCAAACACGACCGCAACACCTGGCGCCGGGAAGAAGATCGTGGCATTGGCCATCATCGCGACCAGAAAAATACCCGGATATCCATAGGCGGCAAACTCGGCAACCCGGTCACGGATGCTGTACACAAAGTATGTAATCGCGATCACCGCCAGCAGGGCCAGGATCCGCAAGACATTCGTCGATAAGCTGGAGCGTTTCGATCGCCTGCCATTTTGTATTTTTTCAGGCGCTCTCTTCAATGGTCACTTTCTGGATTTTGACGCCGGGAGATTCCGGCCGCCCCGGGTCACGGGCAGGGATGGACATCAACACGTCCATGCCTTCTTTGACCTGGCCGAACACGCTGTGTTTATTGTCCAACCAGGGAGTGGGCACGTGGGTGATGAAAAATTGTGAGCCGTTCGTGTTTGCGCCGGCATTTGCCATGGAAAGTATGCCGGGCTTATCGTGTTTCAGGCTGGGATGGAACTCGTCCCCGAATTTATAGCCAGGGCCGCCGGTACCCGTGCCGGTCGGGTCTCCGCCCTGCACCATGAAGTTGTCGATCACACGATGGAAGATCACATCATCATAAAATCCCTGGCGGGCAAGGAAAACAAAGTTGTTGACCGTTTTGGGCGCTTTGTCCGCGAACAGCTCGATGACCATTTTACCTTTGTCGGTTTCCATACGTGCTGTGTAGGTTTTCTCGGGATCAATTTCCATCGCGGGTGGGGTGTTCCATTTTTTTGCCATTTCAACTCCTAAATATAAAATATTTTTCTTGCTCTTGGCGGCGTACCCTTTCGGGCACTTTCCTCGCCGCCGGGGATGGCGACGAGAGCTCGTATGAATTAACTCAGCAGGGATTCGATCCGCGCGACGACCATATCCATGGCGGCTCTATTGAAGCCCCCTTCCGGGATGATGACGTCGGCGTAGCGTTTGGACGGTTCGACAAACTCCAGGTGCATCGGGCGGACGGTGGACTGGTACTGATGAATGACGCTTTCTACCGTCCGGCCGCGTTCCGTGATATCGCGCTGCAGACGCCGGATCAGGCGGACGTCTGGATCCGTATCGACGAACAACTTCACGTCGAACAGGGAACGCAAGACCGCATCTACGAAGATCAAGATGCCTTCCACGATGATCACACCACGCGGATTGACTTTAAAAGACCTTTCCGTGCGGCTATGGGTGGAGAAATCATAGATCGGCACTTCTATCGAGTGGCATTGTTTCAATTGTTCGATATGGGAGATCAGTAATTCGGTTTCCAGGGAATTGGGGTGGTCGAAGTTGACTTCTGCGCGCTGCGTTGGCGGCAGGCCGGTCAGATCTTTGTAGTACGAGTCGTGCTGGATGTAAGCGATCCGGTCGGGGCCGACTCGCTGTAGGATTTCCTGGGCGACGGTGGTCTTGCCGGAGCCGGAACCACCTGCAATGCCGATCACGAGGGGAGTGTCTTGCGCCATGGGCGAATTATACCCGCTAGATTAAAAATAGTTATCTACCCGCCCAGTACCGGTAAAACGGTCGATAGGAAAACCACGGAGGCACAGAGTATAAAAGCTCTGTGCCTCCGTGTCTCCGTGGTGAAGGTAACAGTAGTTAAATAAAACCCGATTTTAGGAAGGTTTTTTGAGACCGCTGAAATGACTGCTGATGGCTTTCCAAAGGGGACAACGGTCATAAATTCCGGTAAACAGGATCAACAGTCCAAGCGGGAGCAGCCACCAGGTGGAGGTTTGGAGCGCGAATATGGTGGTAGCGGTACCGATCCCCAGGCGCAGCAGGCGGTCGACCGGCGAAATTGGATTTTGCAGAGTCTCTCCGTTTGCCAGCGCTGCGAACATCTGGCGGTAGGCTTCTTCGCGTTGTGCGCCGGTCATTCTCCCGGCAACCTTTCCATCCCTGATGAACAGGACGGTCGGGATACTGTAAATTTTTAGCTCTTGTAACAGCTCCTGGTTCTGGTCGGAGTTGACCGGCCAGAAGTCGACTTCATCCTGATATTCCCGGGCCAGTTTTTCGAGCACGGGTTTGGTCATGCGGCAGGGCGCGCACCAGGGCGCCCAGAAGTCTACGACGGCCGGTTTGCCGGAGGCTTTGGCTTTTTCGAGGAATTGTTTTTGGTCCATACAGTTTAGATGCGGTTCCGGCTGAAATGGTGCAAAAAACCCCTCCGTGCGGAGAGGCGGTGAAGTGATAGTTAAACCCCGGCTATGTACGCCAGGCCGACCGTTCCGGGCCCGGCGTGGGTGCCGACCACCGGACTGACGGTAGACAGGATGCTTTCTGTAGCGTTCAATTGTTTGCTGGCTTTGTCGAGCAGCGTCCGCGCTTCTCCTTCGGCGGCGGCGTGCAGCGTCGCCAGATGGATGGGCGTCTTGCCCCTGGTTTGTTCCATAACCAATTCCAACACGCGCTCGAGAGCTTTGCTCTTGGTACGGATACGCTCCACCGCTTCCACGCGCCCGTCGACAACAGCCAGCACGGGTTTCATGTTCAAGGCGGTGCCCAGGAAGCGCTGCGCGCCGCCGATCCGCCCGCCGCGGTGCAGGAATTCAAGCGTATCCACGGCGAAGTAGACGCCGGTATGCTCACGGGCTCTTTCAGCCAGGGCAACCGCATCTTCCATGTCGGCCCCGTTTTCGACGGCGCGCGCAACGGTCAATGCCTGGAAACCCATCGCCATGGCTGTTGTTTTGGAATCGACAATCTTGACTTTTCCGCCTGCATTTCCCATCATATCGATTGCCTGGACGGCGGATTGAATTGTGCCAGAGAGCCTGGCTGAAACGAAGATCCCCAGCACCTCATAGCCTTTCTCGACCAGGCCTTCGAAGGTGGATTGCATAGTAGCAGGTGAGACCTGCGAAGTGGTGGGCATGACTTTGGCTGTTTTGAGACGCGCATAGAACTCATCCGGTTGGATGTCGACGCCGTCTCGAAACGTTTCTTCCCCCCAGATCAATACCTGTGGCGTTACTGTCAGGTTATGTTTTTGGACCAGATCGGCTGGTATATACGCGGTGCTGTCAGTTACGATGGCAATTTTTGACATGTTTCCTCCCGAGGGATGGGTTGAGTAGATTTTGACGTTTGTAGTAACCCCAAATGGCCGCCAGAGTTTCAGAAAAAACCAAAAACCTGCTCATGGTATAATAACGCAGGTAAGGAAATTGCATCGAGGAGCCCGCATTGGCTTTTAACCCGATTAACTGGCTTTTGGGCCTGTTTTCGCTGGACATTGCCATTGATCTAGGAACTGCAAACACCCTTGTCAATGTTCGTGGCAAGGGTATTGTGATTAATGAGCCGTCCTGGGTAACAATGGACAAACGCCTGAGGCAACCGATCGCCATAGGACTGGAAGCAAAAGAAATGGTAGGCCGTACCCCGAGCAATGTGATGGTGGTCCGGCCTCTTCGCGATGGTGTGATTTCCGAATTTGATGTCACGCAAATCATGTTGGAATATTTCATCGGTAAAGTTCACGAACAGAGTGTCGTTCCATTACCACGCCCGCGGGTGGTGATCGGGATCCCAACCGGGGTCACCGAGGTGGAAAAACGGGCTGTGTACGATGCCACCATGGGAGCCGGGGCTCGCCAGGCGTTTCTCCTGGAAGAGCCAATCGCCGCGGCTTTAGGGGCAGGTCTGCCGATTGGAGAGATCAAGGGCAGCATGGTGGTCGATATCGGCGGTGGGACGACAGAAGTGGCGGTCATGTCGATGACCGGAGTGGTGGCTTCGCGATCTTTGCGAGTTGCCGGGGACGAGATGGATGAAGACATCGTTCAGTATTTGCGCAACAAGTACAACCTGCTGATCGGGCAGGGAGTAGCCGAAAAAGTCAAATGGTCGATTGGCTCCGCTTTCCCCCTTCCCACCGAGAAAACGATGGAAGTACGCGGGCGCAACCTGGTTACCGGTTTACCGGAAACGATCGAGGTCTCTTCTGTTGAGATCCGTGAGGCGCTTTCCGGGTCGGTACAGGTCATTGTGGATACGATCCGCGATGCCCTGGACGAGATCCCGCCGGAGATCGTCGCAGATTTGATGGACCTCGGAATTTGTCTGGCTGGCGGCGGCGCGCTGCTGCAGGGACTGTCTGACCGTTTATCGGATGAACTTAAGTTACGTGTTTGGGTTGCGGAAGATCCTCTATCCTGCGTTGCCCGTGGGGCAGGGATGATTTTTGATGATTTTGACAGGTTAAGCCGGCTACTGGTCGGTTTGGAGCGCGGAAGCACGCGTCATAGCGTTTAATTGTATTGGAAGTTTTATTTTTAAAATGAGAAATGTATTTGGTCGTTCCCTGCAAACGACAATCATCTTTTTGATCGTAGGGGGGATTCTTGTGCTTGCCTTTGGGGGCTATTTGGGCACTGCTTCTAGCGGATTGGGTGGTTCGTTGGTCGGTGTTCAAACCTGGTTTGCGACCCGGTTTGCCGCGGTCCAGGACTTTCTCGCCGCGCCGCGCGATATTGTGGCCTTGCGCCAGAGAAATACCGAACTTGAACAGGAAGTCTCGCGCCTGCAGGGACAGTTGATCGAGTTACAGCAAAAGGTCGACGAGACCGAAATTTTGGCCGCGCTGGTAGATTTTACTCGCGCCAATCCTGAGAGATCCTACAAGGGAGCTGCAGTTGTCGGCCGGGACCCGAGTCCATTCCTACATTATGTAATAATCAACCGAGGCTCGAATGACGGCATTTTACGTGGCATGCCGGTTGTTACCAACCAGGGTCTGATCGGCCGGGTGGATGCCGTCATTGCCGATGCTTCGCGTGTACAATTGATAACCGACCCGGCAGCAGCGATCAATGTTCGCTTGCAAAACGCCGATACGGATGCTGTCCTGGTTGGCTCAGTGACCGGTGACCTGTCCCTGGAAATGATCTCGCAGGAAATTACAGTGGAAGCCGGAGACGTGGTGCTCACCTCCGGCCTGGGCGGCGGCTATCCGCCCGATTTGATCGTAGGCCAGGTTTTGAACGTGCGCAAGCGTGACTTCGAACTATTCCAGCAGGCTTCGATCCACCCATCAGTGGATTTTGCTCGACTCGAGATCGTCCTGATCATTACAAACTTCCGGCCTGTCGATATCGAGCCCTTAACCCCTCTAAACACACCCTGAAATGTTCCGCAACCTAATTGCATTCCCGCTGCTTGCGCTGGTTGTGATCGTGCAGTCCGCGGTAATCAGCCAGATGACTCTGCTTGCAGGCTATGCCGATTTAATGCTTGTGGTCCTGGCTGCCTGGGCGCTGAAAGCGGATGCTCCGTCAGCCTGGGTATGGGCCATTGTGGGCGGAATTATGGTATCTTTTGTATCCGGCCTGCCCTGGCCTGTCGCCATGACCGGTTACTTATTTGTGGTGCTGCTTGCTCAACTGTTTAAACAACGCGTCTGGCAGGCGCCATTGCTGGCGATGTTCAGCGTCATCTTCTTAGGAACCTTATCGATGGATATTTTAACGTTGCTCGTGTTGAATCTGTTGGGGACACCCTTACCGCTTGGCGATTCGCTAGGTTTAATTGTGTTGCCCAGGGTGTTGCTCAATTTGTTGTTTTCAATCCCAGTTTATGCAGTGGTCCGTGACATGGCGCAATGGGCAAGCCCGGTAAAGGAGGTTGAATGAGTTCGTCATCCACTTCTCGATATCAGACTCAACCCTGGCGCTTGTGGGCCATTTATGGGGTGGTAGCGCTGGTGCTGGGGTCGCTGCTGTTCCGTTTGATCAGTCTGCAGGTTTTTCAAGGAACCGACTGGCTCGAAGAGGCAGTTGAAAATTACACAACCATTGACTATCTCGCCCCTTCGCGTGGGATCATCTACGACCGCAATGGGTATATCCTGGCCGGTAACATCGCCTCTTACAGCGTTGTGATCACACCTGCCAGCCTGCCCAACTCGCAGGCCGACATCCAGAATATCTACCGGAACCTCTCGAAGTTAATCGATGTACCCGCAACTCAAGGGACGATTGAAGAGGCAAAGCTGGTTGCGGAATGCGTCGAAGGACCGGGTATCGAGCAACTGGTCGCTTTGGGTGAATCGCTGGCTCCTTACCGGCCGGTCAAAGTCAAGTGCGATGTCGATGAAGCGGTCGCTAGAATGGTCCGTGAAGGTTCGGTCGACTGGCCTGGTGTCTCCGTCCTGATCGATCCGATCCGGGACTATCCGACCGGATCGTTGACCGCTAATGTGGTCGGTTTCCTCGGTCCGATTCCGGCTGCTTTGGAGGAGGAAGCCCGCGCTGAGGGATTTGTCCCCAACCGGGATAAAATTGGGTATGCAGGCGTAGAAGCCGCACTGGACCAGGTCCTGACCGGAACTCCCGGACGGCGCACCATTCAGGTGGATGTGGCGGGACAGGAACTGCGCAATTTGGAACCACCGGTTGCCCCCGTTCCAGGGAATAACCTCACACTGACCATCGATACCCGTCTGCAGACAGCTACTGAAGCTGTTCTATTGACAGAGATCAAAGCCTGGAACGATTACTTTGGGCGCATCCGGATTTCCAGCGGGGTGATCATTGCTATGAACCCGAAAACCGGTGAAATTTTGGCGATGGTCACCTATCCAACCTATGAGAACAACCGCATGTCGCGTTTTATCCCGGCCTATTACTACGAGCAGCTCAGCGAGGATCCGCGCCGGCCACTGCTGAACAATGCGATCCAGGCTGAATTCCCGCCCGGGTCGGTGTTCAAGATCTCTACAGCTACAGGCGCGATTAACGAAGGGGTTGTAAGACTGGGCCAGGAAATTTTTGCCCCGGGACAGTTGGATCTGTGCGAGAAATTCTCCCCAAATGATCCCTGCACGCCTAACAATACCCGCCCGTTCGTGGACTGGATCTACGAGTCCAATCCGGAGGGGTTTGGGATTGTCGATTTCTACCGCTGTATTGCCTTTTCCAGCAATGTCTGCTTCTATAAACTGGGCGGCGGCTATGAAGATGAAATCGAAGAAGGGTTGGGTATCTGGCGTCTTGGGGAATACGCGCGCGCTATTGGTTACGGAGCAAATTCCGGGATACAGTTGATCGGTGAGCAGGATGGCCTGATCCCAACGCCGCAATGGAAGCGCATCAATCAGGGTGAGAACTGGTCCACGGGCGATACATACATTGCCGCTGTGGGACAGGGGTACGTGCTCGGAACCCCGCTCCAGGTCTTGATGTCCGGGGCTACGATTGCGGCCGATGGAAAGCTCATGCAGCCCACCATCGTCCGCGAGGTGACCGATAGTGAGGGCAAGGTCGTTGAACAGTGGTTCAACCCGGTAGATTTTTCCATCTGGGTTCCCGAACAGATAGAAGATGACCGTGGGAATATATCCGGTGCCTGGCGTAACGTTGGCAGTGATGAGATCGCCGATAAACTGCCTGAAGGCACGTATCGGATCTCTCCGTTCACTGAAAACCTGAAATGGGATACCACAGTCGACCCGGTGATCCAGGAATATAGCTGTGATGCAGGCTATTGCTCCCTAAACGAAGATGCATACAAAGTCATACAGCCTTCCAGCATCCAGGCAGTCCAGACGGGGATGCGGATGGCAGTAACCGACCCGCGCGGAACGCTCACCAGGATCTTCTCTGGTTTTCCAATCGCTGTGGCCGGCAAGACCGGTACGGCAGAGTACTGTGACGATGTAGCGCTGCAAGCGCAGCGCTGCCAGTTTGGCCAATGGCCCACGCACTCCTGGACCCTGGCTTATGCGCCGTTCGATGATCCCGAGATTATTGTTATGGCTTTTGCATATAATGGTGGCGAGGGGGCCAGTGTTGCCGGTCCGATGGTCATCCGCACGCTGGAGGCATACTTCGAGATAAAAGCAATTGATATCGCCCAGAGCGGTGACGGTTAACGAGCCGGATGGGTCTCCGGTACTTCATGCTATAATTCAGCAATTATTTCAACGAGAGAATGATACCCTTTTCGTGTAGCTATGGATGAGCAAACAGTTCCAGTTCAAATCAAGGGCTTGCGAGATGGCTTGCTCATCACGATCGGGAATGGGGAGTGGGCTGCCCTCGAGGCAGCTTTGCTGGAACAGATCCATGCGCGACAATCCTTCTTCCGGGGAGCGCGCATTGCCCTGGATGTTGGCTCACATATTTTAAGGGTCAATGAGCTGGTTGCACTGCGTGACAGGCTGTCCGACCGCGGTGTTTCACTCTGGGCTGTGCTGAGTGAATCTCCAACGACAGAAAAAACAGCCCAACTGTTAGGCCTTGCCACCCGTATTTCAAAACCCCGCCCGGAAGAGACACGCAAGTTTGCCGTTGACGACCTGGGCAATGCGACAGCCCTGTTTGTCAATAAAACCCTCCGTTCAGGCACCCGGATAGAGTTTCCCGGGCACGTGGTTGTGGTCGGTGATATTAATCCTGGCGCCGAAGTCGTAGCCGGAGGCAATGTGATCGTTTGGGGCCGGGTGCGCGGCATGGTTCATGCCGGGGCCAAAGGGGATAGCTCGGCGTATATCTGTGCGCTGGACCTCTCGCCTGCACAATTGCGAATTGCCGAGGAGGTCTCTGCAATTCTAACACCGCTGAAAAGTCCCCGCCCGGAGATTGCCAGCATCAACCAGGATGGAAAACTGCAGTCCAGTCCGTGGGAGCCAGGTTAGTTCTTGTTCTATAGGATGTGTAAATGAGTGCAAAAATCGTGACCATTACAAGCGGCAAAGGTGGGGTGGGAAAAACCACCGCTGTTGCCAATATTGCCGTTGCACTGGCATCCCTTGGAGCCAGGGTTTGTTGTATCGACGGCGATATCGGTCTCCGAAATCTTGATGTTGTTATGGGCCTGGAAAACCGGATTGTATATGACATTGTTGATGTGATCGAAGGACGCTGCCGTTTACGCCAGGCCATGATCCGTGACAAGCGACTTCCTGAGCTCTACCTGATCCCGGCGGCTCAAACCCGCGACAAGAGCGCTGTTTCCCCGTCCGATATGGTGAGGCTGGGTGACGAGCTGCGTAACGAGGTAGACTGGGTTCTGATCGATTCCCCTGCGGGGATCGAGCGCGGGTTCCGGAACTCGATTGCGGCTGCCGACCAGGTGCTGGTCATCACCAATCCGGAAGTTTCAGCCGTCCGTGATGCGGACCGGGTGATCGGTCTGCTGGAAGCGGAGGAGAAGGGCAGCCCTTCCCTCATCCTTAACCGCCTGAACCCGAGTATGGTCCGGAATCACGACATGCTCTCAGCCGAGGATGTGCTCGACTTGCTGGCGATCCGCTTGATTGGCGTTGTCCCCGAAGACGAAAATGTGATTGTGGGAACAAACCGGGGTACGCCCATCGCTCTGGAACCCAAAAGCATAGCAGGGCAGGCTTTTCGAAATATCGCCCGGCGCATGTGCGGAGAGGACGTTCCCTTTCTTGAATTGGATAACAAAGGCAGTTTATGGGCGCGCATTCAGCGGATGACGGGGAGGAAATAGGATGAGCAGCTTTTTTGACCGCATCACCGGGCGGAAGCGCAGCGCGAAAAGCGCCAAAGAGCGGCTGCAACTGGTTCTTGTCCATGATCGCACCGATATGACCCAGTTGGAGATGGAAGCGCTCCGAGACGATATTTTAGCAGTCATTTCTCGTCACATTGATGTCGACCCCGATGGGGTACGGATCGACCTGGAGCGTGACGGACGCGAGCAGCGCCTGGTGGCAGATATTCCCCTCAGGAGCATGGCGCGCCGCCGTAGCGGATAAACCATGTTTCGCGACATTTCCTGGCGCCATTTTGATTTTTGGCTCCTCGGCGCAATCGTACTGGCGACCGCATTCGGGACAACCATGATCCGTTCCGCAGTAGCGGCGAACGAGGAATTGACCCCGTTGATCAATCGCCAAATCTACTTCGCCTTGGCAGGCCTGGTCCTTATTTTTGTGGTCGCTGTGATCGATTACCGCTACTGGATCTCCCTTTACATTCCAATTTATATTGTCATGGGCGTTCTACTATTTGCGCTTTTCCTGAGCGCGCAGGCGGTATTCGGTGCGGCTCGCTGGTTTACCGTTGGTGTGTTATTTGTTCAGCCAACAGAATTCGCCAAGATCGTGATCATCCTTATCCTGGCGCGCTATTTTGAGAAAACCCAGGACCGCCCGCGTGACCTGCGTTGGATAGCGTTCAGCCTGCTCTGGGTCGGCGGGCTGACCATCTGGATCCTCCTGCAACCCAACCTGAGCAACGTGGTGGTGATCGCCGTCATCTGGTTTATTTTGCTCTGGCTGAGTGGACTGCAATTAAAGCATTTGTTTTCTTTTGTTGCAGCAGGCATTTTAGCATTGGGCACCCTGGTCGGTTTCTCGTTTTTCAGGATTCGTATCCCGTTCCTGCAAGAATACCAGCAAGAACGGATTGCAAATTTCATCTTGCCGGACCCGAACGCCACCTTCGGTGCAACCTATAACGTGCAACAGGCTCTGATCGCGATTGGCTCAGGCGGATTGTTCGGTCAGGGTTACGGACACGGCACCCAGACGCAATTGCGTTTCTTGAAAGTCCGCCATACCGACTTCATCTTTTCGGCCATTTCAGAAGAGTTTGGCATGGTTGGCGGAATCCTCGTTATCCTCATCCTGGCTTTTATCATCTGGCGTTGTTTGCGCGCCGCCCAGCATGCACGGGATATATCAGGCTCCATTATCGCTTACGGGGTTGCCACCCTGATCTTCTTCCAGGGCGTGGTCAACATTGGCGTGAACATGAACATCGTGCCAGTCTCCGGTCTGCCGTTGCCGTTCATCAGTTATGGAGGCAGCGGTCTCACCTCCCTGATGCTTGGCATCGGGCTTGTCGAAAGCGTGGCCTTGCGCCATAAATCATTGGACTTTTAATACATCGCTTGTTGAGTAGCCCCGAGCACCGCACCGCGAAGTCCCGATAGGGGGAGCCTGTCGACGTGTTATCGGCGAGGGGCGTAGCGCGCGTCTTGTCCGCACCGTGAGCAGGCACGAACGGTGGCCGGCGGGAGGCAAACCAGCGTTGGGAAATTATTATTCTGGAGACCTATGACAAATTCACTAAAACCAGCCCGCGTCCGTATGGCGCCATCCCCAACCGGGCATTTCCACCTCGGTTCTGCCCGGACGGCGCTCTACAACTATCTGCTCGCCCGCAAAACGGGCGGGCAGTTCATCCTGCGTATCGAAGATACTGACCGGAAGCGATTTGTAGAAGGCGCCGAAGAGGAAATTTTCGATAGTTTGAACTGGCTCGGTATCCCACCCGATGAGGGGCCTCATGTCGGAGGTCATTACGGGCCTTATCGCCAGACCGAGCGCCGCGATATTTATCTCGAGCATGCCTGGATCCTGGTGGAAAAAGGGTTTGCTTTTCCCTGTTTTTGCACGCCCGAAGAGCTGGCTAAAGTACGGCAGGAACAGCAAGAACGCAAACAGAATCCTCATTATAGCGGCAAGTGCCGTGCTCTGGACCCCACGGAAGCTGCCCGGCGGATCGAGGCTGGCGAGAACTATGTGATCCGGTTTAAGATGCCTTATGAGGGCACCACTACCACCCACGATCACCTGCGCGGCGCGATTGTCACCGAAAACCGTTATCTCGATGATTTTGTTTTGCTTAAATCGGACGGCCTGCCCACTTACCATCTGGCAGCGATGGTGGACGATCATCTGATGGACATCACGCACGTATTTCGCGGATCTGAATGGCTGGCTACGTTCCCACTTCACGTGCAGATCGTTCGCGCCTTTGGGTGGGACGAGCCGGTCTGGGTGCATCTCTCCGTTTTTCTCAAGCCCAGCGGTAAAGGCAAGATGAGCAAGCGTGAGGGTGCCGAAGCCCTCAAAGATGGTCACTCGATCTTCGTCAAGGATTTGGAGCAGCTTGGTTACATCCCTGAAGGGGTTCTGAACTGGATCGCGCTGATGGGCTGGGGGGTAGCCGAAGATGATGTCATGAGCCTCGAGCAGATGATCGAGCGCTTTGATGTGGATCACCTGACGCCCTCTCCGGCAGGGGTCAACTTCGCAAAGCTCGACCACTTTAACGGGGCGCACATCCGCCTCTTGCCGACCGAGGAACTGGCAGCGCGAATTAAACCTTTCTACCTCCGCGCCGGGTACAGCGTGGACGAGCCCACGCTGTTGGCGATCACCCCGTTGATCCGGGAACGCCTGGTCACCCTCGATGACTGCCTTGCGTTTGGAGGTTTCTTCTTCCAGGAAACTGTAGAGCCAAAGCCCGAAGAATTGATCGCCAAAGGACTGGATGCAAAACGATCCGCTGAGATTGCCCGCAAGGCTTACGAGATCTTCTCCGGTCTGCCGGAAATCTCTCACGAAACGGCCGAACCCCCATTGCGCGAGCTGGTGGAGGAGCTTGAGTTGAAACCCAACCAAGTTTTTGGCATCCTGCGTGTAGCAGTAACCGGGCAAACGGTTAGCCCGCCGCTATTCGAGAGCATGGAAGTAATCGGCAAGGAAATGGTCCTGGCTCGCGTGCGAAACGCGATAGAGATCTTGGAAAAGATGGGATAAGCATATTGGAATATAAGATCCGCCAACAATGCAACTGCTGGCGGATCCCTTTAAGTACCACGCTGCTCGAGGCGGCGTACCCTTTCGGGCACTTTCCTCGCCGCCGGGGAGGATGCTTGGAGCAGTTGCACTGCTCTGGTTCTTCCAGCAGTGCAACTGTTGGAAGGTTGCGGTTAGAATTTTACAACAGCAATGCCATGATCAAGCCATCCAGATACTGCCCATCTCGGAAGATAGCCTTTCTCCTCCTGCCTTCGATTTCAAAGCCAAATTTTTGATACAAATGAATCCCAATTGTATTCCGTTCAAATACGGCCAATTCGATCCGCTTTATACTTCCGGCGCTTTTGGCCCATTCGATGGCGCGTGTTATGAGCTGGCGCCCGATCCCTTGGCCTCGCCAGTCCTGATCCACGGACATGCCCAATGTCACCGCATGGCGGATTGCCTTACGCTTGCTGCCTCTGCAGTTGATGATCCCCACGATCTTTCCGGCGCTTTCGGCAACCAAAAAGATCGAGTTCTCGGATAGCGCGAACTCGGACAGTATCGCAGCTTCTGATTCGACAGTATGAGTAAACTCGCCCGGCGATAACTCTATGTTTGAGTTTGGCTCCTCGCTCAGGCGATTAACATAGGCAATGATCTGGGCTGCATCAGAAGGGTTTGCTTCTCGGATGATGACTTCCATAGATAGATTGTGTTGGGTGGGATACCAAAGTGCTCTGCCAGGGTATCCCGCTCCACGGAAACAGAAGGGCGAGACTTGGCCTTGCCCTTCTGTGATTATCTTTGTTTCTTCTCTATCTTCGCCCAGGTATCTTTCAGCGAGACGGTCCGGTTGATGACCAGTTTCTCGGGCGTGCTGTCCTGGTCTACGCAGAAATAGCCCTGGCGCTCGAACTGGAACGTGAAACCGGGCTTGGCATTTTCCAGGCTGGGTTCTACGAAGGAGGAGAGCACTTCCAGCGAGTCAGGGTTGAGATATTCCTTGAAACTATCGCTATCCGGGTTCTCAACCGTGAACAGGCGGTCATACAGGCGAATCTCTGCGGGGAGGGCGTGCCGGGCTGAAACCCAGTGGATGGTCGATTTGACCCGGCGGCCATCGGGAGAATCGCCTCCGCGCGTGGCCGGGTCGTAGCTGCAATGCACCTCGGTCACCTCACCAGTCTGCGGGTCCTTGACGAAGCCGGTGCAGGTCACGAAGTAGGCGTAGCGCAAACGGACCTCGTTGCCCGGATACAGGCGATGATATTTTGGCGGTGGTTCTTCACGGAAGTCATCTTGCTCGATGTACAGAACCTTGGAGAACGGCAGCACCCGCGTACCGGCCTCCGGGTCTTCCGGGTTGTTGACGGCTTCCATTTCTTCGACCAGGTCATCGGGGTAGTCATCGATGACCAGTTTGAGCGGTCGCAGCACACCCATCCGGCGGGGCGCGCGTTTATTCAGGTCTTCGCGGACAGTTGCCTCGAGAAGGGCAATGTCGATCACGCTGTCTGCTTTGGCGACGC
>JAABUE010000050.1 GCA_011389535.1 Anaerolineales bacterium
GTTTACACCAACGCCTGGACGAGCGTTTATCCCTCGGAGATCAGCCCGGATGGCATCGACATGTCCGGCGATAATCGCATCGACCATATTTTCTTCTCACCAACGCTGAGCGTTCGTAACCCGATTTATGTCTTGCCTCCTGATTCGGCCACGGATCACCCGGTCCACTGGGCTGAGATTTTTTGGGAATAAGGGTAGCGCGAGTTACTATCTCGCGCACCACACCAACACTCAATTAGCGCGGGGTTTCTTACAACAAACAAAAGAGTCTCCACGCAGGATGCAGAGACTCTTTATCGTTTTAAAGGGCCGCTAATGGCTGAAAGCTAAAAGCTGACAGCTATTCCACAATCACCCAATCGCTCCCGCTCCTCCCGAACACTTCCGGCGAATACATCTCCTCGGCTTTGGCAGGCGGGACAACGAATTTCCCCGGCGTGGTCGCGCGCGCTATATAGGTGTAATCGTAGACGCCATCCCACAGCAGTGATGTAAAGGCCTCGGCGCGTTCGTCGCGCATGTTCTGGTGCTCGTACCAGGTCCGCCACCACCACCAGCCGTATTCAAAATCCGGGCTTTCGGGGTCTTGCGGGATGCTCTGCGAAACGGCCAGCGCCGGGTTGACGATCTCCAGCCCGGCGGGTAAGGGATCGACCAGCGCAACGTGATAGCGGCGGTTATCGGCCACCATGGTCAGGCGCACCTTTACGCGCGCCCCGGCCTTGATGTGCCAGATGCCTTCTTCATCGCGGTAGACGTCTTCGGGATCATCCACGCCTTCGTATTCTCGCTGCACCACAAAACCCATATCCAGCGGTTCCAGCCACAGGTCGGTAGGAGCGTATTTCAGCCCCAGCCGGTAGTACAGGCGTCCGGAACCTTCTTTGTCGATGATCAAATTTTGGTCCTGCCCGCCACCCAGTTCGGCATTGGTTAGATACTCCATCGGGACTGCCGTCTCATGCCGTTCGGTGGTGTGGCCCTCGTAAGCGTGGTTTGCGGCGTAGGTCTCGCCCAGCCAGACGCGGGCCACGAAATCGGGCTTCTGCGCTTCGTAGGTAGTGAAGTAGCGGTCCAGCGCAATAAGCACGAAGACATTTTCCTGCGTATTTTCCCAGCGTCCCTGTTTGCGGTGCGCCAGCAGGCCGTTGACCAGTTTCGGGATCAGGTCGCTATCCGGGTTATCGGCGATCAGCGCGTCCAACAGGACAGCATCCGTGCGCCGGTTGGAGCTCAAGGTCAGGTAGGTCTGGTCGTCGTACTCGGTGGTGAAATTGGCTGCCCCGGCGGTTTCGACGGCCCGGTTCGCAACGTAGCGGCGGATGGCTTCCAACTCCGGCCCGGAATTCGGGTCTTCGGAAAGCACCTGCCAGATCCAGCCGACGGCTTCAAGCGGGATGCCTTCCAACCCGGCCTCGTCCAGCAGTTGACGGGCCTTGGCCGGGTCGTTGTCACCCATCAGGTCGCGCACGTACAGCGCGTAGGCGCTCAACGTCCAGCGCGCCCGCTGGCTGTACCAGTGCGGGTAGTGGCTCTCGATGTTTTGCAGGTACGGCAGCAACTGGTCTTGCATACCCTGTGGGACATCGAAACCTTTTAGTTCAGCGCGTTGTAGCGCGTGGGCCGCGTGGATGGTGTTGAACGGGATCGACTCCTGGCCGCGCCGCCAGTAGGGGAAGCCGCCGTCGAAGTTTTGCAGACCCTGTAAGCGTTCGATATCCTGGCTTACAGTTGCTTCCATTTCAGCGGGAGCAGGCAGTCCCTCGGCTTCGAAGGCCGTCAACACATCCCGCAAGGCAGCTATCCCCAGGATTCTGGAAGCCATTTGCTCCGAGCCTTCAAAGGGATAGGAAACCAGGTAGATGACCGCATCCGTCAGCGCTTGCAGGGCTGTGGACGAAGTCTGGATTTCTAACCCTCCAAACTGCTCGAAGACTCCCTTCGGCGCAGACACCGGTTGGACGATCGCGCCTTCGTCGATGACGCCGTAGGTGGCAAAGGCTTCTGTCGTCGCCGGGGTGTATACCGGCAGCTCCACAGTAGCCGCGTCCGCGAATTCCCCTGAGACGGCGGCAACCTGGAAGCGGGCAGTACCGGTCCGGTCGGTTGTGGCCGGGAAGCGCACTTCGATCCGGTCGTTGGCCGGCACGTCCACGCGCAGGCCGGCGTCGCCTGTCAGTCTCGTATTCGTGGTCTCGATGGCCACGTCAACCGTCATGGGCTCATCGGTCTGGTTTTGTAATACGACCGGCAGTTCCAAACTATCGCCAAAGTTCAGGAATCGCGGCGCGGACGGCCGGACCATCAGCGGCAGGCGCGCGGTCAGGTTGGCTTCGGCGGAGCCGAACTGGCTCCCTCCGGAATCGACCGCGACCACCATCACGCGGTAACGGGTCAGGTTATCGGGCAGTTTGATCCGGATGTTTGCCTCGCCGTTTGCGTCTGTCCGGACTTCGGGAGCAAAGACCGCCAGCGGGTTGAAATCCGAGCGGACCGTGATCGGGGTTGTCTCAGAGCCCGAACCATCGCTCGCCTTTGCCATGTCGGCCTCGGGCGCGCCAGCAGCGGCGGGCGCTTCTGTGGCTGAAGACCGGTACGCCTCTTCCGCGCCACCCAGGGCAAAGTTGGCTGTCATGGTAGCCTGTGGTTGCGGAGTGGTATTGAGGAACGCCTGCGGGTCCGCCAGGAGGATGCTGGCCCGGCTGTAAACGCTCCAAACGTCCGACGGGCGCTGGGTATAGAATACGGCCAGAGGGTCGGTCAGCTCGTAGCCGGTGAGAGCCAGGATGGCTTCATCTACCACTACGACCGCCAGTTCCGCATTTTGAAGCGGCTGGCCGCCAGCATCTTTCAGCGCAAGGTTGAGGGTTGTCTCAGCGCCCGGTTCCAGCTCACTCTCTTCCGGATTCACTTCCAGCGCCAGAGTGCGCTGCAATGGCGGGATGCTCAAATTCAGGCTGCCGCTGGCGTAGGCAGGCCGTTCGGGAACGCCGGGGAGCGGTTCGCCCTGGTCATCCGTGCGCGGGGCAGAGCCGACCAGGTCGACCTGGACGTTAAGGTTAGGTATATGCTGCTCTTCAATGGGCACTCTCAGCGTGATACTGCCCTCTTCGATCTCGAAGCGCTCGGTGTACAGGATCCCGTTCCTGCTGACGGTGAGCAGACCTTCGGCCGGGCTGAAGGGCGATTGCACCAGGATTTCTGCCACATCACCGGGCTGGTAGGTTTCCTTATCCGGTATGAGCGTGGCATCTTCCTGTTCCACTTTCCGGGAGGGCGGCAGCTCTCCGCCGCTGACCCAGCGGGTGAGCTGGGTTTTGTTGCCTCGCCCGGAATCGTCATTGACCAGGGCCGTGATCTGGTAGCGGCCGCCGACGGGCGTTTCGAACTCGCATGTGACCGGCTCTTGCGCTGATTCAATGGTGCATTCCTGCACGTCAACTTCTTCTTCGGTCCATTCCCCGTTTATTAATTTCCATTCCAGCCGGGCCGCGCTGGCGGTGATCTGGCGATCGGCGATTGCGACCCCGTCCAGGTCGGTGACGATCAAATCGATCTTCAACGGTTGTCCGCGCTCGACAAAATAGCGCTCGCTGCGCATGCCCACGTACAACTCGGCGGGATGCACGAGCAGGCTGGTTCTGCCTGCCCAAGCCTGGCGGTTGACGTCCGTGACGGACCCTTCGGCCAGCACGCTGGTCGGGCGCAGGCTTTCGTTCGACTCAAAATCCATATCCAGATAGTGATTGCCGGTGGCGTCGGTCGTGCCGCTGAAGTTCTGGTACTGCGTCTCGCCGTCGCCCGGGCCTTGATGGAACCACCACCAGGGCTGCCAGACGCCAAAGGTGAAGTCGGGCCAGTTGGGTGGATCGTAATTGGTAGGAGTCGAACTTACCAGCCAGTTGACCTCTGCGTTTGGCAGCGGTCCGCCGGCGTAATATTTGGCTTCCACAGCCACTGTGGCAGATTCACCCACAAAGTAGGGCCCGGTGGTCTCGTTACGGGCGGTCACCTCGAACTCGGGGCGGCGGAACTCCTGGATCTGGAACCCATGCGAATGAGAGCGGCCATCCAAACCGGTTCCGGCCTCCATCTGGATGTAGCCATACCCCAGGTTGGCGTTCTCGGGCAGGCTGAAACTGAAATCGAACCCGCCCAGCGCATTGACCTCCGCACTTCCGCTTTCTAAATTGTTACCTTGCGGGTCATAGATCTGGTAGCTGATATTCGAGACCAGGTTCCCGATCAGGCCGACATCCCCATCCTGCTTCCGTCCGAGGCGCCGGACCCAGCCCTTGAGATGCACCTCTTCGCCGGGACGGTACATCTGGCGGTCGTCGATGACGTACCAGCGCAGCTCATCCTCGGTGGGGCGTGCCGACCAGCCTCCGTTGTCCCAGAGATAGGTGTTGGCCGGCAAGATTGCCTGGTCATCTCCCTGGCGGGCGACCAGGTAGGTTGCGCCGCCGGAGGGGATCGCGAAGCGGGTCAGGCCGTCAGGGCCAGTGACGGCTTGTTGTATGCCGGGAGCAGTTTCGACCGTCAGGCCTTGAAGCGGGGCGCCGTCCAGGAGGGAGGTAGTCCAGGCCACCATCTCGCTGTGATCCACAAAAGCGTCCAATCCAATTTGCGTCACCTGTACCCAAACGTTGACGTGTTCCCAGTAGCGCTCTTCCTGGAAGAGTCCTCTGGGCGGCTTGGCGATGACGATGAAATGACCAAAACTGCCGTCCAGTTGGCCGCTCAAATCTATGCCCACTTCAGTCAATTTGTCGGAAGGGGCCTCGATACGCAATACTTCGTCACGCACCAACCTGCCGGGCGGGTGCGGCGGCTGGTCTGTGCGCTGGTATTCTTGAAGGTAGAGCTTGAAAGCGTCCCAATCGGACGGCTCGACCGCGTAGACCTGCACATCCAGCCGGCTGTAGTTCATGATGTAGAGCGATAAAACCGGCTGTTCGAAAGCAGGATCGAGGGTGACAAAGGTACTTTGCGGGCCGGTCAGGAAGGGTTCCGCCGGGCCTACCTTGAAGCTCAGCTGCCTGTCCCGGCCGAGCGATTGCCCGAAGATGTCCTTGATCTCGCCGCTGATGGTGACTTTGTAGGTAGTGCGGCCCACGGTTGCCCCGTGGATATTGATCGTATTTCCAAAGATATTGACCGTCACGCCGGGGATCTCCGGCTCGACGCGCAGCATGCCCTCCTGGTAGGATTCGGCTTCGATGGGGTTATTGAATTCGATGAAGAAGGGGGTAAGGGGAGGGCAATCCTTGTCATACCACGAGCAGCCGTGGCGGACGATATCCAGCGGCGCGTAAGTTTGGAAGCTGTAGGTTTGAGAACTTTCGGTGACCAGCGGCCCCTCGGCTGAGGGTGTTCCGGGGCCGATTTCGACGCTGATGGTACTGGCCTTAGGCAGGGGTTCCGTTGCCTTGAACGCCAACCAGCGCCCCTCGTTAGCGTTCTCGACCATCCGGCTGACATCTTCATCCGCCTCTATTTCTTCGTCGGTTGCCAGCCGGATGCTGACCGGTTGTCCCTCGGCCTCGACCGATAAGGTTTCAAGCACAGCGCCCGGGTCCACGCGCTGATCGAAGGAAATAAAGAACAACGGCTCGAGCGGCTGCGGCTCGCCGGAGTATGGAAAAGAACTTAATAGAGTGGGCGGAGGCGTACGGAATTGGAACTGCACGGTTTCAACCAGCGCGCCGCCTGCCACGGATTTCGTCCCGGCCGGGATGGTAACCGTATACTCGGTCGCCATCGGCATGCGGTCGATCAGCTCGGAATCGAATTGGAAATTGAGCGTTTTTGTGCCCAACCAGCGCCAGGTCCCGGGCAGAGACGGTTCGATCACGACAGGCACATCTTCATTTGCCAGGTCTTCTATCGTTGCTAACGGCACCATTGGCTGGTTGAAGCTCACGTTGACAAAAGGCGCCAGCGGGACATCACCCTCCGGGCTGTAGCGCAGCACTTCCAAAGGGCCTGCCAGCACTTCGGGCGTGGTGTCTTCCGAAGGAAGGGGGAACAAGTCTGCGATGGTCTGTCCTGTCCGCGGCGGCGGCAGGACTTCTTCCGGTAACTTGAAGGCCTGCCGGTCATCGGGGTCGCTTTTAAGCGGCGGCAAGCGCAAGAAGATGCTATTTATTTCTTCAATCGATAACGGCTTTCCGGATGCCACCGGCAAAGGTTCAACTACCTCGGGTTGTGCTCCCCCGTCGCTCAGGTGAATTTTCAGGCCGGGGGGTTGGTCTTCATCCTGCACGGGTGCGCCTCCTTTTTCTCCGGACGATGCGGTGGTCGGTGGGATGGTCTGTCCTGGCCCACCGGGTTGACTAAAATTGCGACCGACCAGATAAGCAGCAAGGACTGCCAGTAATAGAATAAGAACAACGATTAACCCCCGATAGAGCCTGAATTTTTCTGCCATGCCGGGAACCCTCCTTCGTGCTTGAAAAGCGATGAAAACCTATCCTCTCACAAAACAACGACGCCATTCTGGGGCAATTAGTTCCAATAGATGACAAACCGGCATTCAACTGGTTTTGATCGTCGTTTGGTCGTGGTTTCTAAACTCTACCCTTCACCAGTACGCGTCGTTTCAAGGTTGTCCTCTGAACTGCATATTTTCTTGAAGGTAGTTTGCTAGCTCTGTCTCTGGATATCCCACTACCCAAATAAAGTTCACGCGCCCAAACGGGAAGGCGCCGAGATGGACCATACCTCGCTGAAGGGCTTCGTTGTACAGTCTTTTCGCCCCGGCGTGCTCATCCGAGATGCGGTTAGGGTTTGCGCCCACGCTGAGCACGATCAGGTCCGCTGATTGCTCTTCGAAAATCAACGTGTAGATTGGAACGGTTCCAAAGGCTACTTCCGTGCTGTTCAAGCCGAACAGGTCGATCACCTGCCAGTCAGAATAATAAGGCATGGTCCCCGCATCACCGATAGCAACGGTCAATTCGTGCCGGTTATTGTACTCGCTCAATAAAGTCCCGAAAGTTTTATAGTTGTTAATGCCTGCGCCGTAGAAACTCTGGTTTCGGATCATGTCTTCCAGGCCGCTCAGGTTGCCCAGACCGATGATGAAAAGTCCTGCCAAAAGAACCGGCTCCCACGGCTTTGTGGACTGGATCTGGCCGCGCATCAGCTCAAAAATGGTGATCCCGCCAACGGCTACCAGAATACTGATAAAGGGCGTAGCCGGGTAGATAAAACGCCAGTTGAAACCCATCGCATGGACGGGGAAAAGATAGAAGATCAGCAGAAACACGGCAGGCGCAAGAACCGCTAAAAATTCTTTACGCAAGCGCAAAATAGCAGCCAGCAGCAGCACACTGATGCTGGGTAGCAAGTAGAGCAGATAAGTCCCCACCTCGTTTGCGCCCCCAAACAGGCCGGTCCCGTGCAAAACTTTCATGTAAAAAGGCAAGGGGAACATCAACTCATAATACTGGTAACGCCAAAGGAAATACGCCGCGCCGGGCAGAATATACAATCCCAGGCTGGCCCAGGTCAGCCGTTTGCGCAGCGCGGGGGTGCTGAAGAACCACCCGCAGGCCAGTAGGAGCAGCGAAATGGCGTTGCCTTCCGGGCGGGTCAGGCCAATCACCAGTCCGGCCAGCGGCGACCATAACAGCAGGCGAGAACCGTCCAGCAGGCCGACGGTCACCATGTAAACCATCAACCCGATCAAGAACATGAACAGGGTCGTTTCCATTCCGGCGATAGCATGGATCGACGTGATGGGCAGCATGGCGAGCAGGAAAGCCGCGAAGACAGCGAAGAACAGCCGCGCTTTGACCGGGAAAACCCTGGTCATCGAGAAGGTCAGCAACGAAAGCAGCGCGAAAGTCCCGCAGGTCAGCAATACGCCGGCGATCTTCGAGAAGGTGGCTACGTTGACGCCCACAAAATGGGGCAACGTCATCAACAGCATCCACAAAAAGGTTGTATAACCTTCTACGGGCGGCAGGCCGGGGTTGTAGGTTGGCCCGAAGCCCGCTGCCAGATTTTTCGAATAGCGGAAAGTGATGTAGGCATCATCGATGGTGAATGAGAAGATTTGCGCCGACAGCCAGAACAAAAAAAGATGACCGGTGACTGAGAATAGGACGGCGCCGACCAGCAACCCGTCTCGCTTTTCACCCCCCGCGTTCAGGGCCGCGCCCGAGGCTGCCAGGAGATAAGCGGCCGCCACCACACCCCAGCCGATTACCGGACTCAACCCGATGATCGCCTCACGTACCAGGGATCCCGGCTCGAACAGGAAGATCCAGTAGAGAAAGCCTAGACCGCTGCTGAAGAAGGATATGCCGAACAAAAACCCAATTTGCGAAAAACGCGGATTTTCCATCCACGCCAGCATTCTCTTGCCAGACCGTGTACCTTTTTGGACCATCCAAAGCAAGGGCAAATGGAACAGGAACAGGAGCGTTGTTCCCAGGATGCTGGTGTTTGATAAGTTTGTAACAATTGATACAACCAGGCTAATCGCGCTGGCGAGCGTGGAAAAAAGGAAAAAGTTGCGATTTTTGCCCTCGGCGAATCCCATTGGCAGTATTCCTCTGCAAAATGCGAACTGGTGCCGCAACTCAGACACAAATTGTTGGGATTGCGGTACTGGTCAGAGATTGTAACATCGTTGAAGGAATAAGAAAAAACGAGCAACAAATCGTTATCTCGTTACTCGTCTCTACCTTACTGATCACTAATTGTTGATAACTGCTTACTTGCTATTCAATCCCTTCCATCAACCTCATCGGAACCACCGCTGCGCCCACGATGCCCGGTCCGGTGTGCACGCCCAGCACGGGAGAGATGCGCATCACTTCCAGCCTGGCAGCGTTCAAACGCTCGGAAAGCATTTTCGTTAAACCATCTGCGCCCTCATGGAAACGTCCGTGCAGCACGGTAACCCATACGGGAGTATCCGTGTACATTTCATGCAGATGTTCGGTGATCTTCTCCATTGCCTGCGGGATGGTGCGGCTCTTGCTGACCGTGCTGTATTTGCCATCCGTGCGGTCCACGCGGATGATGGGTTTGATCTTGAGCGCTGCGCCCATCAAAGCCTGCACCCGGCCTATACGCCCGCCGCGCGCCAGATATTCCAGGGTTTCGAGCGTGTATATTACTTCAGTCTGTTCGCGGATGACAGACAGGCGTTCTTTGATCGCATCCATACCCCAGCCGGCTTTGGCGGCCATCGCGGCGGCCAGCACCTGGAAGCGTTCACCGCCTGAAAGGGTCATAGTATCGAGCACATTGATGGCGGCATGTTTGACCTGTTCTGCGCCCAAACGCGCGGAATTGAACGTGCCGCTCAGACCGGATGAGATATGCACAGATAGAATGTTTTTGCTGGTTTCCGCCAGTTTCTGGTACAGGTCAGCGAACGTGCCGCTGGATGGTTGCGCGGTAGTCGGGACTTTCGGCCGCATAGCCTCCAGCCGGTTGTAGAACTCATCGGGCGTCAGGTCGGTGGAACTGACTTCCCCCTCAGGAAATTGGATGTAAAGGGGTACTTCGATGATTCCCAGGCTTTCGCGTTCTTCTGCGGGGATATCCGCAGCGGAGTCGGTCACAATCTTCATAATATTCTCTCTTTCCGATATGGAGTTGGATAAATTATACTTGCTTACTGGAGCTATTTATTGAGCGATCCATTAATTCGTCCATACAAATCTGATGATTTTGAAGCGCTTACCAGCCTGTGGCGGCGCGCCAGGGAGCAGGCCTTCCCTGAATTCCAGCGGGCGAAGGGCCATACCTTCGAAGAAGACCGGGCTTATTTCCGCGATGTGATCCTGGTCAACAACGATGTCTGGGTTGCAGAACTGGATGGTGAACCTGCGGCGTTCATGGCAATCGCTGGCGATTTCATTGACCAGTTGTATGTTGCCCCCAAACATCAGCGTTATGGCTTGGGTAAAGGATTGCTAAACCATGCCAGGGCTTTGTCCCCTGAGCACCTCTGGTTATACACGCTCCAGATCAATACCAGGGGCCGGGCTTTCTATGAGGAGAACGGTTTTCGCGCTGTCAAGCTCGGAATCAGTCCACCCCCCGAATCCGAACCGGATGTGGAATATCATTGGGATGCGATGGAGTAATACCGCATGCAATCTGGTAAAATCGAGCGACCGTCAGCCAGGCGCCGGCCTGGTTTTTGTTTGCCCCGCACCTCGCGGGGTTTGCCCCGCACCTCTATGGGATGCGGGGTTTGACCTAAAATGGACATATCAACAACTACCACCGTTCTTATTGCGGTTGCAGTCTTTGCAGCTGCGTTGTTGTTTGCCATTGCCGGGCATACCGGTGCATCCGCTTACCTGGCGATCTTTGGCTTACTTGGTTTGGCGCCCATTGAAACCAAGCCCTCGGTGCTGGCGCTCAATGTTGTTGTTGGCTGTGTTGCGGTTTACAAATTCACCCGCGCCGGGCATTTTTCCTGGCGGCTGACCTGGCCGTTCATCCTGACCTCCATCCCATTTTCCTTTCTGGGTGGATTGATCACCCTGCCCACCCCTGTTTACCGCCTCCTGGTCGGCGTGGTGCTCGTCTACGCCTCGTTCAGGATGCTTTTTGACGCTCCCAATAAAAATAGGACTCAGCCGGATTCCCCGGCCATCTGGCTTTCCCTGCTGCTTGGGGCCGGGATCGGTTTTACGGGCGGACTCATCGGGATGGGCGGCGGCGTCTTGCTCAGCCCGATCCTGCTTCTCACCAACTGGGCCGGTCCGCAACTGACAGCGGGTACCATCTCTGTTTTCGTGCTGGTGAACTCCATTTCGGGTCTGTTCGGGTATTGGTTTGCTTCGCCAGATTTGCCAGCTCAACTACCCCTATGGGCTCTGGTGGCCTTGATCGGCGGCTGGATTGGGGCTGAGATCGGTAGCCGCAAGTTGTCCGCGACCACCATCCGGCGGATTCTCGGTTTGATTTTGCTGCTGGCCGGCTTGCGGATGTTTTTCTGATTCCGGGTTTATGAGCAGTTCAACTGCATCCCCTACCGAGCATACGAAAACTTCGAGTAGAATTCTTAGTATGAGGTGTCTGTGAAAAAATATTTGATTATGTATATGAAACTGTTTGGGATTGCGGGCATCGTGGTCGCGTTAGACCAGTGGACGAAATGGCTGGTGCGTGAGAATATCCCATTTGGCGCCCAATGGCTCCCGGAAGAGATGGCCTGGCTGCTCCCTTACGCGCGGATTGTCCACTGGCATAACACCGGAGCGGCCTTCGGTATGTTCCAAAATGGAGGCGCTGTTTTTACGGTGCTCGCTTTCATAGTGATCGGGGTAATACTTTTTTACTATCCCAAGATCGAATCGGAAGGTTGGCTATTCCGCTTAGCGTTGAGCCTTCAATTGGCCGGCGCGCTTGGAAATTTAATCGATCGACTGACCCAGGAGTGGAAAGTCACGGATTTTATTTCGGTAGGCACATTTCCCGTGTTCAATGTGGCTGACTCGGCCATTTCTGTAGGCACGGTGGCGCTTATTCTCGGGGTGTGGCTCAGCGAACGGACGGAGAAGCGTGCCCGGGAAGAATCCGATGCCCATGGAAACGGGGAGCAGACAGTCCTCTCAGAGGAATGAGCTATGATGCCAGATCGGCACGAAGTCTTTGATTTCCGGAAAGATCAAGAGGAACGGCTCGATCATTTCTTGGTCGAGCGTCTGCCTGAGTTTTCACGCTCGCGTTTACAGGGATTGATCAAGGATGGTTTTGTCGCTGTCGATGGCGTTCTGGCCAAAAAAGCTGGCCAGAAACTGGAGCCTGGTTCGCAGGTGGAAGTGCACATCCCGCCGCCTGTGCCGTCCGGATTGGTGGGCGAGGATATCTCGCTTGACATCCTTTATGAAGATGACGACTTGCTGGTCGTGAATAAGCCAGCCGGCATGGTGGTGCATCCCGCCGCCGGGCACGATACCGGGACTCTGGTCCATGCTGTGTTAGGCTACGACCCGCATCTGGAAGGGATCGGTGGCGAAGAGCGACCGGGCGTAGTGCACCGTCTCGATAAAGAGACCTCGGGCCTGATCCTGCTGGCGAAGAATGACCGCGCCCACAGCTGGCTGCAAGATCAATTCCGCCTGCGTAAGGTCGAAAAGGTCTATCTCGCGTTGGTGGATGGCGCCCCGCCGACACCCAGCGGGCGGGTGGAAGCGCCGATTGGCCGCGACCCCAGTCACCGCAAGAAAATGGCGATCATGCCCGCGGGCAAAGGGCGCGAAGCAGTATCTGAATATCTTACGCTGGAATCATTCAAAGAACATACGCTCTTGGAGTTCCATCCGTTCACCGGGCGGACGCACCAGATCAGGCTGCACTGTATGTTTTTGGGCTGCCCGATTGTGGGGGATAAGATTTACGGGCATCGCAAGCAATCTATTGCCATTGACCGGCATTTTTTGCATGCCGCCAAGCTTAAGATCATCCTGCCGGGGAAAATTCAACCCCATACCTTCGAAGCGCCATTGCCGGAAGAGCTTGTTGTCGTGTTGGGTGATCTGAGGAGCGAGAAGTAAAGAGTTGAAAAGTAAAAAGTGAGAAGTAAAAGGTAATGGATGATCCGTTAGAGGAGATATGACAGAACAAAGTTTTGAGTCCTTGAAGGTCTGGCAGAATTCCCACGCCTTAATGTTGGATGTTCACAAACGGTTACTGCCTCTCCTTCCTAAAGAGGAGAAGTACGGATTAACTGACCAATTGCGTCGTTCGTCAAAAAGTGTGCCCGCGAATATTTCCGAAGGAGCAGGGCGTTTTTATTATATGGATAATGTGCGTTTTTGCTATCATGCACGTGGTTCACTCGATGAAACATTAAATCACCTGATCGTTGCGCGAGATCTTCAGTATTGTTCCACAGCGCTTTACCAGGAATTACGGGATCAGGCTGAAGAAATCCGAAAAATGCTGAACGGGTATATTGCCTGGTTGAAAGCAAAGAAGGTTGGGGAAAATGAACCTGGAGCAAAACTTGCAGTTCGTGAAATATCAAGCGATTATCTGCTTGACGACGAACAATGAAGCTAACGTAGGTTTTGTGCAATCAGAGCACAAAGTGGTTAAGACGTCAAAAAAATGCATTTTGTGAAAATGGCAAGGGGAGTTGCACAGCCCATTGCTTTTTCACGGCGAGGGACCGGCCTGCAAACAGGCTGTGGTCCGTGAACATTAACAAGCAACCTTGATCCTGCCAATCAACCCAGGCTGAAGTGTGAGCGGCCACCCTGACCTGTTCTTTCACTTTGGGTTGGGCGGTGTTCTGCCATCCAGAAGGGATTTGCGGACACTGTTGGCTGAGCCAGCGTGCCGCCCAGCGCACGAAATTGGCGGCGAATACAGCGAAGTGCTCCTGGAGAAAGATGGCTGGGGCCGAGCGGACTTTCAGGTGGTGCATGGCGAACACGGTTTTGCCTTCCTTGATGCCTGCTTCGATCAGTTGGCGAGCGTTGTAGCGCTGAAACCAGCCTGGCAGATTGGTGGTGACCGGATCGCGGCCAAAGTGGATGAGTGTGCCATGCCGTTGGGTCTGGCCGGTATAGAAGCGCTCCAGGGCAACATCGATGGGATAAGGGAAATCGGAGAAACGTTCGGCCTTCCAGGCGATCATCTCAGCGTTGCTTCCGACCCGTGTCCAGCAGCTCTGCGGGATCACGCGCTTCTTCAGGCGTGGGGTGAGCCAGTCGCTGTAGGGTTTGGTATAGATTTCGTACCCCATTTCGATGGCCAGCGCCACATTTTCCCGCGTTCCAAACCCGGCGTCCAGGCGAAAATCGGCTCGAATGGGGCAAGGGTTGGTACGGTTCTCCTGCTCGAACTGCTCCAGACGCTCGACAAGCCGGTGGACTTCAGCTCGATGGCACAGCCCCTGATGTTGGCGATGGTGCAGTTGTTTCTCCAAGGCCGGGATACGCTTCTCCAGCCGCTTTTGCCGGCGCTCCAGCATGCTCAGCCGATGACAGGCTTTGGCAAGCGCACTGTAAGGCCGCTCGGGGCGTTTGCGTTCCTGGTACTGAGCCTCCAGTTGAAGCACCATCGCCCGTTGTTCAGCGCACTGCTGGCGGGTCTCCGTCAAATGGCCTCGCTCACGTTCCCGGGTCTCCTGAGACTCCTGCGCCTTTTCCTGATATGTCTGGCACTCCGTTTCCAAGGCGCGAATACGCTCACGCAGCAAGTCTGTGCGTCGCCAGGGACGCAAGCCAGTTCTAGCTTCGGCAGCTCGCATCAGAGCCTCCGCCTGGGTGCAGGAAACCGTGTCCCCCGGATGGGGAGTCACCGAAAGCCAGAGGCGACCGTAAGTGGGGCTGTGCAGGCTGACCATTGCTGCTTGATAACCCAACCGTAGGCCATCGCCCATGTGCCCGTAGGCCGCACCTGGATAGGTGCTGCTGGTGTTGGAGACCGGGCGGGCGGTGAGATCGCCATCGTAAGTCAGCCGACCTGCGCTTTGCAAAGTATGCATGACCTCTTCGGCCAGGATTGGCCGGGTGATCTGCTCCAAAACGCCCACGATTCGCTCAGCCTCAGCCTGGGTGAGACCGGAAAGCGTTCGGCTGACCCCACTGTAGTCGGCCCACCCCGACTGCTGCCATGCTTTGGCGACTGCTTGATCTTGATCAATCGGGTGAGCCGAGCGGCTGAGATCTTGCAGATGTTCCAATCCAGCCAGGATAGCCACCAGAAATTCCAGGACTTTGCCTTGCGGGCTGTGTGTCACGGTTTTCTGGTGGAGTGGGATCGACTCGATTTTATCGACCAGACCCATGCTCTGGGCAAACTGGCCCCATATCACCAGCATGGCGTGATGGGTCAACGTTTCAAAATGATTTTGGTTCATGACGACTCTCCAGGTGTTGCCATGAGCCTACCCGATCAAGGTTCAGTTGTAAAAGTGCAAGTTTTTGCTACTTAAAGCAATTCGCTCGCTGATTGCACAAAAGTTACGTTAGTTAGATTGATTACTACGATAATGATAGCAAAACTGGCATTCGTGAGCATTCTTCGCTCATTTGTGCTATGAATGCTAACCGAACGCCTGTTCTGTGTCAAGGATTTTAATAGTGGCAGAATCTGGTCTTTACACCCACGTGCGACGGCGCATCCAGAAGAACATAAAGACATAGTCCTTCGTGGCGGTCAAATTAGATAAAGTACACGCTTTAGCTACAGTATTGATCAATTTAGCTTTTGTATTATGACTTCCATGACGTCAGGGGATACTCGCCTTTTCTTTTTCATCAGAGAGTCTCGCACAAGTCGGGTTTGCCCAACAAAGCGTTCTAAGAAACAGATATAGGCTATTTGCAAGGTGAAATTGGCTGGCAAGTTAATCACAAAAAAGCGTCGCGCCAGTTTTCGAAAACGACGCCAAGCAAAATCTCGATTTTTCAATGGGCAGACCCGATCACTCAAGGGTAATAGCTTTCTAATCGGGGTCGCTTATGCGCCACCAGTGGATATATCATTTTGATCGGAAACCACGGTGCAGCACGGGACTGCGACAATTGCGCGTCTCCACTGCTTTGTACGGCTTATTTGTCTGCCATTTGCAGTATACTCCTCTTGCGCCCCTGTTTCTTGGGTGAAATAGGATGCTCGCATCCTATAGGGTGCAGTGGACGTGTGGGAGTCTGCGCGGTTTACAAGCATTTTTCTGGCTTCGAGTTTTTTTCTGTTCTCAAACATTGTTCACGCCCGCCCACACGCCACTAACGCAAACCGTTAGAGCGACCAAGGAGTATTCGATATGTATTTATTAATAATATTGATGATATTTTTCGCTACTATTATAGCGTTTGTTTTTATCTCAGGACCTAAACTAGGATTGGAAACCCAAAAAATCATTGATGAAACTTTACATGAAGAACTACCTGAACTAATCAAAGGAAAAACTGGTTTTGCTTTATCAAATAATGTTAGAATTTGGTACGAGCTTATACATCCTACAACACCAGTAAAAGGTACAATATGTTTATTAATGTCAAACGCTGCTGATGCTCTTATGTGGCCGCCTTCATTTATTAATCGATTTACATCTGCAGGATTTCAAGTGATTCGACTAGACTACAGAGGGACCGGACAGTCAGATTGGATGACTAATTGGAATAAAAAAAATGCATATTCGCTTTATGATATGGCTGGTGATGTGATATCAGTTATTGATACTTTAGATATTCCCCAGGTTCACATTTTTGGATTTTCACTTGGTGGAATGATTGCACAAGAAATTGCTATAAATTACCCAGATAGGGTTTCTTCGCTCACCTTAATGATGACAACAGGGGATGCCACCGATTCCACTATGCAAGTTTTTTCCACAAGTTATCTAATTAGCTCGTTTTTGAAATCTATTCCGATAATAAAGTATCGAATAATCGGGGGAGAGAGAAATCTGATAATAGAACGAATTTTAAAGTTGATGTTAGTAGTAGGACAAAACAATTTTGATGTGAAGGAGACAGCACAACAAGTATTATATGATCTGAGGAATCGGAGGGGCATTAATATTAAAGCAGTATTTCAACACATTAGGGCTGTAGCAATATCTGGATCAAGATATGATAAATTAAGGGGTATTAAAATCCCTACACTTGTAATACATGGGACAAATGATGAAATCCTTCCATTGAAACATGGTAAAAAACTGCTTGAGCTAATTCCTAATGCAAAATCTATATGGTTAGATGGTGTTGGTCATGTATTCCCAGTGCCCAATATGGATAATATTTTAACTAAAGTCATCGAACATATGGGCGCTCTAACAACCGGTTCAACCTGACAGTTTCGGGGCAAGCCCTCAACTGCAGGTTAACCGAATGTTAGGCGGCTAATCAGTAAAGATATTCGATCATAAGTACCTAATTTTTGCCCAAAATAAGCGACAAATCATCGCGAGCGAGATGGGACGCAAAAGCCTGTTGAAAGGCAGCCGCGAGAGGATGAGTGGAAATAAGAGCAATTTGGCGAATGCTTCCGGATGTTGTAATATGGACAGAGCCAGGGATATGAAGAATATCTC
>JAABUE010000051.1 GCA_011389535.1 Anaerolineales bacterium
CCATCGATCGTTTTTCACCCACCTTGAAGGGAACCACAACTACAGATCCCCAAAGGGGACGCTGTGAACGCAGGTAAATGCAGATCACCAGTTCTGTGAACCCTGTATATCGAAAAATTAAAGCTTGTACCGTACTGAGCTTGCCAAAGTGCCAAAAACCATAAATCAAAAATCGTAAATCAAAAATTGCAAATATTCCGGAGGTTCCCATGTCTGAGCAAACCCGTTTTCTCTTGAACGAATCCGATCTGCCTAAATTTTGGTACAACGTGATGGCCGACAGCCCGGTGGCCCCGACCCCCGTGCTTAGGCCAGATACGCTTGAACCGGTCACCCCGGACTTTCTGTCTGTGCTGTTCCCGATGGAGCTGATCCTGCAAGAGGTCTCTACTGAGAGACATATCGAGATTCCCGAAGAGGTGCGCGAGATATACAAACTGTACCGCCCTACTCCCCTGATCCGCGCGCGCCGGCTCGAAAAGGCGCTCGGCACGCCCGCTCATATCTATTACAAGAATGAAGGTGTCTCGCCGGCAGGCAGCCATAAGCCGAACACAGCCATTCCGCAAGCCTTCTACAACAAGATTGCCGGAACCAAAGCGCTGACCACCGAAACCGGCGCCGGTCAATGGGGCTCGGCGCTGGCGATGGCCTGCCAGATGTTCGACCTGGACCTGGAAGTGTACATGGTCAAGGTTTCGTACCAGCAAAAGCCTTACCGCCGAATTTTTATGCAAACCTTCGGCGCCCAGGTTTTTGCCAGCCCAACTGATCGTACTAACTACGGTCGCGCGCTGCTGCAACAGGATCCTGACAATCCCGGTTCTCTGGGCATCGCCATCTCCGAAGCGGTTGAGGCGGCAGCCACGTCGGGCGGAGTGAAGAAGTACAGCCTGGGCTCGGTTCTGAACCATGTCTTGATGCACCAGTCCGTGATTGGGGAAGAAGCCCTTAAACAAATGGACCTAGCAGACGAATATCCGGATGTGGTGATTGGCTGCGTGGGCGGCGGCTCGAACTTTGCCGGGATCGCGTATCCTTTCCTGCGCGAAAATCTCAAGAACGGACAGCGCGCCCGCCTGCTGGCCGTTGAGCCGACCGCCACTCCCTCGCTTACCAGAGGCGTCTACACCTTCGACTATGGTGATACAGCCAAGATGGCCCCGGTTGTCAAGATGCACACCCTGGGACACGACTTCGTGCCGCCGTCCATCCATGCCGGTGGGTTGCGCTATCATGGCATGGCACCGAGCCTGTCCGCTTTTGTGGACGCTGGCTTGATCGATGCCATTTCCGTTCCGCAAAAATCAACCTTCGAAGCGGCTGTACAGTTTGCGCGCGCAGAAGGCATTGTGCCTGCGCCTGAGTCATCCCATGCCATTCGCGCAGCTATTGATGAGGCGCTGGATGCCAAGGCCAAAGACGAAAAGCGGGTGATCCTCTTCAACCTCTCTGGTCATGGCAACTTCGACATGGCAGCTTATGACTCCTACCTGGATGGTAACCTGGAAGATCACGAGTACCCGGCTGAGGCAATCAAAGCGGCCATGGAAAATCTCCCACAGGTGAACATGCCTGCATAATTGGTTTCTTTTCAATAAAACGGAGTGTGGGTTTCGGGCGGACTATACGTGCCGAAACACCCCGATGTCGGATCTTTCTGAAATGAACCATATGCTTATACTCTCTCCTCATACAGAAGCCCGGCTCAATGAGCCGGGCTTCTAAACAATATCTCGCACTGAAAATCTATTTCGGATTTTCTTCCCCGAACAAAATCACAACGATATGCTGGTTTAAAAAACTTGGAGAAGCGGTTTCTCGACCCGGCACGATCTGCCCCAGGGTATAGCCTCCGGCGATGGGAACACCGTTCCCGATAATTTCCTGGATAGCAGCAATCTCTGCGCCGGGCGTGGCCTTGAGCAGCATCTGCCAGGCAATATCCACCAGCACAAGCGCAAAGGCCGGTTTGATACCGTCCAGATCGCGCAAAGCTTGCTGGGTAGCCTGTTGGGCAGCCCTTTGGCAACTGATCCGGCTTCCCACCATAACAAACGCATCCACGCCATCACGGACGGACGCATTCATGCGGAAGCTGCCGTCTGCCTCAACGCGGATTGGAGAGCGGATAACCAGTTCATCTCCCTGTTCCATACCGAGCGGGTATAGACGCGCCATGTGGCTGAGCGGCGGAAAACTCCACTCTCGGGCAGGGAAACCGAACAGTTCGGCATAGGTTTCTGAGGCCGGGCGCGTGTCCAAGGTCCGCAGCCAGAAACCGCGTGAGCGCGTCACGCGCATCTGACCGCCGACTGGGTCCCAGCCATGGGCGTGGCCAACCCCCATGCGCAAGTTGCCGCTAAATGTCAGCGCGGCCAGCGCACCCGCTCCGGTCTGGTTACCGGCAATCTGATACGTATTTCCGGTATGCAAGTCACCCGATGACAGACTACCTGCGAGGCGGAACATTTTTGGAGATAGTGAGTTGCAAAACTGCTCTGCATCTCCATTGAAACCGTCTGCAAAGAAAATGACATCTTTTGCCTGATTACCGGAGACCAACATGTCCAATTGTGAAGCCGTTTCACGGCTGCTCTGGGCATAGCCAGGCAACCAATAGGAGCTGGCATCCAGGTCTTCGGCGCTGAGTACGGCAACCACAACCGAGTGCGAATGCAAACCAGCGCCTGTCAGGCCGGCCGGGGTGCTGAAACCGATCAGCGGTGCGTCTCCCAGCAAACTGGCGGCGCCATTGGCCACATCACGCGCCTGGTACTGGTGAGAAGCGATGACGATCCCCAGGCCAGGCGCAACTGCTCCAAGACGATTTAAGGCATGATGGGTGGCCTGCAGGCTGGCTTCGCGTCCATCCAGCGCCTGTGCAACCCCGACAGCAGCATGAAACGTCATAAGTTGTTATCCCTCTGCCACTGGAATGGTGAAATGGAAGGTGGTCCCTTTGCGGAATTCGCTCTCGAACCAAATTTTGCCACCCTGCATTTCTACCAGGCTTTTGGTGATATTCAATCCAAGACCTGTCCCTGGAGCCTCGCGGGCCTTCTGGTCATCTGAACGGAAGAACTTGGAAAAAATCTTTTGCTGGTCTTCCACACTGATACCAATACCGTTATCTTGTACCCAGATATGCACTACCTGCGCCGCGCCTGCCGGGTCCCACTGGTTTGTAGAGACCTCCGTACCTATGGTGATCTTACCACCCTCTGGGGTGTACTTGTGTGCATTGCTAACCAGGTTCGTTAAGACCTGGCTCACACGGGTTTGGTCTGCCCAAACAGGAGGCAGCGATTCGGGTACCTCTACCTGGATCTCCTGCTTTCTATCTTCAATTTGGCGGTTGGTGGACCGGGTGACCTCATCTACAACCTCAGACAGGTCCACAGCTTTGTAGTCCAGGCGGAGGCGACCGGCCTCGATCTTGGAATTGTCATTCAAGTCGGAGACTAGAGTCGACATACGCTCCACGTTCGAACGGATCGTGTGTAAGAAGTTATTCTGCATTTCATTAATGGGGCCAACCGCGCCAGCAGCCAGCAGTTCGGTATATCCCTTGATAGATGTCATCGGGTTTTTAAGCTCATGGGCCACAAAAGAGACGAACTCGCTCTTGGCATCATTGGCTTGCTGAACTTCTTCGTAAAGCTGGGCGTTCGAAATGGCGATAGCGGCATGATCGCTAAGGCGGTTGAGGAAAGCGACATCCTGCTGTGAGTCGCTGACACTTTCGAGCAGGAGCAACCCTATGACATTCCCTTCGCGCCGGATCGGAATAACGATCTGCGTATGCGCGCCTGGCAGGATACTATCCCCGGCATCGGAATGCAATGAGATTTGTTGCGGCTGGGCTGTCTGTAAAGCGGATTCAACGGCTGGTATATCCAGATGCAATACGCCATCTGCGAATCGGCCGTTCAGATCCTCATATCCTTGATCAGCCATAATACGCAATTTTTCGCCTGCGAGCATGCCGATCAAACCGGCATCTGCCTTCGACTGACGCATAGCCCATTCCAACGTGATGCGCATGGCGCGGCTGATCTCAAGGCTGGCGTTCAGTTCACGGTCAATGCGCTGCATGACCGAGAGTTCTTCCACGCGAGTCGCCAATTCCTGGTCGGTAAGCGTAAACAAGCGGGCGTTTTCAATCCCAACCGCAGCCTGCCCTGCAAAAGCAGACAGCAGGGTTTTGTCATCTTCGACGAAGGGCAGACCGTCCTTGCGGTTGATCACTTCGATTACGCCAATCACTCGATCTTTGAACAACAAAGGCACAGCCAGCAGCGACTTGCTGGTAAAGCCTGTTTGCTGGTCTGGGCCGGCGAAACGCGCAGGCGACATCTGGGCCTGGTTTTCGACCACAGGCCTGCGTTCCTGCGCGGCGCGGCCAACAATCCCGCTTCCGGCTGGAACGCGTTGACCGATCAATTCAGCCGAAGTGGGAGGACCAACCGTCACCTTGAAAATCAAATCATCTGTCTGCTCGTCCACCAAAAAGAGGCTGCCAGCTTCACAATTAAGAATGCTGACCGAGTTTTCAAGAATATTCTGCAACAACGGCTCCAGTTCGAGCGTGGAAGTAAGCTGGCGGGTCAGTTCATTCAACGTCGAGAGCTGGTAGGCGCGTTGCTGCGTCTCCTGCAGGAGGCGGGCTTTCACGATAGCCCCGGCAGTCTGGTCTGCGATAGCTTGCAACAAATCAAGCTGAGCGCGAGAGTAAGTAACGCTGGCATCCCGGCTGCCAATCCCTAAGGAACCGATCGTCTCTGCGCCAGCATTAAGCGGGACGCCCATCCAGGCAAATACATCCTGGAATGCGGGGGTTACATTGCGAGCCTGGCATTCGCGCAGATAATCCTGCGTCAGAATCGTGCGTCCCTTGTGGATCACTTCCTGACCAAGCCCCAGGTTTAACGGCTGCGGGATGTTCTCGCGTCCTTCCAGGCGCTCGCGATTCTCGACACAAAAAGCGTAATAGTGATAATCGCCGGCCTTGCTGTACAGAGTGACATGGAACTCACTGGCAGGTATGATCTGCCCGGTCTGGGCAAAGATCAATTCCATCACATCATCAAATGTCAACGTGATGTTGACGCCCTGAGAAACACGCGTCAGCGCATTCATTTCTTGAATGCGGCGTTCCAAGTTGGCAACGGTCTGTACGCGCCCGATCGCAACCGAGGACTGGTCTGCCAGGTTTTCGAGGAACGTCAGATCCTGGGGCGTATATGCCTGTCCGGACATACGCTGGCCCAACGCCAACCAGCCTATCGGGCCATCTTTTCCTGCCAGGCCAATAAACAGTTTCGCGCCAAGCAATTTCATACGCGCTTCTTCGGCTTTCAGGCTGATCGGCAGCGTAGCACCATCCAAATAGATGGGTAAATTTTCCCTGGCAAAATACTGGACCAGCGCGCTATTGGAAGAGAAGCTCACATCACTGCTCGGGCGGCCATCGATGTCTGGCAGGCTGACATAGTGGTCGTTGATCGGATCATAAGAATAGATGTGCACGTACTCAGGTGTAAGCGTATCCATGATCTGCTGGCGCAAGATCCGGCCAACGTTTTGAATGTCTAATGCACTGGTCAGCTGGTGGCTATAATCGCGCAAGCGTTTGTCGTAGATACGCTGTCCACGGAAGAATGAACTATCGATCACATCAAGCAAGCGCTTACGAAACGGATCTAAAGCGATTGCAAGAATAAATATAAGTCCACCGATCACAAAGGGATTGTCCACCGGCATCGCTTCTCTAAAAATCAGGCTGAAGCCGCTTACCAGCAGGGCATACCCGATCACTGCGAAAATAGTGAGGATCGAATAAACTACTCCTTGCCGGATCCACATATCGGTGCGCACCAGGCGATAGCGCAAGATAGTGTAACCAATGGTCAAAGGGAACAAAATAATCGAAAAGAACAGGTATGGTGAAAAAGAAACCAGGCCAAAAGGATAAAGCATCAACCAGATACCCACCGGCCCCAGCGAAAGCAAAATCCCGATCAGGACCACGCGCGCCTGGCTTCTGACCACGGGCGACCGCGCAAAGAAGCCTCGATTAAGGGTCACGCTAACATGAAGAAGGATCGCCAGTGCATCAAAGAAATAGCTGGCATACCAGGCAGAATAATATGCCCGTGGCTGTTCAAGGTTAGACATGGTGACAAAAGAATATCCCGCCAGGATTAACGCAATAATATATCCCCCCCAGCGCAAGTAGGGACGCCCCATAACAAAGCGGGCTTCCTGGGGGAAAGAAAGCGTCAGGTCTACCAGTGCGCCTCCAGCCAGTGGTAAAGCCAGCGCCCAGATGTAAGAGAAACGATGGGTTGTGTAAAGGTCGAAGAAAAGTCCCGCCACGATCGCCATTGAAGAGGCAAAAAGCGTAAAGGCGCGACCAGCCGGTTCAGTGCGACGCAGGCCAAAAATCCAGAAACTGAGCACAAAGAACGCGGCACTAACAATCGAAGGCACGATCAGGTACGCGGTCCGGTCTGAAGCGGGGAACAGGTGCAGTTCTATGTCATATGTTGTTTCCTCTCCTCCTACGGACTCCGTCACAACCGGAACCGTTTCACCCGGGAAAAAACCATCCAGCACCCGTTCAAGATCTCGGGCGTTGCGAATACCCTGTCCTGCAACCGAGAGTAACTGGTCGCCGTGTTTAGCGCCCTGGTTGAACAGCTGCCAGGCGTTGCTGGGTGTCGAAGGGCCGGCAGGGCTCCTTACCATGGTAGGTTCAAAAAAAGCGCCTAAAAAGGGTTTTTGCAGCCAGCTATAGGCAAAAACGAGCGCGGCCACAAAGATGACCAATGCAACCGACTGATAGATTAACACCAGCAGCTGCAAGATCCTGTTTAAAGTCAGATTAAATCGCATTGATCGAAACATAAGAATTAAAACCTGTACGTCAGATGTGAACAGGCCTTTTCGAGAGCATTTTACACTACATTGTAGGATGGTTTGAATGGTACTTTCATATCAAAAAGGAAACAAAAAAGAGGCCAGCTTGTAAGCTGGCCTCTTCTGTCGATAAAACCGGATTAAACGTCCAGATTGCGCACGCTGCGGGCATGAGTCTGGATAAACCGTTTACGCGGATCAACCGCGTTGCCCATCAGCATATCGAAGGTCCGGTCTGCTTCGGTAGCATCTTCCACCGTGACAAGCAGCAGGGTGCGGTTCTCCGGGTTCATGGTCGTTTCCCATAACTGGTCGGGGTTCATTTCACCCAGACCTTTATAGCGTTGTAAATTCGCTTTCTCACCGCCCAAAGCTTTTACAATATCTTCTCTTTCATGTTCCGTATACGCATATTTGACCTGATTTTTATGCGCTATCCGGTATAGAGGTGGCTGCGCTATGTAAAGGTGACCTTCCTCGATCAGCAACGGCAGGTAGCGAAAAAAGAACGTCAACAGCAATGTACGAATGTGGCTGCCGTCCACATCCGCATCGGTCATAATGATGACTCGCCCGTAACGCAGGCCTTCCAAATCGAAGCCCTCCCCAACACCGGTCCCCAGGGCCGAGATCAGCGCTTTGACTTCATTATTGCCCAGGATTTTATCCAGGCGCGCGCGTTCCGTATTCAAGATCTTGCCGCGTAAGGGCAAAATCGCCTGGAAATGACGGTCACGGCCCTGTTTGGCAGAGCCACCAGCCGAATCACCCTCAACGATATAGAGCTCGGTCTTGGACGAATCGCGCTCGGAACAATCGGCCAGCTTGCCGGGCAGCGTAAGCGACTCCAGCGCCGACTTGCGGATGACCAGGTCACGCGCCTTGCGAGCTGCATCACGGGCCCGGGCCGACGTGAGACACTTGGCGATGATAGCTTTTGCCGCCGATGGGGTTTCTTCCAGGAAAGTATTGAAGCCTTCAACCACCACTTGTTGAACATAGGTCTGCACTTCTGCGTTCATGAGCTTGACCTTGGTCTGCGACTCAAACTGCGGGTCAGGATGTTTAATTGAAACGATTGCGGTCAAGCCTTCGCGGGTATCGTCACCGGAGAAGTTTGGGTCGGAATCCTTTAACAGGTTGTTCTTGCGGGCATAATCGTTGATCACGCGCGTCAGGGCGCTGCGCAGACCGGTTAAATGCGTGCCGCCGTCTACCGTATTGATCGTGTTTGCAAACGAATAGACCGACTCGGTGTAAGAGTCCGTATACTGGATAGCTGCTTCAACCCCCACCGCGTCAATCTCTTTTTCGACATAGACCACTGGATGTAAGGGAGCGCGATTGCGGTTCAAGTAACGGACAAAGGAGTTGATCCCGCCTTCGAAATAAAAGGTCAATTCGCGGTTGCTGCGCTCGTCACTGAAATAGATCGTGGTTCCGCGGGTGACGAACGCCATCTCGCGAAAGCGCTGTGCCAGCGTATCGAAACGATAATCAATGTTGTCTTTGAAAATTTCCGGATCAAACTTGAACGTGGTCTTGGTCCCGCTTTCACCGTCTTTGACCTTGCCGCTGGCAGTCACCGGCCCCTGCGGGTAGCCGCGCTCATAGCGCTGCGTATGGACCTGTCCATCGCGCTTGACTTCGACCACACACCATTCCGAGAGGGCATTCACCGCGCTGACGCCCACACCGTGCAGACCGCCAGAAACCTTATATCCGCCGCCGCCAAACTTGCCGCCAGCGTGCAGTACTGTCATAACGACTTCTAAGGCGGACTTTTTCATCTGCGGGTGAATATCCACAGGAATACCACGCCCATCGTCCTGGACAGTCACGCTGCTATCAGGATGAATAATAATGTCGATGCGCGTGCAGATCCCGGCCAGGGCCTCGTCAATGGAGTTATCGACGACTTCATAGACCAGGTGATGTAATGCCTTGATATCCGTACCACCCACGTACATACCCGGGCGGCGACGGACCGCCTCCAGGCCTTCCAGTACCTGAATATCTTTTGCTTGATAACTGGTGTTAGTTTGAACCACAAAATCCTCCAAATAAAAACAGAGACAGGAACTAAGCCTGCTGTGTTGGTAAGTTAGATTTCAACTTTTCAAAGACAGTCTGCAACCAGACCTGCATGTCACGGTAATAGATAAAGCTGGCTGCCAGAAGGGATGTTGTAACAAAAGCATGTCCTAAAATCCCTACCAGAACCATCCAGGAATTGGACGATGGGATGTTCCAAAGAAAATTCAGGCCGTAGGCAATGAGGAGCACGCTAATAACAAATAAACTGCTGGTCGGCATGGTAAATCGTGCCATTCGTAAGCTGGTATAAATGGACGAGAATGCATTCTGCCGGCGCATAAAAATACCGTGAGACGAAAAAAATAGTGGCACGACCAACCACATCGAGAGCAAACCCAGAATTAATAACAAGCCCTGCGCCAGTAAAAGACTGGCAGCCATGGCAAGCGCGATCACGATCAATAACGGTACTCCGAGCATAATTACCAAAATGAAATACATTACAGACATCAACATGGTTTGTAAAATCGACTGGCCGAAACGGTTATCTACAGAGTGAGATGGATCTACTACAACCAAAGACACCCAGCGGAAAAACAAGCCGCCGAACATCCAGCCCATAAAGGTCAATAATACAACCCAGCCTAACAAGGTAAACAGCGAATCGATTTGAATAACAGAAGGTACACCCAATGGTGTCTGGGCAGGCCTTGTTCCGCTCATCAGGCTGAAAACACCGATAGGAAATGTACGTAATGTGCTCAACAAATTAAATTGTCCCAATTGCTCCAGGAGTGCGGCGCTGTTCTCTTGAAGGGTTTTCAAGTCCGCAGATGGGAAGCCACTGTACCTGGCATAGCGGGATAACTCGTCGAAAATGGGTTGAAAGAGCCGGTCAACATGCAAGCGCGGGCCCAACCAGAGCAAAAGATCCAGAGCCAGCGGCACCAGTATGACCGTTAGATTGGATGCAATCGCATCAAAGCCTGCCCTGAGTGAACCAATAACACCTGGGGGCGGAGGCAAGGTCTCAATCTTGTCCATTCCCATAACCTACCAATTTTACCATACCACTCATGTTTACTGCAAATCTGTTCTAAAAAATCAGCCTAGGCCGAGGCCTCTTGGCAGTCCCTTTATAGACAGGTACAATCCAAATTGTGAACGAGAACCGTTATCTGCCTGACACCAACCAGGTTGGCATGTTGACTGCGGCTGTGTTGCTTGCGTTTGCCCTGGCACACCTGATCCAGACGCCCGAATTTACCCTGGAATTGCAACTGCCCGGCTTTTATTTTTCGTATCCGATCAGTTTGAACACAATCATGGTCGTCATGGCCGCCGGATTGACCGCCACCGGCATGGACTGGCTGCTGCGCTCGCACCCTTCCATTGGAAAGGCGCCTACAATAGAATATTGGGTCTTACCAACCCTGGCAACTTTCATTATAGGCATCCCGTTGACGATCTTGCCTCCTGGCAATATTTGGTGGCTCGGATTTGGTATTGGTGGCTTATTGCTCGTGTTTGTCTTTCTCGCAGAATATATCGTTGTGGAACCATCTGCACCTCAATATGCCATTGCCACTGCCGGATTGACTGCGCTCTCCTTTGCAGTTTACCTGATCCTGACCACCGCACTGCGCTTTAGCGGCGCCCGTTTGTTCCTGGTGGCTCCTGCATTATTTATCGCAGGCGGGTTGGTCAGCCTGCGTACGTTACACCTGCGCCTCAGCCAAAAATGGGAGTTCAACTGGGCGCTGGGGATTGCCCTGGTTTGCACCCAAATTGGCGCCGGGTTACACTATTGGCCGGTATCCCCGGTCCAGTTTGGACTTGTATTGCTCGGCACCCTGTACGCGCTTTCCAACCTGACTGCAAACCTTCTAGAGGGGATTCCGCTTCGCCGTGCGATGACGGAACCGTTAATTGCGCTGGCTATGGCCTGGGGCACTGCTATCCTTTTTCGTTAACATGATCAAAGTCCTGAAATTGAGATCCAAACACTTGCAAGCAATGCACCGGTATGTCTCAGCCCAGGCGCCGCTTGAAGCCTGCGGGTTGCTGGCCGGGAAGCAGGATTCGGTTGAGACTGTGCTCAGGGTACGGAACTCAGACCAAAGCCCGGTACGCTTTCGGATGGACGCGCAGGAACAGTACAATGCATTCGAGTGGATCGATGCCCACGGCCTGGACCTGGTCGGAATCTTCCATTCGCATCCTTCCGGACCCGAAACTGCTTCTTCCACGGACGTTGCCGAGGCTGCTTATGAAGTGGTCCACGTCATCTGGTCACGCACAGGACAAAGATGGAGCGCGCGTGGCTTCTGGATCGACAAAGGACAGGTATCTGAAGTGAGCTTGCAGGTTTTGCCTGAATAGCAACCTTCCAGTTAGTCCCGTGTTACCAATTTTACATTCGACTTGGAGCATCCCGGAGGAGATTACTCTCATGCAAATCGTAATAAGCATCGGGGTACTGTTGCTATCATACCTAATTGGCTCAGTTTCATTTGGCTGGCTGATCGTAAAACTGAAAACCGGCAAGGATATCCGTGCAATCGAGAGCGGGCGGACAGGCGGTACCAATGCCATGCGGGCAGCCGGGTTTGGGGCGGGGCTGCTCACGGCCCTTATGGATATTTTGAAGGGCGTAATAACAGTATGGGTCGCGAAAATCCTGCTACCGGAAATACACCTGATTCATGTGCTTGCTCCCGTTGCAGCCATCATCGGTCACAACTACTCCATTTTTGTGCCCGAACGCAATGAGCAGGGGCGTATCGTGCGCTTAAGCGGTGGTGCAGGGGGTGCCCCGGCGGTAGGCGGCGCTATTGGGCTTTGGGGACCTTCCATATTCATCATTTTTCCTCTTGGCGCTCTGGTTTTCTTTACTGTAGGAATTGCATCCATTACAACCATGAGCGTCGCTTTTTTCACCACCGTCCTGTTTGCCGTGCGGGCCTGGCTGGGACTGATGCCCTGGATAGATGTGGCCTACGGCATCCTTGCGGAAATACTGCTCATTTGGGCTCTGCGCCCCAACTTACAGAAACTATTCTCGGGAAAAGAGCGAATTGTAAAACAAAGCTTGTACGGCTGGATAAAATCTAAGCGTGACCCTCACCAGCCCAACCACAAAAAGACAACGCAAAAAGATAGCCAGGCATGAGCCTGGCTATTTGTCAATTCGCCTATAAAAGAAGCGAAAGTGAGTTGCCTCCCCCAAGATTTATTGGAAAGAACCTTTCTTCAATCCTCATTCCCGGAATCATTTCCGCTCAACACGTGATGCAATAACGCGCGCAGGTTGCGCTCATGCAACTGTACTGCCAATCCACCCAGGTTGACACGACTCTTTCCACATTCCTCGATACTGACATCCTGCAAATATTCAAGCGGCTCCTTCCGCCGCGCTGCGGTCCGAACAGCTTTCTTGATGGCCGATATGTAATTCAAGTTTTCCTTAACCGCTGCCTCGATTTCACCACGCAGGATGATATCACCGTGACCCTGCACAATATTTTCAAGCCCCATACGGCCTATGCGTTTGATAGATGCGATAATATCATCCACGTTTCCATCAACGATGTAAGGGATCGGCATAAATGCATCCCCGGCAAATAGAACCCGGTCTTCTTCCACCAGAACAGAGATACCATCCTCACTGTGACCCATGGATGTCATGATAGTCAGATTTTTTTTGCCTACCCTGAGAGTGAGTTCACCCTGGCTGAAGGTCATGTGGGGCAGAACGATTTTGACTTGCCGTAAAGTTGCATTCTGCTTGCTGGCTGCTTCCAGGGAAGGAATCCCTCGTTCTAGGAGCAGTTCCCTGCAACGGGCATGAGCGATAATCGTTGCACCGGGGAAGAAACAGTTACCCCAGGTATGGTCGGCATGGTAATGGGTGTTGATGACATACCGTACCGGCACACCCAATTCATGCTCGACAAATTCACGCATCCCCATCGTTTCATCAGGGAGCGCCAGGGTATCGATAACAACGGACCAGTGCGGCCCGGCAATTACCCCGGCCGTAACCTGGGCATAGACATCGCTTTGGAACCAGTATACATTTTCAGACACACGCTCACGGTGCATAGTTTTCCTCGTGAAAATTTTCCTATTAGATAGCACAAATAGGGGGTGAAAGTCAAGTTGTATAGACAATTTCGATGCTTCTCCCCTGAAGAGTTGACTTGCTTATGAACCATGTACATGATACACTTTATGCGTATGAAGGCAGGTTTACTCGTAATAACTCCACAGGCCAGTTTTGGGGAACTTATTCGCCAGAGCCTGAACGCCACAGGCTCTTTTGACATTTATATGGCAAGCGGTAAAGAAGAGGCCATTTCAGTACTTGAAAAGGCAAATTGTTCTCTTGCGTTGCTGGATTTGGAATTAGGTGAAAAATCCATTCTTGAAATTGGCAGTTCCCTGCGCGGTATTGACCCCGGTTTCCACCTGGTCATCCTGGCTGATGAGGCTTTACCTGCGTCGATGGCCACAATCCGCCCATGGGTGCTGCTGCGCAAACCGTTCTACCTGCCCGATTTTATCCAGCTTTTGCGTGCCGTGCCCATCATTCCGGACCATTTAATCGACGCACTGGAAGAAGATTCAGAAAGTAAAGAAGATATGAACCCTTCCCCACATGGTGAACCGAAAGTAGCCGATATTCCCTGGTTGAATGATGTTTCAAAAGCGGCCCAACATCTCACCCGCCTGACGCTGGAATCATCCGCACAGGCGGCGTTGATTACCCGCGAAAAAGAGTTATGGGCTTATGCCGGTCAGCTTTCGCAGAATGCCGCCAATGAACTTGCAGCAACTGTTTCCCGTCACTGGGACGGACAAAAAGGCAACGACTTGTTACGCTTTGTGCGCCTTGAGTCAACCAAAGCCGAGCACATGCTCTATGCTACCAGTATGGCAGCCAACGTTATTCTGGCGCTGGTTTTCGATGCAGAAACCCCCTTCAGCACCATCCGGGGTCAGGCCAACTCTTTGGCGCGCTCCCTGGAAATTGCCAAAACCGGGCCATTGGAAGCCGCTGAACGCATTCCAGCTCCAAAAAGGGAGCAAATCCAGGCCGAGCCTGCAGCGGAGGAAATTGACGAATCCAGCGAGGATCTGGAAATCCCGTCCATCGCAGACATACTGGATGAAATTCCCCCACCGGTTCCGCCAAAGCGCGTCAAAATGGATCTGCCCCGGATAAGCGCTGAGGATGAGCGCCAAAGCGCATCAGACGTGGACTTCGATATGGACCTGGACCCATCGGCTGCCGCAACCCGCCCATCCACTCCCCTGTCGAAAAAATCCACGCGCCGCCCCAGCCAGGAGAGTTCTCCGGCAGTTCCTTTGCGCGATTTGATGCTGGCTGACCAGGCTGTGAACAGGCAAGAATCGCTGCAAGATTTTTCCGAGGATCTTGCCGCGACCACACCTTCCAAATCGCAGCACAGGCGACCGGCCACTCCCATCCGGCAGTCTGCTCAAGGTGAACTTGATGAGACCCGCCCACACTCTATCACCGAGGTTGCCGGCCGGATGATTACCGAATCAGCTTCGCCGGCTATGGCCCAGTTGAATTATGCTTGCCTGCTGGTCCCCCGCTTTACGATCCATTATATGACCGGCGATTTGGCTGACCGTATATCAGAGTGGATGCCGAATATATGCATCGCTTTTGGCTGGCGCTTGGAGTTCCTGGCTGTGCGACCCGAATATTTGCAATGGGTAGTCAATGTGACCCCGAACACCTCACCAGGCTATCTTATGCGCATTATGCGCCAGCAAATTTCTGAAAGAGTTTTTCATGAATTCCCTCGTTTGAAGCGGGAAAACCCGTCCGGCGACTTCTGGGCGCCAGGTTATCTCATTATGGGTGGTTTACAACCGCACCCGCAACAACTGGTCAAAGATTACATAAAGCAGACCCGCCAACGCCAGGGAATTTCTCAGCAACGGCGGTAACTTGAAAGAACCTCGTTGACTTTTACCGCAGAGGCATCCGTCTCTGCGGTAAAATTTATTATGGAGAGATACCCTGAACACCGATTGGCTTCTCCAGGTGATGGATCCATGACCATTGCTTACTGACCAAAATTACTGGATACTACTCATATGCCCCCTATCCTTTACCTGATTGACGGACACGCCTTAGCATATCGCATGTATTTTGCGCTGACCGCCGGAGGCGGCACGCAACGCTGGCAATCATCCAAAGGCGAACCGACTGCTGGCATCTACGGCTTCGCCAGAGAACTGATCCGCATCCTCGAGCAGGAAAAGCCCGAATATATGGCGGTGGCTTTTGACACCGGCAGAACCTTCCGCCATGAACTATTCTCTGAATACAAGGCCACGCGAGCCAAAATGCCCGATGACCTGACCCCACAGATCGGGCGGATCCGCCAGATGATCGACATATTCAATTTGCCGCGCCTGGAAATGGAAGGCTATGAGGCTGATGATGTGCTTGGTTCTGTCGCCAGGGCAGCTGCCGAACAAGGGCTGGCTGTCAAGATCATCACCGGTGACCGCGACCTGCTGCAACTGGTCAACGAGCGCACCGCTGTCTACTTGGCCGGAGACGATAAAACCTATCTGACTGCCGAGGATGTGGCGAACAGCAGGTTTGGAGTCCCACCGGAAAAAGTAGTGGACTACAAAGCGATCGTCGGCGACAAATCCGACAACATCCCCGGCGTGCCCGGTGTAGGGGAAAAGACGGCGGTTGGCCTGTTAGAAAAATTCGGCACATTAGATGAAATTTATGCCCACCTGGATCAAGTCGAAAACCGGTGGCGGACGAAATTAGAAGAAGGAAAAGAGTCAGCCTATTTGAGCCGCGACCTTGCGACCATCCGTACCGACCTGCCTGTCAAACTGGACCTGGAACTTGCCCGCACCGGACAGTTTGATCCAGCGGCCCTGGAGGCTTTCTTCCAGGAACTTGAGTTCCGCTCGTTGTTGAAAAAAGTTGCCGAATTAAGTGGCGCATCACCGGTTGCTTCGCCTGCCCTTAAACCCCGCGGGCAACTATCGCTGTTCGGGGATGAAGCGCCGGCCCTCTCCGCTAACGAAACCACTGTGGATATCGAAGTTCAGATTGTGGACACGCCAGCAAAACTGGAAGCGCTGGTAGCCGAGTTGAATGAGGCCGAGGTCATTTCCTTCGACACTGAAACAACCTCTACCAGTGAGATGCAGGCCGACCTGGTTGGTATTTCGTTATCCATTCGAGAGGGGACCGGTTATTACATCCCTGTTGGTCACACCAGCGGCCAGAACCTGCCCGTTGAACGAGTCATCTCTGCCTTGCGCGCGCCCATGACTAACCCGAGGATCGGCAAGGCAGCCCACAATGCCAAATATGACTACATCGTACTGGCGCGTTATGGTCTCAAGGTCACACCGTTGACTTTCGATACCATGATCGCCGAGTTTGTGGTCGACCCCAGCTCCCGCAACCTGGGACTGAAAAACCTGGCCGATGCACGGTTGGGCGAAGTAATGACCCGTATTGAGGACTTGATCGGCAAGGGAAAGAACCAGGTCAGCATGGCTGAGGTGGATGTAGATACCGCGGCTGCCTACGCCGCCGCAGACGCTGAAATCACCTTAAGATTGATCCCGATGCTGCATGAACAGTTAGAACGTGTTGGTTGTATGAACCTAATGGAAGAAATCGAGATGCCGCTTATCTCTGTGCTGGCTGAGATGGAAATGAGCGGTATCTTGCTTGATCATCTCTTTTTTGCCGGTATGTCCGCAGAGTTGCAAGGCCGATTGCAGGAAATTGAAACGCAAGTCTACCAGTCGGTTGGCAGAGAGTTCAATCTCAACTCCACCCAACAGCTGTCAGACGTACTGTTCAACCGTTTGCGGTTGGAGCCGCCCGTTCGGGGAAAGAAAACCGCCAGCG
>JAABUE010000052.1 GCA_011389535.1 Anaerolineales bacterium
ACCGTCCGCCTACTCCGACTGACAAACCGTCGATCCTTTACGGTCGGCGGTTTCCCCATTAAGGGGATTTCACCGTCCGCCTACTCCGACTGACAAACCGTCGATCCTTTACGGTCGGCGGTTTCCCCATTAAGGGGATTTCACCATCTGCCCACCCCGACTAAAAACCGCCGGTCCACAATATGGTCGGCGGTTTCCCCATTTAGGGGATTTCACCGTTCGCCCACCCCGACTGAAAACCGTCGGTCCACAATATGGTCGGCGGTTTCCCCGTTAAGGGGATTTCACCGTTCGCCCACCCCGACTGAAAACCGTCGGTCCACAATATGGTCGGCGGTTTCCCCATTGAGGGGATTTCACCGTCTGCCCTCCACAACTTTTTGGTGACAGTTACCTTCAGGGTGACGGTCACCTTTGTGTTAAAATAAACCAAACCTGGAGGGCCCATGGCAAAGAAATTCGACGGAGTAATCGAAGCAGTTCGCTACAATCCCGATGGGCAGATTGCCCTGGTACGCGCGTATGTGTTACGCGTTGTCACCTATTCAGACCGTGTTTTGCTCGACCGCAAGACGTTGTTGGAACGGATAAAAGCAGGTAAGAAATTCACGACCGGGCAGCGCAAGGAGTTTTTGGCCAGCACTTTTGAGTTCGGAAAGCCGGTCAAAGCTCTTGGCAGTAACGGCAAAGATATTCTAACAACTCGTGAAGATGCGCCTCAAAATGATGAGCTTGAGGAGACACCCATTTTTTAGGTTCCGCTTCAAACTGGACCTAAGGTTTGCTGCCGATGAAATTGATTGACCAGACTCCCCTGCAAGACGAGAACGGCGAAATAGGGATCGTTCAACGCGCGCAAGGCACGCTTAAATATGGATTCGACTGGTATCCCGAATTGGAAGCCCAAAAGTCGGTGCTTGCACATCTGTCGCGCGTTTTGGGAAAAGGATTTACAGTGATCCGGAACCAGACGCTGGGCGCCAGCGGAATTACCGTCCCATTGGTGCTGGTGGGCTCGGCAGGGATTTATGCGGCACATGTAACCCATTTACAGGGCACATACCAGGCCAGAGGCGAGAGTTGGGGCCAGATGTTCGGGCTAAACTACCGACCAGCACGGATTAATTTAATGACCCGGACACAGCTTTTGGCGCGAGCCTTGCAGGCCTTTATCGAACGCCAGGGCGTAAAACTGCCAAAACCGGTCGAACCGGTAATTCTGGCGGCCAACCCTGGCCTGGACATCGAATCAATGCAGCCAGCCGTCCGAATCATCCTGCTGGATGCGCTCGAGCGCTGGGCAGCCTCGCTTGAAGGTGCTGCGCCTGTCTTTACTTTAGAGACTGCTTATGAGCTGGCGGACCGTATCGTCAACCCACGTCCACCCAAGCAAGAAGGGCAGGACGAAACTGCTGTAAAAGCGCCTGAGGAATCGCGTGCCAAGGCTATCTTCAGCACTGCTGATGATGCCAGCCCCTTTGATCCTGCCGAGCTTGAGTTTGCCTTTGAAGAAACTGAAAATATTGAAGTTCCTCCGGAGCTGATTGAATCAAACCCTGCGGTTCCGCTTAGTTCCAGAGCAAGCCCCAAAAAACGGTTTATGGGTATGACCACTCCACAACTCGCACTGCTGGGTGGAATGATCCTGTTCGAAATCTGCTTGCTGGTAGGCCTGGCATTATCTATCTTTCTAAATCCGTGATTTTCTTTGGCATCCCTTTTTCTTTCCATCATAATTCCTGCTTACAATGAGGAAGACCGTCTGCCGTATACGCTGGAGCAGATTTTTTTGTTTTTAAAAGAACAAAGCTACACTGCAGAAGTCCTGGTCGTTGAAAACGGCAGCAGAGACCGGACCTTTGAAATCGCGTCAGAGTTTGCAAAACACTACCCGAACCTGTCTGTTTTCCAGGAAAAACAAAAGGGCAAAGGCAACGCTGTCAGGCTTGGTATGCTAAAAGCGCGCGGAGAGTATCGGTTTATGTGTGATGCCGATCTGTCCATGCCGATTGCTGAGGTAAAGAAATTTCTGCCTCCCGCCTTAAATGACGTTGACATTGCTATCGCCTCCCGGGAAGTCCAAGGAGCGGTTCGTTATAACGAACCCTATCTGCGTCACCTGACCGGGAGGGTGTTCAATACCTTGATCCGGCTGCTCGTGCTGCCCGGTCTACAAGACACGCAATGCGGATTCAAATGCTTTCGCGCGCAGGTTGCAGAAGATGTCTTTCGGTACCAGAGGCTCACTGGCTGGTCATTCGATGTGGAAGTGCTGTACATCGCGCAACGAAAAGGCTATCAAATTCGCGAAGTTCCCATTCACTGGTATTTCAAGGCTGATACGAAGATCAGCATCTTGAAAGATTCCTGGAAAATGTTCCTGGATTTACTCACGATACGCCTTAATGCGAGCCGCGGCTTATACGATCATGAAAACTGATCCACCCAACCTCCACTTCGAGCAAAGCTTGTGGCAAAACGGACTGAACCGCGTTGCCGGTTTTGACGAGGCCGGGCGCGGTGCAATGGCCGGACCGGTAGCTGTGGGGGCGGTGATCCTGCCACCCAGCCCGCATCTTGCCCGGACGCTGGCCGGTGTGCGCGATTCCAAACAGATGACCCACCTGCAACGTGAAACCTGGGCTGCGCGGATAAAATCGGTTGCGCTGGCCTGGCGGGTGGACTTTTCCTCGTCGGAGGAAATTGACCAATTGGGGATCGTCTGCGCCACGCGCCTGGCGGCCACGCGCGCCCTGGAGAATCTTTCAATTTTGCCAGATTACCTCTTGTTGGATTTTCGGATCGAATTGCCGGAATCTCCCTTACCCCAGATAGCCATCGTCAAAGGCGACCAGATCTCGCTCAGTGTTGCTGCAGCATCCGTGCTGGCGAAAACAAGCCGGGACGCGCTCATGTGCGGGATGAATGGACAATTTCCCGGCTACGGGCTGGAGCAAAATAAAGGCTACGGCACACAAACTCATCGGTCCGCCATGGCGCGGCTGGGATATTCCCCCGTCCATCGGAAAACGTTTTCATTAAAACGGTAGGTTTATCCAGAAAGTCCGTTAAAGGTTGCGGCGATGACCATTTTTGGTCATCGCCGCAACCTTTTTCCGTATGCAAACTTGTCTTCTCTATGCAGCCTTTCGCCGCAGCCACCATTTTTCCAGTTCCACACCAAAAAAGACAATGGTGCTCATAACCAGGCTGATAGACAGTTCTGAAAGTGAAAGCGCAACTGTTCCGAAGGTTTCTTGCAAGAAAGGCATATAGATTACCGCCATTTGCAGCCCGAAGGTCAGCAAGACAGCTCCCAAAAGAGGCTTATTGCTCAGTAAACCGGCCGTGAACAATGATTCCCTTCCCGATCGTATTGCCATGGCATGGCCCATCTGAGCAAGCGTCAGCGTGGTAAAGACCATTGTTTGCCAGGCCGGGTTGCCTGCGTTCCAGAACCATAATCCCACAGCGAGCGAAACCAGGCCCATCAATATACCAACCCATAAAATGTGACGTCCCATCCCGCGCCCAAATATATTTTCTTTCGGGTGGTAAGGCGAACGTTGCATGATGTCCCGTTCAGCAGGCTCAATCGTCAAAGCTAGCCCCGGCAGGCCGTCTGTAACAAGGTTGACCCACAGAATCTGCAGGGGCAGCAGGGGTAGGGGCATTCCCAGGAAGGGAGCGACCAGCATCGTCCATATCTCGCCTGAATTCGAAGTCATCGTGTATTTGATGAATTTGCGGATGTTGTCATATATGATTCGCCCCTCTTCGACCGCGGCAACAATCGTGGCGAAGTTATCATCCAGCAATACCATGTCAGAAGCTTCTTTGGACACATCTGTGCCAGTGATGCCCATCGCCACACCGATGTCTGCCTTTTTCAGCGCTGGCGCATCGTTGACGCCATCGCCGGTCATGGAGACAATATGGCCCTTATCTTGTAAGGCTTGCACAATCCTAAGTTTATGTTCGGGCGACACACGGGCGTAGACTGAAACCGATTCAACCACAGCCCTGAGTTCTTCATCCGACATGCGGCTTAATTCCTGCCCGGTGATCACTGTCCCGTTGGTATCAATGCCTAATTCCCTGGCAATGTATTGCGCTGTCAGCGGATGATCCCCCGTGATCATGACTGGCCGAATGCCAGCCGTGCGGCAGGTTTGCACTGAAGCCTTCACTTCAGGGCGCGGCGGGTCGATCATACCAATCAGGCCGATAAAGATAAGGTCACGTTCGAGGGCTTCTTCATCAATCTTTTCTGGCAGCTTTTCCAGCGGTCGGAAGGCAACGCCCAGCACACGCTGCCCGTCTCCTGCTAAATCCTGGTTGGCGCTCAGGATGCGTTGGCGCAGTTCGTCATTCATAGAGATGGCCTGATCGCCAGACCAAACCTGAGTTGTTATATCCAGCATGACGTCGATTGCGCCCTTGCAAAACATCACATAAGGGGCATCGCGCCAGGGAGCATCGGTCTGATCTGCAGTTACGGCGACCCGGTGAATGGTGCTCATGCGTTTTCGCTCGGAAGAGAACGGCATTTCAGCCACACGCGGCCAACGGATTTCCAACTCATTCTTCTCCATGCCCAGTTGGGCCGCAGCGATGACCAGGGCGCCTTCGGTCGGGTCGCCTACAGCTGTTACCTTGTTGCCCTCGTGTTCCAGCATGGCGTCATTGCACAGGGCGGCCGCCTTGAGCAGTAATCCCAGGCTGCGGACATGCGGTTTTTCAGTGGGCTTGATCTCTGCGTCCAGCACAGGGACGCCCTTATGTAACAGGGTTTCTACGCTTTGCGTTTGCCCAAGCACATCCAAAACTGTGACCGTCATACGGTTCTCGGTCAGTGTGCCAGTCTTGTCTGAGCAGATTGTATCAACCGAGCCGAGGGTCTCCACGGCGGGCAATTTGCGAATCAGCGCACGACGTTTAAGCATCCGTTGCGCACCCAGGGCCAGCGCAATGGTCACAACAGCAGGCAGGCCTTCCGGCACAGCTGCCACAGCCATGCTGATGGCGGTCAGGAACATGAGTCTTACATCTTCACCGCGCAGGAGACCCAGCCCGAAAACGATACCGACAATAACGATGGCCGCTACGGCCAGACCCCGTCCGAGCTGTTCCAGGCGACGCTGCAAGGGGGTTGGCTCTCGCTTGACCGATTGGATCATCTCGGCGATTCGCCCCAGTTCCGTGTTCATGCCGGTGCTGGTGATCAGCACAATACCGCGCCCGTATGTAATCGTTGTTCCCATATAGACCATGTTGCGGCGGTCACCGAGTGGCAAATCCTCCTGGGCAAGAGGATCAACATGCTTTTCAACCGGTTCAGATTCGCCGGTCAACGCAGCTTCCTGCGCACGCAGGTTTACGCTTTCCAAAAGTCGGCCATCTGCCGGGACAAACCCGCCTGCTTCCAGCAAAACAACATCGCCTGGCACTAAATCGCGCGCTGAGATTTCGATCACATGTCCGTCACGGCGTACCTTTACAACTGGCACAGCCATTTTTCGCAGCGCAGCCATCGCTTTTTCAGCCCGGTATTCCTGTGTAAATCCCAGGATAGCGTTCAAGATCACGATTGCCATGATGGCAATGGCATCTTTGTAATCGCCCAGCACGCCAGAAATCACTGCAGCGATGATCAGGATAACGACCATGAGCGCGGTCAGTTGTTCCCACAAAATGGCCCACGGACTCTTCAACCCCCGCTCGATCAATTCATTGAAGCCAAATATGGTTTGTCTATCGGCTACCATTGTCTGGGTGAGACCGTTTTCGGCGCTGTTAAGTGTCGTTAGAACATCCTGCGTCGACAATATATGCCACTTCTCGTTCATATGTTTTTTCTGGTTTTGATTGATAGAACCTGTATCCATTTTTTTCTCCAGCGTTTCTCGATTTATAGCGCGGGCGCTCCAAACCTCAATGAAGAACCGGCCCGCAGCCTCCTGAAAACGTATAACCCGTGGCGCGAAACAAAAAGACCACCACGTCCAATCGTGGTGGTCTTGCCAACGCATCAAAGCGCATGAACTGCCGAGGGCAATCTGCCCTGTCCTGACGGCGGTTCATCCTGCGGGGAGGCAGGAGGCTACTCCCCATCCACGGTCAGTTTAACAACTGATGGGTCGGCTGTCAAGGCATAAAATCTACTGCATAAAATCTACTGTTTTGCCATGTGCAAACTAAAACACTCATTCAAGCTGCCTACTCCGGCGAGATGCGCGTGCCGGCATGGATCGCGGTATTCTTGGGGATGACGACGATACCATCCCGCACGAACCAGGTTTCCCGGTCCAGATCCCTGTCGCGCGGGAAGGGTTTGATGACCACGCCCTCGCCCAGACGGACGTTTTTATCCAGGATAGCGCCTTCCACATAGCAGTTTGGCCCAATCCCCAGCGGGATGGCATGCGCGGACGTTTCCGCATCGAAGTAGTCCGCGCCCATCAAAATGCTGTCTTTGATGCATGCGCCGGCAGCAATCTGGCTTCGTACCCCGATGATGGAATGTTCGATCTCCGCTTTGCGAATGCGGCAGCCGTCCGTCAATAAGACATCCTCCAACTCGCTGTCCTCGACCACCGAACCGGGCAGGAAGCGCGCATGGGTATATATAGGCGCGCTCGGATCGTAAAAATTAAAAGGCGGCGATGACGTAGTTAATTTCAAATTCGTTTCGTAGAAAGAGCGGATCGTCCCGATATCCTCCCAGTACCCGTCGAAATCGAAGCCATACACCTCGTGCGAGCGGATCGCTTCCGGGATGATGTCGCCGCCGAAGTCATCATGGCGCAGGTGGTACTTGAGCAGATCGATCAAAACCTGGGTATTGAACAAGTAAATGCCCATCGAGCCCAGGTATGGGCGTTCCGGGTCATCGCGGCTGACGAACTTCTGCTGGACTTTCGGATCTTTGGGTTTTTCTGCAAACGAGGAGATCAGACCGTCAGGCTCACGTTTCAACAGCCCGAAACGCGTCGCGTCATCTTTTGAGACGGGTTGGACTGCTACTGTTATGTCAGCATTCTTCTCCCAATGGAACTCAGCCAGGGCGGCGTAATCCATGCGATAGAGATGGTCGCCTGCCAGGATCAGGACGTACTCCGCATCCGTAGCCTGGATCTCGAACAACTGCTTGCGGACTGCATCTGCCGTGCCCTGGTACCATCCCGCGCTTTCCATCGTTTGTTCGGCGGCCAGGATCTGGACCCATCCGGTGTGGAAGGCATCAAAGTGATAGGTATTGGTGATGTGGCGGTGTAGCGAAACGGAGTTGAACTGGGTAAGGATCGCAATACGGTGAATACCAGAGTTGATACAATTGCTGATGGGGATATCGATCAGACGATATTTACCGGCAATTGGAACAGCCGGCTTGGAGCGCATCTTGGTCAACGGATACAAGCGCGTGCCGCGTCCGCCGCCCAGAATAACGCCCAGGATGTCGTTCAATGTGGGCATAAACACCTCCTGGGAACCAGTACCGCAACAAAATTAAATCGTAGGGTCATCCTTTATTTTACACCTCGAAAAACTGCAGAACACATTGCAGCTAAAGGAAGTTGCGGCACTGGTGGGGCAACTTCTTATCAGTGCTTAATTTTTAAGAATCTTGCGAAGTTTTCCAGATATAAATACAATCGGATATGCAATTAATACAAGTAGATCGATTAAAAGAAATATCAGGTAGAGTTTCACTTTATTTATTGTTCCTGGAACTCATCCCTCAAAATTTTCTAATTTTGGGGAGGTTCAAGATGAGGACAGGGTCAAAAAACGCAAGACCATATCGTAGCAGTCTCGCGTTCGCAGCTTTGCGTTCAGAGAAGCGGGTCAAATTTTGCCATTTGGCCTGACGATCCTCTGGCCTGTCAGCATGTGACAGGCGCTACTTCCCGGCAGGTACCGAAAAGCGCCTATTCCGTTTACAGGATGCCCCCGGTTACCAATTGCGCTTCCCCCTTCTACAAAAAACGCAATTTTTGACCGGGAAGAGTATAATGCCGAAGGAGGGAATCGAACCCTCACTCCCGAAGGAACACGATTTTGAGTCGTGCGCGTCTGCCAGTTCCGCCACTCCGGCGAGTAGAGAAAATTGATAATTTGTTCTACAACATGTTAGTATACTCACTCCCAGGACGAAGGTCAAGATGAAACTAGGAATTATCGGCTTACCACAATCCGGCAAGACCACTATCTTCAATGCGCTAACCCGAGGCGACACACCCACAACCGCAAGCGCCGGGCGGATCGAGGTGCACACCGCGGTGGTGGACGTCCCCGACTCGCGCGTGGACAAGCTGTCCGCTATGTTCAAGCCCAGGAAAACCGTTTATGCCAAGGTTACCTATGCGGATATCGCCGGATTGGAAGGCGGCGCGGCCAAAAGTGGTATCTCCGGTCAGTTGCTCAACCAACTGGCGCAGATGGACGGCTTTATCCACATAGTGCGCTGCTTCGAGAGCGAGCTGGTCCCGCACCCAGCCGGGTCGGTAGACCCTGCCCGTGACCTGGATACCATGCTGACCGAGTTGCTGCTCAACGACCTGGTCGCGGTCGAGCGCAAGCTGGAGCGCCTGGCGGATGAGCGCCGTAAAGGCGGCTCGGACAAGACCATGGTCGAACGGCAGATCGCGTTGTTTGAACGGTTGCAGGCCACTTTGTCCGAGAACGAGCCGCTGCGCAAGTCGGAATTTACGCCGGATGAAGTCAAGGAACTTTCCAGCTATGGCCTGCTGACTCGTAAACCGATCCTGACTGTCTTCAACCTGGGCGAGGGGCAGGCCGGTCCGCACATGGAACTGGATCATAAATCGGTAGCCTTGCAGGGCAGACTCGAAATGGAAATCGCCCAGCTCCCGCCCGAGGACGCGGCGATCTTTATGGATGAGTATGGCATCGAGGAACTCAGCCTCAACAGGATGATAGGCCTTTCGTACGATCTGCTGCAACAGCAATCCTTTTTTACCGTTGGTGAAGACGAAGTCCGCGCGTGGACGACGCGGCGCGGCGCACCGGCCCTGGAGGCTGCAGGTGAAATCCACACCGATCTGCAGAAAGGTTTCATTCGCGCAGAGGTTGTTTCTTATCCTGACCTGGTCGGACTGGGTGGCATGAACGAGGCCAAGGCTAAAGGCAAACTACGCCTGGAGGGAAAAGAATATCCCGTTAAAGACGGCGATATCGTCCATATTCGTTTTAACTTGTAAGACAGGATTCCCTCAAGAGAAAGCCCGAAAATAAGGTCGGCGTGCTGTAACACGCCGACCTTATTTTCGGTATCTTTTCACGAACTGCGTAATTCCTATATAATATAAAGTAACAACCTGGCTTACATTGAATGAGGAGGGTGCCATGTCATACCTGTCGAAATATTGGGGAATGTCGTTGTTGCTGCTCGTTACACTGGCTTTCGTACTGGCTTGCACGCTCGCCACGAGCACACCTGCCGCACCCCAGCCGGCTTTTGATCCCACCAAAGCCGCGCTGGAACTGGAAGCCACGGCCATGTCGTTACAGCTGACACAGGCTGCCTTGAGCCTGCAAGCGCAACAGCCTACGACAGAGCCCACTACCCAGCCGACTGTTCTCCCACCCACGCAACCGCAACCGCCAACCCCAATCCCGCCTACAGCCACCCAAAGCTTCGAGGATCTTATGAAATCCGCCAAGATCCTGGTCTATGAAAACACGGATGGGCGCGGTATTGGATTGTGGATCCGGGATGCACTGAATGGGATGGGCTTGGCGTACACGCACACGGGTTCCTACAGTGGCCATTTCATGGAATACCTGAACTCAGGCACCGAGTGGGACCTGATCATTGTCGGTGCGGAAGATAAAGATAAAATCTCCGGCGAGTTCTGGGATGTGATCAATACCCGGCTCGTCCGCGATAAAGCCGCCCTGATTGCCGAAATATGGTATCTCGATACCGAAGCAAACGGCCCGATCAGTAAGATTTTAAGTGGGTGCGGCATCCGCTATCAAAAAGATTACTCAGTGGCCGAATCCATCTACTGGTGGGCCTCTGACCATCCCGTGTTCAACGAACCCAACACGGTGCTGCCGCTGCTGCACTACAGCCGCTACTGGGCTAACCAGACCGGCGACCAGATCCGTTTGGGAGTCGGTGGCGATGCCACCTTGCTGGCTGGCCTGATGGTGCAACCGTCCAGCCAGGGAGCTGTGCTGGCAACCTGCTATGAAGGACGCGTGATCATCCAGACTTTTTCCGACCACGACTATCACCAGGCGGATGTTGTCCCTCTCTGGCAGAATTACATCTACAATACACTGAAGAACCATTATTTAGCGATTCAATAATTCTTTTCAGGAGTACTCAATGACTTTCACCCAAACCAAATGGAGCCTGGCTGACCTGTATCCCGGCTTCAATACCCCCGAACTGGAATCGGCATTCGACGTGATCGAGGAGCAGGTCACTTCGTTTGAGGGGCTGCGCTCGAATCTGACCCCTGATTTGCCTGCTGACGGTTTCGTGGACATCGTCCGCGCCTCGGAGGAGATGACTCGCGTGGCCCACAAGGTATACGCTTTTGCCGGCCTGTCTTTCGCTGCTGATACCCAGGATCAGACCGCCCAAAGCCTGCAGGCGCGCGTGCAGCAATTCTTGGCCGATATGGAAAACCGGACCCTGTTCTTTAGCCTGTGGTGGAAGGACCTGGACGAAGAAAACGCCAAACGATTGATGGATGCGTCCGGTGATTACCGTTACTATCTCGAAGAAATGCGCCACTTCAAGCCGCATACCCTCAGCGAACCGGAAGAGAAGGTCATCAACCTGAAGAACGTGACCGGCTCGGAGGCCCTGATCACGTTATATTCGACCATCACCAGCCGCTATGTATTCAAGCTTGAGGTGGAAGGGGAGACCAGGGAACTCACCCGCGGGCAGTTGATGACGTATGTGCAAGGCCCAGATCCCGACCTGCGCACGGCCGGCTATCAGGAACTTTACCGGGTTTTCGGGGATGACGGCGTTATCCTGGGCCAGATGTACCAGACCCGCGTGCGTGACTGGCGCAACGAGAACCTGACCCTACGTAAGTTCAGCAGCCCGATTGCTGTCCGCAACCTCGGAAATGATATCCCTGACAAAGCGGTGGATACCTTGCTGGACGTAGCCCGCAAGAACGCGGGCATCTTCCAGCGTTACTTCAAATTGAAGGCCAGGGTGCTGGGGATGGAGAAACTGCGCCGCTATGACATCTACGCACCGGTGGCCAAGGCCGAGAAACCGTTCGAGTACGCCTCAGCAGCCCAAATGGTGCTCGAATCGTTCAGCGAGTTCGATCCCGGAGTCGGCGAGCTGGCGCGGCGGGTCTTCGACCAGGATCACCTGGACAGCGAAGTACGCAAGGGCAAACGCGACGGGGCATTCTGCTGGTCTGTTACACCTGAGATGACACCCTGGGTGCTGCTCAACTACCAGGGCCGCGCGCGGGATGTAGCCACCATGGCGCACGAGCTCGGCCATGCTATCCACTCGATGTTGGCCGCGCATCACAGCGCCTTTACGTTCCACTCGTCCCTGCCGCTGGCCGAAACAGCCTCCACGTTTGGCGAGATGTTGCTAACCGATCGCCTGTTGGCCGAAGAGAGCGACGAAAATGTGCGGCGCGACATCCTGTTTAAGCAGGTGGACGATGCTTACGCCACCATTATGCGCCAGTCTTACTTCGCGCTGTTCGAGAAGCAGGCCCATGAGATGGTGGTCAAGAATGCCTCCGTGGATGAAATTGCAGCGGCATATATAGAAAACCTGGGGGAGCAGTTCGGCGACTCGCTCGAGTTGAGCGACGAGTTCAAGTGGGAATGGGTTTCCATCCCGCACATTTATCACACCCCGTTCTATGTCTACGCTTACGCCTTCGGGCAATTGTTGGTGCTCTCGCTTTACCAGCAATTCAAACGCGAAGGCGAAGCCTTCAAGCCCAAGTATCTAAAATTGCTTTCGGCGGGCGGGTCGGAGTCCCCGGCGAAGATTTTGAGCGAAGCAGGGATCGATATAGAATCCGCAGCCTTCTGGCAGGGCGGGTTCGATGTGGTCGATGGGTTGGTGAAGCAGTTGGAGGAGTTAAAATAAAAAGAAGTACGAAAAATAAGGGTCGCGTGTGAAACCACACGCGACCCTTATTTTTCTTTGTCCTTAATAGTTTACAAATCGTTTACAAAGCGCACAATTCTTCTCATCTTTATCTAAGATAAAAGTTTTATATTTCCGGTAAAATGATTTTGTGGAAATGTACTTGATAACCCGCTAAACAGAGGCTCCAAACCTTTTGGAGCTTGTTTCCCTTATAAGGTAGCAATCAAATGAATGAACCAGAAGCTTCAGGTTCGGAGCGGTGGCGAGATAGATTGGTGCGCTTCCGACCTTATTTAAAGAGTGCAATCCCTTTCGTTACCGGTATTTCAGCAACCCTGCTGGCAATACTGTTTTATAACGTTCTCTTTCCCGGCCCAAATCAAATGACCACCCGTGAGGTAAATGACCTGGTTGCCCAGGCCATGGCGTCTGCCACGCCGCAGCCTGCTTTTTCATCCAGAGTTTTCCAGGCCATTCAACCTTCCCTGGTTTTGATCCAAACGAAGGGTGAGAACGCAGGAGACGAGCACGGAAGCGGTTTGGGAAGCGGGGTAGTCGTCACCAACAGCGGTGAAATCCTCACCAGCCTGCACGTTGTTGATGACGCGAATGAGATTTTAGTCACTTTTGCAGATGGCACGGAATCAGTGGCGGAAATCGTTCTTACCCAGCCGGAAAACGACATCGCTGTATTACAGTCTTATTTCCTCCCGGAAGTCCTCGTGCCGGCCGTGCTTGGGAACCCGGGTGCCATGCGCGTTGGTGACGAGGTCTTCGCAGTCGGCAATCCTTTTGGCCTGTACGGTTCGATGAGCGCAGGGGTAATTTCAGGATTTAATCGTACTTTCCAACCAGAGGGTAGCAGCCAGCAGATCGAGGGCTTGATCCAGATCGATGCGGCTGTGAACCCGGGCAATTCGGGCGGCCCGTTGTTGAACCGCAGCGGCCAGGTGGTCGGCATTGTGACCGGGATTATCAACCCAACCGAGCAAAGTTTCTTTGTGGGGATCGGATTCGCAGTGCCCATCGATATAGCTGTCAGCGGGATGGGATCGCCACCCTATTAATATTAAGCTTTGCAAGGTTGTTTTGCATCAATAATTGGAATACTTAATTTGAAGGAGGCAGGTAAATGAACCATAGTATGGATTCGGAAAATCGCAAACCAATGGAACGTGTTTTGTACGAGGTGAAGAAGGTCATCGTCGGGCAGGACCACCTGCTGGAACGGTTGGTCGTGGCGCTGCTGGCGCGCGGGCATATCCTGGTGGAAGGCGTGCCCGGGCTGGCGAAAACCATGGCAATCAAGACACTGGCGGATGCGATCGGCGGCGAGTTCAAGCGCATCCAGTTCACGCCCGATCTTGTCCCCGCTGACCTGATCGGGACCCGCATCTACAACCAGAAGACTGGCGATTTCAACACCTCGCTTGGCCCGGTCTTTACCAACCTGCTGCTCGCGGACGAGATCAACCGCGCGCCGGCCAAGGTCCAGAGCGCGCTGCTCGAGGTGATGCAGGAGCGACAGGTGACCATCGGGCGCGAAACGTTCAAAGTACCGAATCCCTTCCTGGTGCTTGCAACCCAGAATCCGATCGAGACCGAGGGCACGTATCCGCTGCCGGAAGCGCAGGTGGACCGCTTCATGCTCAAAGTGCTGGTCGGTTATCCCACTTCCACTGAGGAGTTCGTGATCGTCGAACGCATGACGAGCGCGCTCCAGGCTATCCAGGAAGTGTTGACAACCGAACAACTGGTTGCTTTGCAGGAACAGGTTGATAAGGTATATGTCGACCCGGCCTTGATGGAATACGCCGTCCGCGTGGTGACCGCTACCCGCGATCCGAAGATCGTTGGCCTGCAGGAAATCGAGCATTACATTATGTTTGGCGCGAGCCCGCGCGCTTCGATCAACCTGATCCTGACCGGGCGGGCGCTGGCTTTCGTGCGCGGGCGTAATTATGCCCTGCCGCAGGATGTGCTGGACATGGCGCTGGACGTTATCCGGCATCGTCTTGTATTGTCATACGAAGCACTCTCGGACAACGTGACCGCTGACGACCTGCTTAATCAGATTTTCGACCGCATCCCGATCCCGGTAGTACCTTTACATGAGCATGCCGACAAGTTCCGCAGCAACTCCTGAGCGCATCCTGCAGCGACTCGACTGGCAGGTCATCCGGCGTCTGGATGGCTTGTTACAGGGCGACTACCGCAGCCTGTTCTACGGCTACGGTGTGGACTTTGCTGACCTGCGCGAATACCAGCCGGAAGATGACATCCGTTACATCGACTGGAACGTCACCGCGCGGATGGACTCACCCTATATCCGCCAGTATGCAGAGGACCGGGAGATCACGGCCTGGTTCCTGCTCGATCTGAGCCCGTCGGTGGACTTTGGCACGGTGGGCAACCAGAAGCGCGCGATGCTGATCGATTTCGTGACCACCATGGCGCGTGTACTGACTCGTCACGGCAATCGTATTGGGGCCATGTTCTACGGAAGCCGGATCGAGCGTACCATCCCGGCGCGCGGCGGACGGATGCAGGTGCTGCGGCTGGTCAACGACCTGCTCAAGCAACCTCGCCTCAAACGAGCGCCGTTCACTGACCTGACGCCTCTGCTGCGAGGCGGCTTGAACGCGATCAAAAGGCGCTCGGTGGTTTTCCTTATCTCGGATTTTATCTGTGAACCGGGCTGGGAGCGGCCGTTGAAATTGCTCAACCAGCGGCATGAAGTCCTGGTAGTGCGGTTGTGGGACCCGCACGAGGTAGAGCTACCGGACATCGGCACGGTCATCATCGAAGATGCGGAAACGGGTGAACAGCTGTATCTGGATACGCACGACCGGGGATTCCGCCAGCGCTTCAAGGAGGCAGCGATGCAGCGCGAAGCGAATTTAACGGAAGCCTTCAAACGGTCTGGGGTGGATGCGCTCTCCCTCTCCACCGGCGAAGACATGGTGCGTTCGATCGTGCGTTTTGCCAAACTGCGACAACAGCGTCGCAAAGTGAGTTGAGAAGAAATGACGTTTACCTGGCCTTTGATGCTGCTGAGCCTGTTGCTGATCCCGGTTTTTATTGTCGTCTATATCACAGTCCAACGGCGGCGGCAGAAGATCGTCGAGAACATGGGCAGCCTGGGGTTTGTGCAGGATGCCAGCGGAGGGCGGGTTGGCCGGCGTCGTCACATCCCGCCAGTGCTGTTTTTGGCTGGGCTGACGATTTTGTTGGTTGCACTGGCCCGTCCACATGCGGTAGTTGCTTTGCCGGGCCTGGAAAGCACGGTCATTCTTTCGTTCGACGTTTCCGGCAGTATGTCAGCCACAGATATGGAGCCAAGCCGCATGGAAGCTGCCAAGGCTGCTGCTCGCGATTTCGTACAGCGCCAGCCAGGCAATGTGGAGATCGGCGTGGTGGCTTTCAGCGATGGCGGTATCTCCGTGCAGACCCCGACGAAAGACCAGGAAACGATCCTGGCGGCGATCGAGCGCCTGACGCCTCAACGCGGTACATCGCTGGGGAGCGGGATCCTGGCTTCGCTCAACGTGATCGCCCTCGACAGGGGTGAGCTTCCGGTCACGGGAGACGGCCTGACGCCCCCCCCAACGCCGACCCCGGTTCCTTACGGGACCTACATCCCGGCTGCGATCGTGCTGCTTACTGACGGAGAGAACACCTCTAACCCGGACCCGCTTGAGGCGGCGCTGGCAGCGGCTCAGCAAGGGGTGCGCGTCTACACCATCGGCGTGGGCAGCGCGGCAGGGACCACGTTGACGGTCAATGACTTCACGGTTTTCACCCAGCTCAATGAACCGATGCTGCAACAGATTGCAAGCATAACAGATGGGATGTATTTCAACGCGCAAAGCGAAGAGGACCTGCGCGAGATTTACGAAAACCTGGATGTGCAGGTGGTGGTCAAGCCTGAAAAGACGGAAATCACCTCGGTCTTTACAGGGATCAGTATCGTACTCATGCTGCTCGGCGGCGCGTTTTCGCTGGTATGGTTCAGCCGCTTGCCGTGACTTTTATATTATCGTAACTTTCCAATAAAATGGGGAGTGGGGTGTTCTGGGCGGGCGAAGCCCGCCCAGAACACCCCACCTCTCCCTTCTAAAATCTTAGAGGTACACGATGAATTTGCTTTGGCCCGGGTTTCTGCTATTGCTGGGGCTTGTCCCAATCATTATCGGTGTTTATATCTGGATGTTGCGACGGCGGCGACGTTACGCGGTCCGTTATTCGAGCCTGTCGCTGGTGCGCGCTGCGCTCCCCCAGCAGTCGCGCTGGCGCCGCCATTTACCGATGGCCCTGTTTCTGCTGGCGCTAGCCAGCCTGGTGATCGCGATGGGACGCCCGATGGCAAGCGTGGTCGTGCCCTCCGGCCAGGCGACCATCGTGCTCGCTATGGATATCTCCGGGAGCATGTGCTCGACCGATATCGCGCCCAACCGCCTTATGGCTGCGGAAGAAGCCGCGCTATCGTTTATCCGCAGCCAGCGCGCGAACACGCAGATCGGCGTCGTTGTATTCGCAGGTTTT
>JAABUE010000053.1 GCA_011389535.1 Anaerolineales bacterium
GCGACAAGCTCAACATAGTTGTCTTCCAGTTCCTGGCCACTCAGGTCGAGATCCGCCGGGAGGTAGTACATGTTCAGTTCAACGGCATCAGCTCCGGCTTCCTGCATGAGGCGCGCGTAGCGTATCCATCCACCCTTGGAAACACCGTTCAAGCTCCCGATCACCGGTACGTTGACGGCCATCTTGACGGCGGCCAGGTGATCCAAGTATTTGTCCGGGCCCATATTGTAGGTGCCGATATCCGGCAGGTAAGTCAGCGCTTCGGCAAAGGAATGGGTGCCGCGCGTCAGGTAATGGTCCAGTTCGAGGCTTTCGTGGATGATCTGCTCTTCGAACAGCGAGTACATCACGATCGCGCTGACGCCAGCCTCTTCCAATTTTTTGGCATTTTCGACCTTCTTAGAGAGTGGGGAGGCCGAAGCCACGACAGGATTTTTAAGTTCCAAACCAAGGTAAGTTGTAGAAAGATCCATCATATCCATTTCCTAGCTTTCTGACTTTTCGGAATCGCCATTGTAATGCATGGCGGCCATTTGCTGGTAGAGCCTCCAGCGGGACTTGACATCCTGCTTCGCCAGGTCGAGCAATTTTTCGGCGCGCTCTTCGTCGCTTTGCAGCAGCATGCGGTAGCGGGTTTCGTTGTAAACGTAATCCTCCAACCGCGTGGTGGGTTCCTTGGCGTCGATCATAAGCGGATTCTTGCCTTCATCAACCAGTCGCGGGTCATAGCGATAGACCGGATACGCGCCAGACGTGACGGCTAGTTTCTGCTGTTCTAGGCCTTTGGCCATATCGAAACCATGCGCTATACAATGACTGTAGGCGATGATCAGGGACGGGCCATCATAAGACTCGGCTTCGAGGAAGGTCCTGAGCGTTTGCTGGTCGTTGAAGCCCATTGCCACACGCGCCACGTAGACGTACCCGTAAGCCATAGCAATCAAGCCGAGGTCCTTCTTGGGCATGCCCTTGCCGCTCATGGCGAACTTGGCGACCGCCGCGCGCGGCGTGGATTTGGAGGCCTGACCACCGGTGTTGGAATATACCTCGGTGTCGAGCACCAGCACGTTGACGTTGCGCCCGCTGGCCAGCACGTGGTCGAGGCCGCCGTAGCCGATGTCGTATGCCCAGCCGTCGCCGCCAATGATCCAGACAGACTTCTTGACAAGAACGTCTGCCAGGCTCAACATATCCTTAGTGCGCGGGTCAGTGGAATTGGCCAATTTCTGCTTAAGTACTTCCACCCGTTTGCGCTGCTCGGCGATGCCGGCTTCATCGGATTGATCGGCATTCAAAATGTCGTTCGTCAACTCTTCGCCCAGCTCATTTTTGAAATTAACAACCAGTTCGCGGGCAAACTCAGTTTGCTTGTCGAGCGTCAGGCGCATGCCCAGGCCAAACTCGGCATTATCTTCGAAGAGAGAGTTCGACCAGGCGGGGCCGCGTCCGTTAGCGTCCTTGGCCCAGGGAGTGGTGGGCAGGTTGCCGCTATAGATGGAGGAGCAGCCGGTGGCATTGGCGATCACTGCCCGGTCGCCGAATAGCTGCGAGACCAGCTTGACGTACGGGGTCTCGCCACAACCAGCGCAGGCGCCGGAGAACTCAAAGAGCGGCCGCAGCAACTGCGAATTCTTGATCGTGGACGGGTTGATCAGCGTGCGGTCCAGGTCGGGGATATTCATGAAGAAGTCCCAGTTTGCCGCTTCGCTTTCGCGCAGAGGAGGCTGCGGAACCATATTGATAGCCTTGCGCCCCACCTGGCTCTTATCCTTCACCGGGCAGGCCTCAATGCACAAGGTACAGCCGGTGCAATCTTCAGGCGCTACCTGGACGGTATAGGCCATGCCCTCGCCCAGGTCCCTGAATTTCGAGACCGAGTGTTTATAGGTTTCCGGCGCGCCCGCCAGCAGCTTCTGGTCATAAACCTTGTGGCGGATGACAGCGTGCGGGCAGACGAAGACGCACTTCCCGCACTGGATGCACAGGTCAGGTTCCCAAACGGGAATTTCCAGCGCCAGGTTGCGCTTTTCCCACTGCGTGGTACCGGTGGGGAAGGTGCCATCCACGGGCATGGCGCTGACGGGAACACTGTCGCCGTCGTAAGCGATCATCGGCCCCAGAACGTTTCGGACGAAGTCCGGGGCTGATTCCGCTACTGGCGCGCGCATCGCGACTGACGAGGTAATCATCTCCGGCACCTTGACCTCGAACAGGTTCTCCAGGGTGCTGTCCACAGCCGCAAAGTTCTGCTGCACGACCGCTTCACCGCGTTTTCCATACGTCTTCTTGATAGCGTACTTGATCTGCTCGATGGCCTGTTCGCGCGGTAACACACCACTGATAGCGAAGAAAGCAGCCTGCATGATGGTATTCACGCGCTGCCCCATGCCGGTTTTTTCGGCCACATCGTAGCCGTTGATCACATAGAACTTGAGTTTTTTCTCAAGCATGGTTTCCTGCACTTCGCGCGGCAGTTTGTCCCAGACATCGTCCGGCCCGTACATGCTGTTGAGCAGGAAGACCCCACCGGGCCGGGCATACTTGAGCATGTCGAAGCGCTCCAGGAAGGTGTACTGGTGACAGGCCACGAAATTTGCCTGACCGGCTTCAACCAGATAGGGGGCCAGGATCGGTTTCGGCCCAAAGCGCAAGTGCGAGATGGTCATCTGGCCGGACTTCTTCGAGTCATACACGAAGTAGCCCTGGGCGTAGTTGTCAGTCTCTTCGCCGATGATCTTGATCGAGTTCTTGTTAGCGCCCACGGTTCCATCCGAGCCCAGGCCGAAGAACAGGCAGCGAACGGTCTCGGCATGTTCCACCGAGAAGGACGGATCGAATTCCAGGCTGGTGTGGCTGACATCGTCGTTGATGCCGACCGTGAAGTGGTTCTTGGGTTCCGGCTTGCTCAGTTCATCCAGCACCGCTTTGAGCATGGCCGGGGTAAATTCCTTGGATGACAGGCCATAGCGACCGCCGATAACCTTAATGTTATTGCGCCCTGATTCGACCAGCGCGTTGACCACGTCCAGATAGAGCGGTTCGCCGCCCGCGCCGGGTTCTTTGGTGCGGTCGAGCACGGCCACGCTCTTCACAGATTGGGGCAGCGCTTTGACGAAATATTCCATCGGGAAAGGGCGGTACAGGCGCACGCGGAGCACGCCGACTTTTTCACCCTGCTCGGCCAGGTACTTGACTGTGGCTTCAGCGGTCTCGCCGCCGGAGCCCATCAGGATGACCACGCGCTCGGCTTCGGGATGCCCGCTGTACTGGAAGAGTTCATACTTGCGGCCTGTGATCTCTGCGAACCTGTCCATCACTTCCTGCACGATAGCGGGTGTCGCAGCGTAGAACGGGTTGACCGTTTCGCGGCCCTGGAAGTAGACGTCCGGGTTCTGGGCGGTGCCACGCAGCACGGGGCGGTCGGGGGTGAGGGCGCGGGCGCGATGCTCGCGGATGAGGTCATCGTCGATCAGCGCACGCAGGTCCTCGTCCAGGAGTTGAACGATTTTGGTGACTTCGTGGGAAGTACGGAAACCATCGAAAAAGTGCATAAACGGGATCCGCGATTTCAACGTTGCGGCCTGTGCAATGGCGGCGAAGTCCTGCGCCTCTTGAACGCCGCCGGAGGAGAGCAGCGCCCAGCCCGTCTGCCGGACGGCCATCACGTCGGAATGGTCGCCGAAGATCGAGAGCGCCTGGGCAGCGATGGAGCGGGCCGCCACGTGGAAGACCGTGCTGGTCAGTTCGCCCGCAATCTTGTACATGTTGGGGATCATCAGCAGCAGTCCCTGGCTGGCGGTGAAGGTGGTTGTCAGCGCGCCAGTCTGCAGCGCTCCGTGCACAGCCCCCGCCGCGCCGCCTTCGGATTGCATTTCGACGACGAGCGGGATGGTATCCCAAAGGTTCTTTTTCCCCTTTGCAGACCATTCGTCTGCAAACTCGCCCATACCCGAAGATGGCGTAATTGGATAAATCGCGATCACTTCGTTGAGGCGGTGGGCAACCGAGGTAGTGGCCTCGTTGCCGTCTATCGTAACTACCGGTCTTTTCATTGCTTACTCCTTTGGTCGGAACAGGCGCAAATGCCTGAAAATTTGCCCAAATGTGAATTTTATCACTACTATGGTTTATTCGATGAAGTTTAGCCCCCTCCAGGTGAAACTGTTAGTTATTTAAGACCTGAATCCCGGTGCGAGTTGTCATATTTCGGACAAAAAAGGTATAAATCGAAATCCCGTTTCAAGATGAAACGGGATTTCGATTCGCCAAGCTTTGCTGTGAAAAGTGCCGGATTTGGGATGTGAGCGCGCGTTCGCGCGCTCACATCCCAAATCCGGGTATTTTAGTAAGGGAACTCTCAATGAGGCAGAGTCCGTTTTACAGCCATTTTTTAAGGGATGGTTTTGCTAAAAAGAGGGCCGCCAGCGATTTGGCGTCCGGGATTTGGCCTCTTTCCGCCATTCGGATTGCTTCCGAAATGGGCACAGCTTCCAGGCTTAGAAATTCGTCATCATCCGCATCCAGGGGGCTATCACTTAATTCGGTTGCCAGGTAGACAATCATGAACTCATCCGAATATCCGGGCGCCAGGTAGAACTCGCCCACCTTTTTGAGCGAGCCCGCGGCCATACCCGTCTCTTCGCGGATCTCGCGCGCCGCGCACACTTCTGGATCTTCATCTTCGTCCAGAGTGCCGGCGGGCAGTTCCAACAGGTCACCTCCCGTGGCGTGACGGTACTGGCGCACGAGCAGTATATTTCCATACTCATCAACAGGAATAACGACTACGGATCCGCCATGTTCGATAATATCTAACTTCGTTTCCCGGCCATCCGGTGTTTTCAAGTAATCCCGGCGGATGGCGAAAGCGCGGCCTTTCATTAAAACTTCGGATTTGAGTAGTTCAAATGGCATGATTTCTCCTTATTTTCTAGCGATCATTTTCGAAGAAAAATCTTGCTAAGTCTTTCTTCAAAAACCGTTACGAAATTGAGTGTTTATCCGAGTTTACTCTCTTTTGCCATATGTTGTGTAGAGCGCACCAGCGTTACCACTGCTGGCACATCAGCAAGATTGCAGGTCGGATTCCCAAAGTGCGTCGTGTAACGGTATCCGAGACCTGCGCTTGTATGTAAAGAAAAAAGCCCAAGCGAGTGGAGCAACTTGGGCTTTTTTTGAATTCTGGATTTTTCTATGGAATAGCGATTTGCTGGCCTGCGGGCAGGTTGGTGCCCAGAGAGAGAGAGAGGTTGGGGTTTGCCTGGATGATCGCTGCCGGGTCCACATCTCCATAGACACAGGCGAGGCCGTTCACAGTCAAGGTGGAATCTGCAACGGTGTACGTGTCAGGATGTGAGCGCAGCGCTCGCGTACCAGGGAAGGTGCCCGTTTGAGGGATGGTCAAGGTCAGATTGGGGTAGTAAATAGTGCCATTGGCCAGTCCATTCAGGTTCAGCAATTGGGCAGGATCAACATTGAAACGACGCGCAATACAGTAGGGGAATTCGCCTTTTTGCAATGTATAGGAAGCCGGGCGGTTTACAGTAACGGTGGGCGCCGGCTGGGTTACGCTGGGGGTGATGTTGCTCCCCAGTGTTGAGGTTGCGGTGGCTCCGGTGAAGAGATCAAGCGTCGATGTGACAGTAGCATTGATATCTGGTGTGATCTCCGTCCCTGCTGCTGAGGTAGCCAGCGGGGTGCCGGCAGTCAAGGCAACGGCGGTCTCTGCTAAGGCGGTGCCGGTTGAAAGCTCTTCTACCATTGCCATCGGATTATCAGAGGTGGGGAAGGGTGAAACAAACAGGCTGGTGACCTCAGCTTCTGGCGTTTCCAAGGGCACACTCGAAAAGGATCGTTCACACGCCGAGATTAATATCGCGGTCAATGCGAGCAGACTGAACAGAATCGTACTTTTCTTACGGTTGGCCATGGCTCTTCTCCTCGATCTTCTCACTGCACAAGTATAGGCGATAGTAGCACATCCCGTTTAAAGCGTCAAGACGCTGCGGATAGCCAATCAGAGTCATCTTTCAAGGGCCGCAGGCGAACTTTTCCAGCATCTCAGATGCCAGGTTCTCCATCTCTGTACCTCCCTGTCCATTCACCTGGATGCGCCGCCAGGTGTGACACAACCCTTTGCGCGGACGCGAATCATCCTGGTAGGCCAATATCGATATTTCCCTGGCTGTCTCGTAATCACCTGTTAGAACATAGCCCTCGATAAACGGCAGCCATTCCAGCGCATCTCCTGGAGCGTAGCCCTGCGCGCGAGCCTGGTCTCCAAGTGCAGCTACGGTTTCCCAGTCGCCCAGCTGGCGGGCCAATTCGGCCTTTTCATAATAGTAGCACCAGGTATGCGGTGGTTCTACCCCAAACAAGGCGACAGGCATTTCCGGGGGTTCGGCATCTACTAAAATAAGAGCCGGGTTGGATAATTGAATGGCATCGCGCAGGAAACGTGGCTGGCGTTCGTAGGTATCCCCGCCTGCATAAATTGGATCCAAAACGTGCAAGCAGGCATTGGGCGGCACGATGATCGTCACTGCCTGCGAAGTGGAACCCTTGAACTCCACGGTGCGGTATTCGAAAGAAATGGGCTGCCCGGGTGTGAGCGCAGGCAGCGAAGCGCCATCCAGGCGTGTGCGGGTATAAAGAAGCGCATACGGTAAATTCCCACCAGCATAGTCAGGCGCATAGATCCAGTTCAACGGCGCGGTCAGGCCCAAGTCCGTCTCGTAACTGAGGGGCAGTTCGTGGGTCAGGATGACCGTCCCCGGTTCCAGCCCCGGTATGCGCCAGGCCATCTGCCAAAAAATCTCCTGCTGACGCGCCCAGTCCCGGCGGAAGTCGTTGGCAGTGTAGAACTGCTGCCCGATGCCCAACGCAATGACGAGCGCGATCAGGTAGACTTTCAAGCGACTTTTTCCAAAAACGATTTCCAGCAGGCCGGCCAGGAACAGACTACCGCCGATCATCATCGAGACCATGAAACGGTCGTTGATGGACTGCAGCGTTAGCGGCAGCCCCGCTGTCCAAGAAGGGATTCGGCCGATCAGAATCCCGATCAGGCCGAAGATCACGGCCTGCCGGCCCCAATTGGAGTTTTTTCGGACTCCAAAGTCAGGCCCCCTGCGGGGATGATAAGACTTTGGAGTCCAGTTAAATTCCAACCGGCGCAAGTAAAAAGCAACCAGCGCGAAACTGACGGCGATCATTCCCAATGTCAAAAGTGTGGACGGGCTGCTGAGCGAACGTGCTATCAGCACGAGGACCTGCACCCAGCTATACAGTCCGGTCTTCCAGAGCGCATCAAGCATGGCCAGAAGGAAACCAAGTGGTGATAGTTCCCCTGTAGCTGCTACCCCATAAGAAGCATATGCTCCAAATCTGTAGTAATACACCAGCCAGGCGGCGTTCCCCAGCCAGACAAGAAAATAAGGCCACCACAGTCTAAGGATGCGACGGATACGTGGCCAGAAACCCAACGTTTCTTCCGCGACGAGCACCCATAGGAACAAAATGCGTAGGGGTTCCTGGGTGGCGAAATATTCAGTTGGGAAGAGGCCGAGCACCAGGAAGACGAGCGCGAGCCCGGTGAAGCACCCGGATTTTTTGGGTGTGCGGAATGCTTTGGCAGTAAAACCAAAGGAGAGAATATAAAAAAGGAACGGGATCCATTCCTGGTTGATGTGTGTGAGTGCAACCCAATGCTGGCTGTAGCCGGGGAAGACCAGGAAGAGCAGTGCAACCGTCAGCGTTTGCCATTTCGCTTTTGGCCAGATGGCCTTGAACATCCACCAGACGAATAATGCGAGCGCAAAGCGCAGGAGCAAGGCCAGGGATTGCCACAGGAGCGGATTTGGCGGGAGCAGGCTGGTGGTCCCGAAAAAGATCGGGCCGAGAAAAGGGCGGAAAGGTGCGAAAGCAGGGATGAACTCGGCCGGTCCCAGGAACTTCGCGATCCATGCGAACGGCCAGTCATCCCAATAAAACCCGGTCCACGGGAGCAGCAGGCCATAGGTCAGGATGGTCAGAAGGAAAAAAGCAGTGGGGATTGTTTTTGCGGCAAAGCGGGATTTTTGCATCTGCCCCATTATAAAGTCGTTTGACAGGTAAGAGCCAAGAAAGCCTATTAAGGAAAAATGCCAACCCGGTATTCGGGTTGGCATTTTCAAAAATCAGCCCAATAATCTTGCGGTTATCGCGCCTCCATGTTCGCATGACTTTCGGCAATTTTGGTCAGTTTTTCGTTTGCCCGCGACTCTTCGTCGAGTGTTTCTTGTAAGATGCGTGCAGCTTTATCGTGACCCAACCTTTGTGCCCAGCTACGGGCAGTACCATAGCTAGCTATCTCGTAATGTTCAACCTTTTGGGCTGCGGCGATCAAACCGGCATCCATCGCATCCTTTTCGGTTTCCTTTATTATCTCGTCACCTTCTTTGACCAATCCTTCCATACCGACACATTTCTTGCCTCGCGGAGAACCATCCATTTCTGAAAAAATGCGTTCAATCCGTTCGACTTGCCGTTCTGTCTGGTTGAGATGCTCATTGAAAGCTTTCTGCAGATCTGATGATTGAGCGGCTTTCGCCATTTTTGGTAAAGCTTTGACGAGCTGTTTTTCCGCACTATAGAGATCTTTCAGCAGATCGGTATACAGTCCATCTAAAGTTTCGGTTTTTTTAGCCATTACAGTATTCCTCCAATAACACTTATCGAATAGTTTACGTTTGAATTGGTCGCTATCTTACAACGAGAGAAATTCCTCTGCAATGGGGGATGTGCCCATCGAAAGCGGATGATTCCCCTAAAGCTCAGGTCGTTTTGGCTTTTGACAACGAAGAGGCAGATTATTTACCTCTTCCCTGAATATTGTTCCGCCTCGCTCAGGGTTCAGCCTGCAGAAGCAGGTGCGGATGTATGGTGCTGGGCAAGGTGGATGTCTTCGCAGCGCTCACATTCGCAGGGGTCCACGTGGACGGTGGCTTCCACTAAAGCAGGCATGGCGTGGAACAGTTCGTGACGCACCGTTTCGGCTATCCTGTGACTCTCGCAGGTCGGCAACTGGCAGTCCACAATAATGTGCAGCTCAGCGCGCTGGCGATGGCCCACCCAGCGCACGGCTACTTTATGCACGTCCATTACGCCCTCTGGCTTTGCGGCGGTGCGTTCGACCAGGTCGGTGATCTGCGGATCGACCGCGTCCATGATGCGCAGCCAGATCTCGCGCCCGGTTCTCCACACAATGACCAGGATGGCGGCCCCGATTCCCAGGCCCACGAGAGGGTCGAACAAGGGATAACCGAACCAGGCCCCGATGGTCCCGGCCAGGACCGCAAGGGAGGTGAACCCGTCGGTGCGGGCGTGGTAGCCATCCGCGACCAGAGCGGCCGAATTGATCTCCTGTCCCGTGCGGATACGGTAGACGGCCACCAATTCATTGCCGAGGAAGCCAATGATGGCGGCAGCGGCTACCCAGCCCAGGTTGCGGATCGGTTCGGGTTCGATGATCTTAAGGATGGATTGGTAGATGGCCCCCCCGGCTGTGAGCAGAATCATCAGTACGATGATAACGCCGGCGATATCTTCGGCGCGGCCAAAGCCGTAGGTGTAGCGCCGGTCGCGCGCGCGGCGCGAGAGCCAGAAGGCAATACCGAGCGGGATCGCGGTCAGGGCATCTGAGAAGTTGTGGATGGTGTCGGCGAGCAGGGCGACGCTGCCTGAAATGAAGACGATCACAACCTGGAAGGCAGCGGTCGCCATCAGCGCGACAAACGAAATTTTGACAGCCCGGATGCCACGATCGGTTGCAAGAGCCGCATCCATCGCGGCCTGTTGGGGATCATGAGAATGGGGAACGAAAATATTCTTCAACCAGCCGCGCAGCCCGCCCTGTTCGTGCTCGTGTTCGTCATCGTGCCTGTGGTCGTGATTTTGGTCTTCCATTCTCCTATTCCTGCCTGGCTTTTACTTTTCCCAAGACCAGTGTCACACTGTGCTCGCGGCCATCGTCGACGAGCGGGATGGCCTCCCCTTCCAACAGTTTTTCATCCAGGATGAGGGTTTTTTCCTGGTGGTCCCCATCCGAATTGTTTTCCACGCGGATATGATAGGTTGAAGCGCCGAAGCGATAGGAGATTTCGTAAGATGGCCAGTCTTTGGGGATGGATGGACGGATGTGGAGCTTATTTCCCTCACGTTGTACCCCGAGAATAGCTTCCACTCCGAGGCGGTACATCCAGCTTGCCGAACCTGTGTACCAGGTCCAGCCACCGCGCCCGGTATGGGGAGGAACGCCGTAAACGTCCGCCGCAATAACATAGGGTTCCACCTGATATAGCTCAACCTTCTCCGGTGTGTCAGCATGGAAGATGGGATTGATCATTTGGAAGAGTTCAACGGCTCGTTCAGCCTGCCCGAGCTCTGTGAAGGCCCAGATTGCCCACAAGGCAGCGTGGGTATACTGTCCGCCGTTTTCACGCACGCCCGGCGGATAACCTTTGATGTAGCCGGGATCGCGCAGGGTACGGTTGAATGGGGGATCGAGCAACAGGATGATCTCATCTTCCGGTCGAACGAGGCGTTCATATAATGACTCCATTGCGACACGCACGCGTTCCGGGTCTCCCGCGCCTGAAAGCACCGCCCAAGACTGGCTGATGGAATCGATCTTGCACTCACGTCTTTCGGCCGAACCAAGCGCCGTACCATCATCGAAGAAGGCGCGGATGTACCAGTCACCGTCCCAGGCGGAGGCATCGAGCGATTTCTTAAGCGCCTCGGCCCGGAGACGTAGATCGTTTGCCTGGTCTTGATCATCCATCTTTTCACAAACCCGGGCAAAGCGGATGAGGGTGTCGTATATGAACCAGCCCAACCAGACACTTTCTCCTTCTCCCTTGTCGCCCACGCTGTTCATGCCGTCGTTCCAATCTCCAGCGCCTATCAACGGAAGTCCGTGAGCCCCTTGGGTGAGGCCTTTATTGATGGCGCGCAGGCAGTGCTCGTAAAGCGTGCCTTCTTTTTTGCCATAGGAAAACTGACCGTACCTTTCGTCTTCGCTCTCCTCGAGCGGCTTGGCGCTCAGGAAAGGAAGCTTTTCGGTCAGGATAGAGGTGTCATCTGTTTCTTGAACATAGTGCGCTGTCACAAATGGCAGCCAGATCAGATTATCTGAAATGCGGGTGCGAATCCCGCGCCCGGAAGGCGGGTGCCACCAGTGCAGCACGTCGCCTTCTTCGAACTGGTGGCTGGCCGCGTTCAAGATATGACCACGGGTGATATCAGGACGGGCGTGCATAAACGCGAGCACATCCTGAAGCTGGTCACGGAACCCGAATGCGCCGCTCGATTGGTACAGCGCCGTTCGCCCCCACATGCGGCAGGCTAAGGCCTGGTACAGCAACCAGCGATTGAGCAAGATATCCATAGCAGGCTCAGGAGTACGCACGCGGACAGCGCCCAGTTGCTGCTCCCAAAACGACGAGACCGATTCCCAGGCTCTTTTGACATGCGAAATATCCTGGTAGTGTTCGATCAGCCTTTCGGCCTTTTCCCGGTCTGGTCCCTGCCCGAGCAGGAAGGTGACTTCTTTGGTTTCACCGGGAGCAAGCCACAGCAAAAGCTGCATGGCGGCACAGGGATCGGTACCCGCCTGTACATTGGCGCTCAGGCCAACCCGTCCGAGCGCCGCTGGGCGGGTGTAGTCTCCCAGCCGGCCGAGGAATTCGGTCCGGTCGGTGGTGACCCATTGCAATTCACGGGTTGCTGCCAGGAAAGCCGTATTTTCCGCGAATTCTGTGTTGTACGGATTGCGCGCCAATAGAGCAGAATTGCGCGAATCAAACTCGGGGATCACATACTGGGCGGTGACGTCGCGTCTTGTCCCCAGCACCCATTCGGCATAATAGGTGATGTTGATCCGGCGGGTGTGGTTGGTCAGATTCTCCAGCTTCAACTGGACAACTTTGACGGGTTCATCCGGGACGACAAACACACGCACGCTCTGACTCAACCCGTGGCTTGCGTGCTCGAAAGTGGAGTATCCGGCCCCGTGACGGATCAGGTACGGCGCGTCGGCGCGGGTTGGCAGCGGCGTAGGTGACCAGAGTTGGCCTGTATCTTCGTCGCGCAGATAGATCGCTTCGGAGGGCGAATCACTGACCGGGTCGTTCCGCCAGGGGGTTAAACGGTTTTCGCCGCTGTTGTAGGCCCAGGTGCAACCCAGGCCGTTACTTGTTACCAGGAACCCAAATTCGGGGTTGGCGATGACGTTGGTCCACGGTGCGGGGGTCCACTGGCCGGGTTCCATAAAGATAACGTACTCACGCCCGTCTGGGGTGAAGCCGCCCAACCCGTTGTCGAAGAGCAGGTCATCGGGGCGTACGACTGTTTTGGTAAGTTCATGGTAGGAAACCGGCTCTCGAACGGGGATAAAGTTTGGCAGACTGACCGGTTGCGCATCCAGTTTGGCGAGTTGGTCGTCCAGCGTTCCGGCGTTATCATCTAAAACAACCCGCGCAGCCGTAGCCAGCAGGATCACTTCCGCCGGAGCCATCTGGTCTTCACGCAGCAGGAAGATCCCACCGCGTTTGTTCATCCATTTTTCGCTGGTGTTACGGACGAACAGGTGGCGGATTTGCTCAGTGAGATCATCGTGGTAACCGGTTTCGCTCTGGTTGAGGATAACCAGGTCGATCTTTAAATCACGCCTGCGCCAGTAAATATGCGCCTTAAGCAGTTCATCCAACAAATCCAGGCCGCTCTCATCGCGGATTCGCACTAACAAGATGGGATGATCACCGGAAATTGCAAACGACCACAGGCTGGGCTGCCCGAGACTGTTGGCGGACAATGTGACAGGATTCGCGCGCAAAACAGGGTAAGGATAAAACAATACGGAGAGCAGTTTTTGAGCCTGTTCCAGGTCGCGAGAGGTCAGGTTGAGATGCTGCATTTCATCTTCGGCCATGCTCGCGGCTACATTGAGCGCTTGAAGGATATGTTCCCAGCGCTGGTAATGACGGGCAAGCTCGATAGACTTTTTACGAGAAGGAGTAGCAAGGGTGAGGAAGGCCACATGGATGGTCTGGTAAGGGGCCAGGTTAAGTTCGGTTTGTAATGCAAAAATGGGATCGAGGGTAGAGCCTGTGGTACCAGAGAGCGGATTCGAACCTAGCATAGCGGCAGGTTTTTGGGATGTGTTCCCGATCCCCAAAAATTGGGCCCGGTCAGTTTCAAAGCCTGTGATGGTAATGCCTTCATCTCCTATGGCGACAGCATGCGCCAGATAAACCGGCTTTTCTTTCGATGATCGCGCCCGGCGGTGGAAGAGCAGGATATGACCGTCTTCAACATACTCGCTTTCAATGAAAAGGCGGTTGAATGCCGGATGACGCCGGTCGACATCCTGTTGGGTCAGGATAACTTCGCCGTAACTGGTCAATGATAGGCGTCGAGCATGGTCGTTGTGATTGGTGATTGCAACCTGACGGATCTCAACATCGTGATCCGATGAGACTGTCACGGTAGTGTGGGTGGATATGTCGTCGTCACGGCGTTGGAAATCTACACGGTGCGGGAAGAAATCGACTCTTTGAGGTTCTGGTCTTGCTGCTACTGGCTGGCTGGTTGCTGACCAAAAATTTCCACTCTCGTTGTCACGAACGTAGATCCAGGTTCCCCAATCGTCCCGGGTGGTATCGGGTTGCCACCGAGTCAAGTCAAGGTCGCCCCAGTAGCTGTAACCACTGCCGGCGGCGGTGATCAAGGTGCTGAAATTTCCATTGGTGAGACTGTGCACCTGCGGATAGGGCGTGGTGGGAGAGACCGCCCAGGGGTCGAGGGAAACCATGGAGTGGACCGGATGGACATGACCGACATCCTGCAAGTGGGGATTTTCGATCTCAGCCCGTTGGGAGGTCTGCTCCTGCAAGAGGAGTTCCACATTCTCAACGCGCAAGTCCGCGTGGAAGCGGCGCACCATTTTATTGCCAAACAGGTAGTTGTCGAGAGCCACCAGGATCATGCCCTGGTGGTGCGCCATATAGGAGCGGACAATTCCATACTCTTGCCCTGCTCCCAGGCGTTCAGTCGTGAAGTCAATGGCCTCATATAATCCATACAGGCCATGCATGTTGAGCTTGCGGAAATATTTCAGGTTCTGGACGACGGCCTGGGGATCGAAGGGAAGCGCTATGAGTGAGGCGTAAGGCGCAACGACCAGATCATCGGCCAGCCCCCGTTTATATCCCAGGCCGGGGACGCCAAAAGCGCGGTACTGGTATGCCTGATGGGCATCAAGGTAGTAAAAGCCTGATTCAGAAATGCCCCAGGGTACACCTTTCTCTTTCCCATAGGAAATATGACGCTGAACAACAGCCTCGTAAGTCTGGTTGAGCAATGTATTGCGGTAACTTCGCAGGAATAGCGAAGGCATCAAATATTCGAACATCGTGCCGCTCCATGACAAGAGCGCACGTGTGTTCCCGACTTCGGTCAGCGGGCGCGCCAGGTACAGCCAGTGACTTTGCGGTACATTGCCTTTCCCAATCGCTACCAGGCTGGCGATGCGCGCTTCGGAAGCCAACAGATCGTAATGGTTTGAGTCGAGCCGACCGGTGTCTACGTTATAGCCGATATGGAAGACCTGGCGTTGGAGGTCGAACAGGAAGCGAAAATCCATCGCCCGGAAGATTTTTTCAGCCTCTTCATCGAGTGCCTGGAAGCCCTCGACCAATATAAGAACAGCATTACGCGTCGAAATCAATTTACTCAAAAAGGAATGACACCATTCGAGAGCTTCCTCTTGGTCGCTGGCTAGCAGAACCTCCATATTCCGCAGAACTTCCATAGCACGGTAACAGTTATCAGGAATATCCTCCAGTGAAGGATTGACCGAGAATAGGGTTTGCAACTCCTGCCAGTTGGCGGACAGCTCAGGATGCAGATCAGGCAGGTCGAACAGCGCAGGCGCACTGGGCATTTTTAGCGACCAGGGTGAGAAGGTTTGCAGGTCCCGTTGGATGTAGTCGAGGTGATAACGAGTACGGTCTACCCAGGTGGAAAGACGGTTCAGCGTGACCTGGTCGAGGCGTTCTGTCGAATGTTCGACCAGATTCAGCAGCATTGTCTCTATCTTTGCCTGGCTCTCGCTGACCATTTTGATCGAAAGATGCCGGGTGTAGCGTGGGTCTTCTTCCAATTCACTGGCCTGCTTGCGCAAATCGACGGTCATCTCATATAGTTCGCGCGCGGCGTCCCCCAACTGGGCTTCTTCCAGCGTAGCGATCAACATATCGAGCGTATCAACCAGCCCGTTCCACCTAACGATAGGACGGTCGGCGATATCCTTGAAGCCCTGCCTTAAGATCAATAGACAGGCGGCCAAGTTGCCACTGTCTACTGTGGATATATAGCGAGGAGGGAGAGGTGTAAGGCTTTGGATGTCATACCAGTTCAAGAAATGTCCCCGGTTACGTTCGAGCAGGCGGAGATTTTCAAATGTATTCCGAATACGGAGAGATAGCTCATCCGGGCCGATATAGCCCAGATCGTAGGCAGCCAGGGTGGAGAGCAGGAGGAAGCCAATATTTGTCGGCGAGGTACGATGCGCTACCTGTCCGCGCGGGTCTTCCTGGAAATGGTCAGGGGGCAGCCAATGGTCTTCAGGCCCGATGAAGTGTTCGAAAAACAGCCAGGTGGAGCGGGCCAGTAATCGCAGAGAATGTACCTGGGATGGATTTAATTGCTCGGTTGTGCGGCGTGCCCGGCGGCTGATACGGACCGCAACGTATGGGGAAAGCATCCAGCTCAGTAGAAATGGCGTGGCGATAGTTAACTGCCCAGGGCGCAAGATAAGCATGGGCAGCGCTACTACCAGCGCAAGGAACGGTCCGACTGTCATTTCGTGCCAGACCAGATCGAATTTCAAATCTTTGCTAAAGACGCTAACCACATGTGCTGAAGCGGTCCAGCGCAGCAGATGCTTGCGGGTAATGATCAGGCGCACCAGGGTTGTTACAATGGCTTCTATATCGGCCAATGCTTCATGAGGCAGGAAAACAATTTCAAAAACCATACGCAAGATTGTGTTTTTTGAAGGCTGCGACATGGCATCGGGAGGCTCATCTTCTTCCTTGGCGCCCAGGTTCGACAGCAAGTTGAAGAGAACGGTTAAAATATAAGGTGATAACGCAAGCGCCATCCAGATCAAGGCTGATCCCGGTAAAATGAACCAGCCAAATAAGAGCAGCGCCATAATAGCAGGGGCAACCAGGCTGCGACGAAGATTATCGAAGAGTTTCCAGCGGTCCAGAAGCGTAAAGGGGTTTGGGACAGTTCCGCCTGATCCGTGCGGCACCCGGGGCAGCAACCAGGGCAAGAGTTGCCAGTCGCCGCGGATCCAGCGATGCATGCGGTTAACGTATGCCAGATAATGAGGAGGATAGTCCTCGAACAGGACGATATCCGTTACGAGGCCGGCGCGGCCGGACAGACCCTCGAATAGATCGTGACTCAAAATCGAGTTTTCAGGCGCCCGGTCACGCGTGCTGCGCGCGAATGCAGCCACATCGTAAATGCCTTTGCCTACATAATTGCCTTCCTGGAACAGGTCCTGGTACGCATCCGAAACAGCG
>JAABUE010000054.1 GCA_011389535.1 Anaerolineales bacterium
ATCTTGCGCAACCTGCATTAGTATGGGATTTGTCGTGTAGGCGGGCAATCCGTTCGCGATCCGCAAGGCATTGACAGCCGCAATCAAATCATTCGCGGTCGTCTGCAATGACAAGGAACCTGAAGGATTTGCCAGGGCAACCCGATATGGAACGATTGTTATCGACACTGCTAAAACAAGCGCCAAACATAATGTCAGTCTTCGCATTAATACAGCTCCAGTTGGAACTTGATTATACCTTCTTCGAATTGAGGGATTGGTTGTTCAGACAACTCGCGTGTGTAAAAAGGTCAATAGAAACAAAGATGTTTATCGTGTTTTCCCGTGATATTTCTCACGTTCTATTAAACAAGCCTAATGCTAGAATAATGGTAAGGATTCTAGATTATTACGTCCAGGAATTTTGAAATTAATCAAATTAACCTACCATTACATTGAGGAGGCGTTACGTATGGAAACCAAGGCGTTTGAAGCGCCTGCACTTTATGCAGACCACCATGTTTCAGAAGTGCAGCGCATATTAAGGGAGTTGCCTGGCGTTGAAGAGGTTTATGCCAGCAGCGCCTTCCAGGCAATTGAAGTCACATTTGATGAAACGAAGACAACCGCTGACAAAATTGCCGCCTGCCTGGAAGAGGCAGGATATTTGGGGGAAATGCCAATGTTAGTAGAATCTGGGGAAGCAGCCTACGGAAGAGAAAATGGGAACAGCAACTTCCGCCACACGGCCGTTTACAACACAATCAAACAAACCGTAAGCTTTGCACAGCATGTCGAGCACCAGGGCCGTGCGCTCTGGCCATGCCCTGGTATGGGCGCAATTGAGATGGATGAATAGAGGTAGTTAAATCATGGCAAAGAAACGAGAGATTAACGAGTATTCGACCGATCCCGCCGCGCAGCAGATGCTGATCCGCGCGGAAGAATTGGGTATCGGCACCGCTTTCACACGCGCAGATGCCATGGCCCCCTGCAATATTGGCAGCGCCGGTATGTGCTGCAAACAATGCGGTATGGGCCCTTGTCGTTTGACGAAAGAAGGCGATGTCGGCGTGTGTGGCGCCACCATTGACACCATCCAGGCCCGAAATCTGACCCGCGCGATTGCTGCCGGCAGCGCTGCCCATTCAGACCATGGCCGCGATATGGCCTTCTTACTAAAAGCGACTGCCGAAGGCGAAGCCGAAGGTTATATGATCCGGGATATCGCTAAGCTGCGTATGGTTGCTGGTTATTATGACATTCCGGTTGATGGACGCGCCCCCGAAGAAATCGCTAATGACCTGGCAGATCTTTACATCGCGCAATTCGGGCAACAACGGGGCGAGGCAGTTCCCATCAGGCGCGCAACTAAGAAACGCCAGGCGCTCTGGCGCGAACGTGACGTTGTGCCGCGTGGTGTTGACCGCGAAGTCGTCGAAGCCCTGCACCGTACCCACATCGGCGACGACCAGGAACCCGAGCACATCCTCGAACACGCCATACGTACATCGCTGGCGGATGGGTGGGCTGGCTCTATGATCGCCACCGATATTTCAGATATCCTGTTTGGCACGCCTGCCCCGGTTTTAGGCCAGGCAAACCTGGGCGTGATCAAAGCAGACATGGTCAACGTGGTGGTACATGGTCACGAACCAAGCTTGAGCGAAATGATCGTGGCTGCATCGCAAACCCCGGATGTTATCGAATACGCAAAAGCAGCAGGCGCGAATGGCATCAACCTTTCGGGGATTTGCTGCACTGCTAACGAAATCCTGATGCGCCAGGGTATCCCGGCTGCGGGCAACTTCCTGCACCAGGAACTGGCCATCATGACCGGCGCAGTCGAAGCCATGGTGGTGGACGTACAATGCGTGATGCAGGCGCTAGTCGGTCTGGCTGAAAACTTCCATACCAAGATCATCACCACCTCACCAAAGGTCAAGATCAAGGGCGCAACTCATATAGAATTCGAAGAACACAAAGCCATGACAATCGCGAAAGAAATCTTGAAGGCCGCCATTGACAACTTCAAAAATCGCGATAATAGCATGACACAAATTCCGGATATCAAAGAAGATTTGATTCCTGGCTTCTCACACGAATATATCAACTATATGCTGGGCGGCTCTTACCGCGCATCCTTCCGCCCACTGAATGACGCCATCATGTCCGGGCGCATTCGCGGCGTAGCAGCCATCGTTGGTTGTAACAACCCGCGTTCCAGCCAGGATTACCTGCACAACCTCGTCACCAAAGAACTGCTCAAGCAGGATGTTCTGGTTGTACAGACGGGGTGCGGCGCCATCTCGTCAGCCAAGCTGGGGCTTATGTTAGGGGAAGCAGGCTTGAGCGAAGTTGGAGCTGGTCTGCGCGAAATTTGCGAAACCGTTGGCATCCCACCTGTCCTGCACATGGGTTCCTGCGTGGATAACACACGCATCCTGACCGTTCTAACGCAAATGGCTGAAACTGGCGGCCTTGGCGACGATATAGATCAGATCCCCGCTGTTGGTCTCGCGCCCGAGTGGATGAGCGAAAAGGCGCTGGCGATCGCCACCTACTGTGTGGCATCCGGTGCCTACGTCATCTTTGGTGGGGCTTCTCCTGTCGGCGGCATGCCCGACCGCGTCTCTGATAGTGATGCGGTTCTAAAGTACATCAGTGTTGGCTGGGAAGAAAAATACGGCGGCAAGCTGGAGTTTATTCCTGACCCGCAAATGATGATTAAAGCCACACTTGAACACATCGATAAGAAGCGCGCCGCACTTGGCCTGCCTGAATACGACCCAACACGCTTTGGTCGCAGCGGAGATGCAGAGATGCTCAAACTCGAAGCGCTGCCCCTGGCCGAAAAACGCAAAGCCGTTTACGGGCTTGCAGCAGATTAGGGGAGGAACAAGATGTCAAAATATATCGCTACCCGCGCCATCCGCGGCGCAAACGCTCTGGTTACAGAAGCCGAAGTAATGCTCAACAAGGCGCTCAAGGAAAAAGGCGCCGAGACCCCGGTTTCGTTCCCCAACACAGCCTATTATCTGCCCACTATTCTGGGCATGACAGGCATCGAAGTCACCAAACTCAGTGACCTGCCACCCGTTCTGGAGCAGGCCCGTAAGATGTTACATCCGCTTCCATCTGGCAAACACTGGACACCTTATCTGGGCGAAACACTCGACTCCGGAATGTCGACCCTGCTGGCCGCTGAGGTCATCGAAGCCATCCGCTTCGTTTACGGACTTCAGCCTGAGCGCATGCCCGAAGACTTTACCCTGGCTGGCGGTACTACCTATGGCGGCGCGAACGGACATGGTCACCTTAACGGCCCGATCGATGATATCCAGCTTCGCTCCTGGGGCATCCAACTCGTGGACGGCCGTATGCCCGGCTTTGCAGCCATCGTGGGCTGCGCCAAATCAAACGAAGTGGCGGTCAAGATCGTGCGCGAATTACAACGGCGCAACATCCTGACCTTCCTCTCCGGAAACGTCAATGGGCGCAGCATCATCGACCAACTGCATGAAGAAGGCGTCGAACTGGGTTACGATACCTATACGGTTCCGTTCGGGACCGATACCCTGTCCGCGATTTACGCGCTTGGGTTTGCCACCCGTTCCGCCCTGACATTCGGCGGCATGAAACCCGGCATGTCGCGTGAGATATTGAACTACAACAAAGACCGCGTCTTTGCCTTCGTGCTGGCGCTCGGCGAAGTGGACGACTTGAAATATGCCGCTGCGGCAGGCGCCATCAACTATGGCTTCCCAGTCATTGCGGATACCGTTATTCCTGAAATCCTGCCGACCGGCGTGACCACCTACGAGCACGTCGTATCTATGCCCTTCGACCAAATCGACGGCAAGGATGATCTTGAAAAGGCCGAGCGTTTGGTGCAAAAATGCATCGAAGTGCGCGGCGTCAAGGTCAAGGTCTCCAATGTAGACGTACCTGTGCCTTATGGTTCCGCCTTCGAAGGTGAAGTTGTCCGCAAGGCTGACCTGCGCGTCGAATTCGGCGGCAAGTATGCACGTTGTTTCGAATACCTGCACATGGCCAAGCTGGATGAGGTCACGGATGGCAAGATAGAAGTTGTTGGGCCGGACTTCTCTTCAGTGGAGCCACAAGGCCACATGGACATGGGGATCGTCATCAAGGTGGCTGGCCGCCAAATGCAGGCAGACTTCGAGCCTGTGCTCGAACGACAAGTACACTACTTTGTCAATGGGGCCTCCGGCATCCAACACGTCGGCCAGCGCGACATCGCCTGGATCCGCGTTTCGAACCCCGCCGCCGACAAAGGTTTCAACCTGGAGCACTTCGGCAAGGTCCTGCACGCCCGCTTCCACGAAGACTTCGGCGCGATTGTGGACAAGGTCCAGGTGACGATCTACACCGACCCGAAACTGCACGCCGAATGGCTGGAAAAGGCCCGCGAAGCCTACGACTTCCGCAACAAGCGCCTGGCCGATCTTACTGATGATAAGGTGGACGAATTCTACTCCTGCACCTTGTGCCAGTCCTTCGCGCCGGACCACGTCTGTGTTGTCTCACCGGAACGCCTCGGCCTGTGCGGCGCATATAACTGGTTGGACTGTAAAGCATCCTTTAGCATCAATCCTACCGGCCCCAACCAGCCTATTAAGCTCGGCAAACTGATCGATTTCCAAAAAGGCTACTGGGAAGGCACCAATGACTACGCCAAGATCGGTTCGCACGGCGCAGTACCGGAAGTTTCGATGTATTCCATCATGGAAAACCCGATGACGGCCTGCGGCTGCTTCGAGTGCATCGTCATGCTCATTCCGGAAGCCAATGGTGTAATGGTCGTCTCCCGTGAGGATACCGCCATGACCCCCGCCGGCATGACCTTCTCCACCCTGGCCGGTATCGCGGGCGGCGGCTTACAGACCCCCGGCGTGATGGGCGTGGGTAAGTTCTACCTGATCAGCCCCAAGTTCATCTCGGCCGATGGCGGCTTCAAGCGCATCGTCTGGATGTCATCTGTGCTCAAGGAAAGCATGGCAGATGAATTCAGGGCTGTCTGCGAACGCGAAGGCGATCCAGACCTGCTTGACAAGATCGCCGATGAGCGCAACGTCAACACGGTCGAAGACTTGCTCGCCTGGCTGGAAGCGCACAATCACCCCGCCATGGTGATGGATCCGATGTTCTAGGATCAATTGGTATATTTATCAGCGGTCAGCTATCAGTCCGAATTGGAGCACAATACTGGTAGTTGACCACTGAACCTGAAAGCAAGAAACAATGTCCGAAAGTTCCCCAAAACTCGTCAGAGATTTAATGACCGTCGGCGTGCCGACCTGTAAAATCAACACACCTGTTGTCGACGTTGCCCGCTATCTGATTGAGAACAATGTCGAGGAATTGGTGATACTCGGCGAAGAAGGCGAGGGGGTGGGTACGTGTGGTTTTAAAGAGTTAGTCGATGCCTACAATCTTGACGACATCCGCGAGTTGACAGTCGAAGAGGTTATGTCAGAAGGCGTGCCTGAGCTGCCCTCGGACATCACGCTAAAGTTGGCCGCTCAACTGATGAAAGACAAGGGCATCCGGGTCGCCTATATGAACCACAATTCAGCCGGCATTATTTATCCGGCGGCGCTAATCTCGTACAAGCATCTTGTCCGTCACCTGGCCGCCAGGGACGAATCCGAGATAAAAGATCTCGGTATCAGTGCGGAGCGCAAGTCTCCCCTGGAAGTTTTTATCGAACGACGCGACGGGGCGCGTAAACAAACAGGATTGTCTTAAACACTTTATATCAGATGTCATTGCGGGGAGTGTAGCGACGAAGCAATCTCATGTTGCAAGGAGATTGCCACGCCGCCAAAGAACGACGGCTCGCAATGACAATACGCTCCAAGGAGGAACACGTTATGCCAATCGAAATACCAAAAGATAAATGGCCCGGAAGTGTTAGAAAGGTCACTGTTGGCGCCACGGCTGCGGAGGGCGGCACGCGCGCTAAGACTGTAACCGTCGGCGGGCAAACGACCATGCCCTATCTTCAGTACGAAGCCCTTACGCCCAACACCCCCGTTGTGGCGATCGAGATCAAGTCGCGTAAGCCCGAGGACTGGTCCCCGTTGCTGGTTGAAACGTGGGGCGACGCAATGAGCGATCCCGCCCAGTGGGCGAAAAAGGCCGAAGAAGCGGGAGCAGACCTGATCGTCCTGGCGTTGACGCTCGAGGACTCCGCTGATGACGCGGTGAATGCGGTCAAGTCCGTATTAAGCGCAACAGGACTGCCTTTGATCGTCTGGGGTCCCGGCCAGGCTGAAAAAGATAACGACCTGCTCGTCCCCGTCGCCGAAGCGACCAAGGGCGAAAAGATCATGCTGGGTATCTGCGAAGACAAAAACTACCGTACCATCGTTGCTACTGCCATGGCTAACGGGCATCTGGTGCAGGCACGCACTCCGATGGATGTGAACCTGGCCAAGCAACTCAATATTCTTATTACCGACATGGGCCTTCCCGCCGATCGAATTGTCATGGATCCGACCACCGGAGCGCTGGGCTACGGCATCGAGTATGGTTATTCGGTAATGGAACGCCTGCGGTTGGCCGCCTTGCAAGGCGACGCCATGACCCAACTTCCAATGATGGTCACGCCGGGGTTCGAAGCCTGGAAGGCCAAGGAATCGAAGGTGGGCGAAGGCGTGCCCGAAGCCTGGGGCGACTGGGCCGCACGCGGGATCCACTGGGAGACGCTAACTGCTGTTGCGCTGGTCGAGTCTGGCGCCGACCTCATCGTGCTGCGCCACCCCGAGAGCGTGAAGCGCGTCAAAGAAGCCATCGCCGAACTCATGGTCACGGCATAAGGAGGACAACATGGCACTCTCTGGAATTCAAATCTACAAACTCCTTCCGCATACCAACTGCAAGGAATGTGGCTTCCCCACCTGCCTGGCATTTGCCATGAAACTGGCTGCCAAGCAGGTCGAACTTTCTGCCTGCCCCTATGTCAGCGAAGAGTCCAAGAAGCAGCTGGCCGAATCGGCTGCGCCACCCGTCCGCCTGATTTCGCTCAAAGCCAATGGCACCGAGGTCAAGGCTGGCAACGAAGTGGTTATGTTCCGCCATGAGAAGACCTTCTACAACAAGCCCGGTCTGTTCGTGCGCGTCAAGGCCAGCGATGCAGACATTTCCAGGAAAGTTGCCGAAGCAGACGCTTACACGGTCAACTACGTCGGGATGGACTTCACCATCGACGGTTTTGCTGTGGAAGCGGATGGGGATGCTTCGACAAGCTCAGCACAAAGTCTAGGTGCTGCTGTAAAAACAGTCCGCTCCATTTCCAAGCGACCGCTGATCCTGATCGGTGACCCCGCTACGCTCCCCGCCGGACTGGAAGCCTGCTCCGGCGAAGCTCCCATGATCTACGCCGCTGACAACTCGAACTGGGAGGCTATGGCCGAACTGGCTGCAAAATACAAGGCCGCCCTGGTTGTCAAAGGCGAATCGCTCGAGGAGTTAGCCGAGCTGACCCAGAAGATACAGGCCAAAGGCGTGGAAGATATGGTGCTCGATCTTGGCGGGAAAAACATGGGCGAATGGCTGTCTCGCTCCACACAGGTTCGCCGCCTGGCGCTCAAGGCTAATTTCCGCGCGCTTGGTTATCCTGTCATCGCCTTCCCGGGCAATGTGGGCGACCCCGCCAGGGAATCCGTTTACGCCGCACAGGCGATTGCCAAGTACGCTGGTTTTGTAGTGTTGGACACATTCGCTCCCGAATTGGCCTACGCCCTGCTGGTACTGCGCGAAAACATCTACACCGACCCACAGAAACCCATCCAGGTCCTGCCCGGCATTTATGAAATCAACAACCCGACCGCCGATTCACCCGCGCTGGTCACCACCAACTTCAGCATTACCTACTTCTCGGTGGCTAACGAGGTGGAAGGTTCTGGTCAGCCCGCCTGGCTGATCGTGACCGATGCCGAGGGCATGTCCGTACTAACGGCCTGGGCGGCCGGCAAGTTCGATGCTGAGCGGATCGCGAAAGCCGTCAAGGAATTCGACCTGGCCAGCAAGATCAGCAAGAAGCGTATTGTCCTGCCTGGACATGTGGCCGTGCTCTCTGGCGAGCTGGAAGAAGAACTTCCCGATTGGGAGATCCGCGTTGGACCGCGTGAGGCAGTGGATCTACCCGCGTTCATGAAGCAGGCTCTTTAGTTAACAAGATGTCATTGCGAGGAGTGTAACGACGAAGCAATCTCAAGTTACTTATAAAGAGGAGATTGCCAAAGTGCCCGAAAGGGTACGCTCGCTGTCGCTCACTCGCAATGACAAAACCACAAAAAATGGCCGATCACAAAGTAACGTTCACCATCGAAAACAACACTGATCCCGTCGTAGCCACGGTCTCGACTGGCACATTGCTTTCCGATGCTGCCCGCCTTGCTGGGGTGGAGATCGGTCAACCGTGCGGGGGTCAGGGACGTTGCGGACGGTGCGCCGTCCGAGTTTCAACGGGCAATGTGCGCCGGCGAAGCACTCTGCGACTTTCGCCACAGGCCATCGAAGACGGCTACGCACTGGCCTGCCAATCGGTGGTAGAGGGCGATGCCTCCATCTACGTTCCCTTGCAAGAAAAGATCGTTCGCAATCTGACCACTGATCGTATCGCCGCCGAAGTGACCGTCCCGGCGGATTACGATTACCTAACTTCCCAAACCTTTAAACGCATCCCGTTGACTCTCACCCCGCCCAACATGGACGACCAGACCGACGATTGGTCACGCATCCAAACCGCGTTACGCATACAGGCAAGCGTCGACAAAGTCAACGTTTCGCTGAACAGCCTGCGATATATCGGCAAGATGCTGCGTGACTGTGAGTGGAAGGTCACAGCAATCCTGGAGACCGATCCATCCGGCGGCCCGGCCCGTTTGGTGAACCTGTTACCCTGTCATTTCAAAGAAAGCGATCCACTGTGGGGCGTGGTAATTGACATAGGGACAACCACTGTGTCACTATGGATGGTAAACCTGATCACCGGAAAAGTCATGTCGCAGGTGGCAGAATACAACGGTCAGATCGCCCGCGGTGAAGACGTGATTTCGCGCATCATCTATGCCAGCAAGAATGGCGGTGAGAACGAGATGCGTGAGCTAATCCTCGACACGATCGATCGACTGCTGGTGAAAGCCTGCCAACGCTTGAACGCCCGTCCTGCCGAGATTGTAAAAGCCACCATCTCCGGGAACAGCACGATGATGCACCTGCTGTTGGGCATTCCCTCTGCCAGCATCCGTCTATCTCCTTTCATCACAGCAGTCAACCATCTGCCGCCCATAACAGCGCGCGAGATTGGCCTGCATATCCATCCCGAAGCAACGGTGGACTGCCTGCCCGGTGTGGCTTCCTACGTCGGCGCGGACATCACAGCCGGCGTGCTCTCATCTGGCCTGGACCAGACCGAAGATATGACCTTGTTCATCGATGTCGGTACCAACGGCGAGATTGTGTTGGGCAACCGTGATCTGCAGATCACCTGTGCCTGCTCGGCGGGCCCTGCATTCGAGGGCGCAGGCGTGGTCGATGGCATGCGCGCCACCAATGGCGCAATCGAAGAAATCTGGATCGACGGCGAAACCTACGAACCAACATACCGTGTCATCGGAAATGAAAAGCCAAAAGGCATATGCGGTTCAGGGTTAATCTCATTACTCTCTGAAGCGTTCTTAACGGGTATCCTAGATAAGGCAGGAAACGTCAATTTGATGCTGCCCACGTCCAGGGTCCGGGAGGGTGCGCACGGGGCTGAGTACGTGGTTGCTTGGGGGATGGAGACTGGGTCCGGGGAGGATATCGTCCTTTCCCGTGTCGACATCGACAATTTGTTGCGCGCTAAAGCCGCGATCTATGCCGGTTTTACAGTGCTTGCCGACCAGGTCGGCATCCCGCTGGAGAGCGTCGCAAAAGTACAGGTTGCCGGATCGTTCGGCAAATATATCAACGTGGAAAAGGCCGTGCAGATTGGCCTGCTGCCAGACGTGGCATGGGATCAATTCGAGTTCCTGGGCAACACCTCGATCAAGGGAGCGTACTTGGCGCTCTTGGACTGGCGCAAGCGTCAGCAGATCGCAGACATCGCCAGCCGTATGACCTATATCGAGCTTTCGGCAGACAATACGTTTTATGAAGCATTTACGTCTGCCCTTTTCCTGCCGCACACGGACCTGAGCAAGTTTCCGTCCGTGGTAGAGGCACTAAAAAAAACACCCTAACGGAGGGCATCTATGTACATCATTGGCGAAAATATTCATATTCTTTCAGATAAAGTCAAAGAAGCGCTCACCAACCGTGACCGCGAGTTCTTCATGGACCTGGCTGTAAAGCAGGTGGAAGCAGGGGCTAAAGCGGTTGATGTCAACCTGGGGCCGCGAAAAAAGGACTGGGCGGAAGTCTTCCCATGGATCATCGAATCAATTGAAACCGTTGTGGATGTGCCGCTTTCCATTGATACAACCAACGTAGACGGCATGGAAGCTGCGCTCAAAACGATCAAGAAGGCACAGCCCATCCTGAACTCGACCTCTGCCGAGCCTGAGCGACTGGAGAAAATACCCGCGCTGGCAAAGAAATATGGCGCGAAGATTATCGCCCTGACCATGGGCTCCTCCGGTATTCCCGTGGAAGCGGATGCGCGTGTTAATATCGCCGTCGAGACGCTCATCCCTCACTTGATGGAAATCGGCTTCAACATGGAAGACCTGATCATCGACCCGCTGGTGTTGACAGTCTCAGGCTGCCAGCAGTACTGCCCCGAATTGATCGGCGCGGTGCAGATGCTCCAGTATTCCTGGGATCCCGCTCCGGCGATATCTGTAGGACTTTCAAACGTTTCAAATGCCGTGCCCAAAGAAAACCGTCCGCTTATCAATCGCGTCTATCTCGCCATGCTGATGGGCGTCGGCCTGCAAATGATGATCGCCGACCCGCTGGATGAAGAACAAAACGATGTCATCAAGTGGATCGAGAGCAAGGATACCTCCACGCCGCTGGCAGCGCTCTACAACAAGATCGCGGAGCACACCGAGGCTGGAGAGGAGCCCCAGATAGAAGACTTCGACCTGGGCGACCCCGACCAGGCTGCCATCTGGAAGACCACCCAGATCCTGCTCGACAAGGTCATCTACGCGGACGGGTATCTGAACCAATAGCGTAACCATGTACCCCGCACCCATGAATGGGTGCGGGGTACATAATTTTTAGTCGTAGTGGCGGCTTTGGTCGTCCGTATCGGCTACCCATCCAGGATGATCGAAACTGTTGCTGCGGGGAGGGAACCAATCTATGAACGTCGAAGAACTGCTCGCAAAAGCAACCAAACCGGCTGCGGATGCTATGAAATTGCACCCGTTTTACCGGGGCAAAATCGAGACCACGCTGAAATGCACCGTACACTCTTTCGACGATTTTGCTATCTGGTACACGCCTGGCGTAGCCGCGCCCTGCAAGGCCATCCAGGCTGACCCCGAACTGGTCTACGAGTACACCAACAAATGGAATACAGTCGGGGTGGTTAGCGATGGGACGCGAGTACTCGGTCTGGGAGACATCGGCCCGAAAGCAGGCCTGCCGGTTATGGAAGGCAAGGCTTTGCTGTACAAGTACCTGGGCGGCGTAGATGGCGTCCCGCTCATGCTGGATACGAAAGATCCGGATGCCATCATAAATACCGTGCTTATGCTCCAACCAGGTTTTGGGGGCATCAACCTGGAAGACATCTCCAACCCCAAATGCTTTTACATTCTGGATACATTGCGCGAAAAAGCCGAAATCCCGGTCTGGCACGATGACCAGCAGGGCACGGCTACGGTCACACTGGCTGGGCTCATTAACGCCTTGAAAGTTGTCGGCAAGGAGATGAGCGAAGTCAAGATCGCCTTCATCGGTACCGGCGCATCTAACGTCGCCTGCTCACGATTGATATTTGGCTGGGGCGCTGACCCGGCTAAGTGTTTCATGGTGGACAGCAAAGGTATCCTTGGCAAGCATCGCAAAGACCTGGAAATGCGCAAAGCGGAGTACGTGGACAAGTGGAAGTTGTGCAACATCACCAACGCAGAGAGGCGCGAAGGGGATATTCCGGATGCGATGAAAGGCGCGGATGTGGTGATTGCGCTGTCCAAGTCCGGACCCGGCGTGATCCTGCCCGAGTGGATCAAGCCAATGGCCAAGGATTCTATTGTCTTTGCCTGCGCCAATCCTGTCCCCGAAATTTGGCCCTGGGAGGCGCTTGAAGCGGGCGCTGCCGTCGTCGCAACCGGTCGTTCCGACTTCCCGAACCAGGTCAACAATTCGCTAGGGTTCCCCGGCATCTTCCGGGGCACGCTGGACGTCCGCGCACGAACGATCACAGATGAGATGTGCTTCGCAGCGGCCAAAGCTATGGCCGATCACGTGGGTGATAAATTAGCCGCTGACTTCATTCTGCCCAATATGGACGACTGGGAGGTCTTCCCGCGTGAAGCAGCTGCCGTCGCCATGAAAGCAATGGAGCAGGGGCTGGCGCGGATCGAAATCACCTACGAGCAGGAATTCCAACTAGCGACCAAGATCATCAAACGCTCGCGTGACATGACACAGCGCATGATGGAAGAAGGCTTCATCCCCGAAGCGCCAGAAGATGATGGGGACGAGCCCGAAATTGATTTGGAAACGGTCAAGGCCGCGTATTGATGCGGAGAGGAGAATTGTCATGTACGACTTGATTATTATCGGAGGCGGGCCTGCTGGCCTGACTGCTGCCATCTACGCCATCCGCAAGCGCCTTAACGTATTACTCCTTTCAAAAGACCTGGGTGGCAAGACCAATTACCGCCTGGCCCTGCCCTGGATAGAAGATTACCAGGTGATCAAGGGGCTGGAGATCGTCAACAAGTTCCGCACTGAGCTTGAGTATCTCGACTTTGCCCGTCACATCGAAGCGGTTGAGAAGGTCGAGAAGAGCAATGGTCACTTCGCCATTACAACCAAAGGCGGCGCCGTGCTCGAATCAAAAGCGGTGATCGTAGCAACGGGAACACGCCAGGTGCGCATGGATGTGCCCGGAGAAAAAGAATATACGATGAAGGGTTTGTGTTACTCGGCTCTGTCGTACGCGCCGCTTTTCATCGACAAATCTGTGGTTGTCATTGGCGAAGAGGAGCTGGCCCTGCGCTCAGCTGGAGAACTTTCCATGGTAGCCAAAGAAGTGACAATGGTTTGCGCGAACGACAAAATGATGGAAACCCCTCTAGGCAAGAAGCTACAGGCTGCCGGAAACGTAAAAATCATGAAGGATTGTGAAATTGTCGAAGTGCAGGGCGACGATTTCGCGCGCAAGCTCATCCTGAAGGATGCTTCCGGAAATCTTAAAGAGTACCAGGCTGACGGCATGTTCGTGGAAAAGGCACTTACGCCAAATACCAAAATGGTCGAAGGGCTGGTCGAGTTGGATGAGCAAGGCCGCATTATCATCGATTGCGGCTGCCGCACCAGCGTCCCTGGTCTGTTCGCTGCCGGGGATGTTACCAACAATTATGCAGAGCAGGTTTTGATCGCGGTTGGAGAAGGGGCAAAAGCCTCGCTCAGCGCGTACGATTACCTGCTTCCACAACTTTAAATATTCAGGGGTAGCGGTAACGTTGCCCCTGATTTGTAGCAGCGTAGGTTCTTTTCAATAAATCGCGGTGCGGGGTAATGCCGATTCTCCCCTGCTTTTTGAGAAGTTACCAATGGTATATATTTTTGTGGCATTCGTCCGTTTCACTCGTGACATTCAGTCTGGCAGACTAAACAGCGTAAATGCTACAATTTCAGGTAGATTTATCTCGGAGGTGACTTATGCCCGGTTTTACTCCCGGACGACGCTGGCAACCTGCTTACATCCCTTTTAAAAAGGAAACCTTTGGAAACCGTGTTCTCGAAACCGTTGAATACATGGTCAAAGGCCCCTTGTTCGGTTGCCGTATGTGTGGCAACTGCCTGCTGCAAGAAACAGCCTTTATCTGCCCGATGGAGTGCCCGAAGGGCTTGCGAAACGGTCCCTGCGGAGGATCCACATCTGAACGCTGCTATGTCGATCCCACCCGTCCATGCATCTGGTACAAGATCTATGATCGCGCCTTCAGAATGAACCGCCAGGAAATGCTCCTGGAAGTGTTACCTCCTCTGGATTGGGAGAAAACCGGGACCGAAACCTGGGGGGATGTTACCAGGCAGGTCAAAAAAGTCGGCGTAAGGAAGTTCGTAAGCGGTATCTTTTCTAACGATAAGGAAAAACGCGAGGAGAACTGGCAGTCGGTCTTTGAGCCGGTACGCCAGCCGGAATGGTGGCAAGGGGACAGGGAGTACCATGCACCTGCTTACGAAGAGCCAGTTTCCGAACTGGAACGGCGTTTGAAAGCCGGTGAATTTGTCGTTACCTCCGAAGTAGCACCTCCGGCTACTGTCGCGACAAAAAAGTTAAAAGAAAACATTGAGCTGATTAAACCTTACGTTACAGCAATCAACTTCACCGACTGTCCCTCCGCTGCCGCCCGCATGTCCTCCTGGGCCTGCTCTACCATCGCTATCGGCGAGGGCGCAGAACCTGTCATGCAGATCGCAGCCCGTGACCGCACCCGCGTTGGCTTGCAGGCCGAGATCCTGGGTTCCAATGCACTGGGCATCCGCAACGTGCTCTGCCTTTCCGGAGACAGCATGGTGCTCGCCCCGCCCCCCCGCGGCCGCATGGACATCGTCGACTTGGATGCCGTACAAATGCTCTGGCTGCTGCGTCGTATCCGCGATACGGGCAAATACCTGGATGGCCGCCCCATGAAATTCCCTCCGAAATACTTCTTGGGGGCAGCCGCCTCGCCGTTTGCATCCGAGCCGCACTTCCAGGCACTACGTGAGGAGAAGAAGGTCAACGCGGGCGCCCAGTTCTTCCAGACTAACTTGGTCTACGATGCCGACGGCCTGGAAAAATGGTTGAACGAACTCGCCAAGCGCAATGTCCTTGACAAGGTTTACGTTCTGGTGGGGATCACGCCGCTCAAAAGCTATACCATGGCGCGCTATATGAATGACGAAGTGCCGGGTGTGTTCATCCCGGATGCGCTTCTCGCCCGTATGAAAGATGCCGGCGACAACGCCAGCGAAGAAGGTGTTCAGATCGCGCTGGAACTGATCGAAAAGGTCAGGAAGCTGCAGGGTGTCAGCGGCTTCCATCTTATGCCGGTCAATTGGGAATCGGTCGTACCGCGGATCGTGACGGAGGCAGGCCTTTTGCCCAAGGGATTTGTCGCGCCTGAGCCTAAAGAGGACAAAGTACTCGCATAGGGCCATTGCAGGATGCCGACCCTGAAACGGATCGTAAAAGAAGCTTCGGGGCAGGATATTTCTCGCTGTCAGGCTTGCCTGGACTGTGATGTCTCCTGCCCCGAAGACATTGATATCCCCATCGGTAGCATGGTCCAGATGGTGATGTTCGATGATGAAGAAGTGCTCAGCTGCCGCACCCTGTGGTCAGATTGCGTACTGAACAAGGCGCGCCTGGCATGCAGTCGTGGGATCGATATCCATGCCGTTATGCTTGTCCTACGACAAGAGGCTCACCAGCGGGATTTGGTTTAAGCGTTTTCCATTAGCGCTCTCTCAGAGAGCGAAATTCTTCTGAAGTCAACTCTCGCCATTCCCCAGACGGTAAATTTTTCAACTTAATATTCCCAATCGCAACCCGCACCAGGCGCAGGGTGAACAGGCCAACCGCGGCAGTCATGTGACGTATCTGGCGTTTCTTGCCTTCTTGCAGCTTCAACTCCAACCAGACCGTAGGTCCATGGGGTGTGACCGGTTTGGAGCGCGGAGGCAGGCCCGGGTCCGGAATGAGGCGGACTTTCGCCGGCCGGGTCGTATAAGCCTTGAGTTGCAGCCCGTTTCTCAGGCCGCTTAGCGCTTCCGAGGTCGGTTCCCCTTCCACTAACACCCAGTAAGTTTTTTCCACGTGATGTTTCGGGTCGGTCAGGCGTTTGATCAGCAACCCGTCGTCCGTAAGCAGCAACAAACCCTCCGAATCGCGGTCGAGGCGCCCCGCAGCATAGACGCCGGGTACGTTTATGTAGTCCTTGAGAGTGGGGTGGCCGGTGCCTTCATCTGTAAATTGCGAAAGCACACCATACGGTTTGTTGAAAATGATAGTTGGCATTATAAAATTCTACATTCCGCTCGCAACAAAGTTGGGAGTCGACAAATATAGAGATAAGTATGGATTGTGGGAAAGTCCCACATCTATGATGTGGGATAATCATACCCGATGACGGTTTTATTTTACGAAATTCGACTCTGCCGTAGCTGCGGGCTGCGCTACCCGTTGGTTGAAGGCCATCTCTTTGGCGCTCGCTGCCCGTCCTGCCTGGGAGAGACGGAGGTCTTACGACGTGAGCAGCTTGCGCGCGAAGTTCCTCCTGAAGGAGATAGGCTGCCGGAGAAATTCAAATTGCACGCCCTGCTGGACAATATTCGCTCGGCCTGGAATGTGGGTTCGATACTACGGACGTCAGATGGATTTGGGTTCGAGCACGCCTATTTGTGCGGCATCACTCCTACGCCCGAGCAGGCAGAGG
>JAABUE010000055.1 GCA_011389535.1 Anaerolineales bacterium
ATCTCGATTTTATTTTCGGGCAGGAGGTTGGCGCGATATTTTACGCCCAGTTTTTCGGCGAGGGCAGCGGCTGTCCGCTCGTTGTCACCTGTCAATAATTCGATCTGTTTGAAACCGAATGTGCATAGTTCACGGATCGATGCTGGGACTTCGGGTCGAATCGTATCCTCCGCAGCGAGAATCCCTGCGATTTCGTTATTATAAGATAGGAATAAAAGAGTTTTGCCTTGAGCTTCCAATTCGCTGGCAAGCGAGAGCGAATTGGCGGCAGGGATCAGTCGCCGATTTCCAATTTCAACTAAATTGCCATTTATTTTCGCGCGAACCCCCATGCCTGGGATGGATTCAAATTGTTCTGGATCCAGAAGCGGAATATTTTGGACTTGTGCCGCAGCGCGAACTGCCTTAGCAACAGGATGTTCGGAGTATCTTTCCGTAGTTGCGGCGAGAGAAAGGACTTCGTCTACGGATAAGCCATTCAAGGGAATCACGTCTGTGATCTGGGGTTGGCCCAATGTCAGCGTGCCGGTTTTATCCACCAGCACTACATCCGCACGGGCCAGTGTCTCCAGATACTTTCCGCCCTTGATGAGTAGTCCGCGCTTTGCGCTGGCGCCAATCGATGCAAGCATCGCGATGGGGGTAGCCAATGCTATCGAGCAGGAACAGGCAACCACCAGGACAGCCGCGGTGGCAAGCGGGTTGCGGCTGATCAGAAATGTAACCAGGGCGATCCCGGCCACGATAGGCAGGTAATATCCGCTAAACTTATCGGCAAAACGCTGCACCACCGCACGGTTTGCTTCCGCTTCTTCAACCATTTTGATCACCCGGCCAAAGGTTGTATCTGCTCCGGTGCGCGTTGTCTTGATGCGCAGACTTCCAAGTGTGGCGATGGTCGCAGCAAAAACCCGGCTTCCGGTTGTCACATCCACAGGCATTGATTCGCCTGTGATCGCAGCCTGGTCAATGGTAGCTTGCCCGCTGATGACTTCACCGTCTACGGGGATCTTTTCGCCGGGTCGGACGATCACAACGTCGCCGTTTTTTACTTGCGATACAGGTAACTCCACTTCCAATCCGCTCTGCTCGACGCGCGCGGTCTGAGGAGCGAGGGCAGATAGCTCTTTTACCGCGCGGCGCGCGCTTTCGGTCGTGAAGTTCTCCACATAATCTCCAACGCGCATGAAAATGGCAACGATCAGCGCGGTGACCCATTCTCCAATGGCGAGCGCAGCGATCACGCCCAGGGTCATCAGGGTGTGAGAGACGATCTGCTTATTTAGCGTTGCCCGAATAACTTTCCGGTAGATGGGCCATCCAGCCGCGACGACAATTGCCGCCCCAATCGGGAAGGGCACAACATCATTGAGAATATCGAACAAGCCCAGCAGTTCTCCCGCAATGACGATGAACAAAACGCCCCCAAATACGCTTGCAAGCAAGATGCCGAACTTGCGGTTGAAATCCGCCATGGGTAGAGCGGAGGCCGACGATGCATTCTCAGGCACTGAATACCCGCCCGCGCTGGCAACTGCCTTGCGGATGGCAGATATGTCAACTATGTCGGGGTCGAGTTCAATGACGGCTTTCTCGGTGAGGAGAAATACATCCACCGACTTGACGCCGTTCAGTCTGGAAATTGAATTTTGAACATGTTGGGTGCATTCCGCGCAATCCATTCCTCTGATAGGGACTTCTAAAGTCTTCAAATCAGTCATTTGCAGTCTCTTTCACACTGTAGCGCGTGCACTCGTAAACGCCCTTGGCAACGTCAGCAAGCAAGCTGTCTGCAAGTTCGAGCAACTGCCCGACGCGTTCATCGCTCAAAGCATAGTGAACGAACCGTCCCTGTTGCTCGGCGCTTACCAGCCCGCAGTCGCGCAAACAACCAAGATGGTTGGAAACGTTCGACTGCGATAAACCGGTAGCGGTTACAATCTCACTGACGGTGCGTGGGCCGCTGTGCAAGAACTCTAGGATCATCAAACGAGAGGGATCGGAAAAGCCGCGGAAGAACCTGGCCTGGATTTCAATCGATTTTGGGTTGGCATGCAGAAGCATAAATTAATCCTCGTATCATCGTATCAGCATATGCTGATATTTTATGTTAAAAAAGAGTGCGGGTCAAGCAGACCGTGAGCAAAAATTGTCCAGTAATGGGAAGATCGCCGGACACAAAGTACTGTCCCGGATGCGGTCGATAATGGTTTTTCTATCAATGTTGCTATATCTAACTGTGATCCATTTCCTTGCCACAGAGACACGGAGACACAGAGAAAAACAATCTATTCTCCGTGTCTCTGCGACTCTGTGGCTTTCTTTCATTCACCCCAGAAGTTCTTCCAATGCTGCTAGAAATAAGGTGATGTTTTCCTTACGACTGGAATAGCCCATCAGCCCAATCCGCCAGACCTGGTCTTTCAGTGAGCCGAACCCTGCGGCAATTTCGATGTTGTATTCATTTAACAACTGCGCACGGACCTTATGCGGATCGACCCCGGCTGGGACCTGCGCGGTGGTCAAAGGCGGGAGCCTGTATTCGAGCGGAATGAACGGCACCACGTCGATGGCTTCCAATCCCCGCCAGAGCTGCTCGGCATTTGTCCGCATGCGATTATGGACGTTTTCCAGGCCTTCCTCATAGATCATGCGCAGGGCTTCGCGCAGCGCATAGTGCAGGCTGGCAGAGGCGGTGTGATGATAAGCATGGGCGCCGTTCCAGTAATTTGCATAAAGCTTCAGGTCAAGATAGAACGAGGAGACCGGCTTTATGCGCTTCTCGATGGTCTCCTGTGCGCGCGCATTGACTGTAATGGGAGCCAGTCCGCTAGGCGCGCCCAGCCCTTTCTGGCTGGCGGAGTAGGCCACATCCACGCCCCACTCGTCCACTTTGAGCGGGATGCTGCCCAGCGAGGTGACTGTGTCCATCACCACCAGCGCGCCCTGCTTATGGGCCGCCTCGGCGATCTCTTTGACGTGCAGCTGTTCTGCGCCAGTGGACGTTTCCGCTTGCACGAACGAAAAGATTTTATATACTTTCTGCTTGAGCGCGGTCTCGATTTCTTCTACCGAGAAGATTTCCCCCAAATTCTTGCTGATGCGGTCCACGTTGGCGCCCTGGCGTGCGGCGATCTCGGCCAGCCGCTCACCGAAGTATCCGATGACGGCCACCAACACATCGTCGCCGGGTTCGATCAGGTTAGACAGCGCGGCTTCCATGCCGGATGTGCCGGTACCAGACAGGGCGAAGGTCCATTCATTCCGGGTCTGGAACACGTAACGCAGTAGTTCCTGTTCTTCGGCGTAGATCGCAAGCAGGTCAGGGTCAAGGTGACCCACCGGCGGAGTGGCCATCGCACGGACCACGCGTGGGGCAGCCATCCCGGGCCCGGGTCCGAGCAGGATGCGGGTATGCGGGTCAAGGTCGGAAAAACGCATATCAGTCATGGTTATCTCCAGTTATGTTGATAGGTTTAGTCTATCAGAAAATTATCGATTCTTTGGAAAATTTGGTTGGAGAATCCCGGATTTGAGGAAAGCTCGCGTCCGCACGCTCTCCCCAAATCCTGTAAAACCTGAAAAGGATGACGGTAAAATCATTCGATTTGATGATTGTGGGTTGGAGCCATTTGCAGGTAAACTACAGAGTGCTGCGTAAATACTCGAACCAAGGTCCGGTATTTTGCAGGCGGTTCGATAAAACATAATTCAGAAATAGATGCGAGAACCAGTAGCTGTGATAAATATTGTCAGATCGTGAGGAGTAGCAAGATGAAGAAGTATTTGATCCCGGTTGCGATTGCAATTGGCCTGTTACTGGCCCTGGCCGCCTGCGGAGGCGGCGCCCCGTCCACCAGCCTTAGCGTGGATATGGTGGAGTTCATGTACAATCCTACTAATTTTACCGTCCCAGCGGGCCAGGAAATCACGCTTGAGCTTTCGAACAATGGCGCCGTCGTGCACGATTTCATCATCATGAACCTTGGCTCAGAGGTAGGTCAGGATTTCGGCGAAGAGGACCAGCCGAATGTTTACTGGATGGCCGAACTGGAGCCTGGCGCATCCAATACTTATACCTTTACCGCCCCCGACCAGCCGGGTGAATACCAGGTCGTTTGCGGGATCCCGGGCCATTACCTGGCTGGGATGGTTGCCAAATTGATCGTTGTCGCTGAATAACGGTTTATCGCTTGCTCGGGTGACCGTCCCTTACCCAACGACAATCAGTTCTTTTTATATACGTGTACAATCAAAGCATGGATGAACGCCCGCTGATCAGCAGCCTTGCCAACCCGCTTGTCAGGCGAGCCCGCGCGCTCAAGGGCCGCAAAGGCCGGGCCGAAAGCGGTTCTTTCCTGGTCGAAGGACTCCACCATGTGGGCTCGGTTCTCGAAGCCGGATGGGATGTGGATATTCTGCTCTACGCGCCGGACCTGTTGAGCGGCGGTTACGCTGACTCCTTGCTGGAAAGGGTTCAGCGTAATGGACTTGCGCTCCAGCCGGTTTCCGTTAAAGTGATGGAATCGCTGGCCGATAAAGACAACCCACAGGGCATCCTGGCGCTGGTGAAACAACGAACCATGCGCCTGTCTGATATAAAGACGATCCGATCGGGCGTAGCGTTGGTTTCCCCTCAAGACCCTGGCAACGTAGGGACAATCCTGCGCACGATCGATGCCGTGGGAGCGGATGCGCTTTTCCTGTTAGATGGCGGCGTAGACCTGTACCATCCCACCTGTGTGCGTGCCAGTATGGGGACTATATTCTGGAAGCCGGTCATCCAGGCCGGTTTTGACGAATTTGCGGCCTGGGCGAGGGACAAAGGTATTCTACTGGTAGGCACGTCCGCGCGTGCGCAGTTGGATTATCATGAAATCAACCCTGGTGATGCCCCCTGGGTATTGCTGCTTGGTAATGAGCAAAAGGGGCTTTCAGATGAGCAAATTGCGGCTTGTACCTTAACCGTTGCTATGCCTATGAGAGGCAAGGTCAGTTCTTTGAATTTGTCGGTTGCAGCTGGGATATTGTTGTATGCTTTAAATAAATAAGGGCGAAGCACGGTACCCGAAGGGTTTGTGTCAGCCCTAAAGATCGTTATTTTGACTAAAAATCCGGTCAGATTTCGTCTTCATCATCCATCCAGATATCATCCTCCTCTTCACCGGAATCGTCTTCCCACTCTTCCAGTTCTTCCTCTTCCCAATCTTCTTCGCTTGCCGCGTCCTCCGTTGGAGAATAGGTAGCACAGCCGGTATCGGGGTCAATTTCGACTGCTGCGGCACTGCAATAGCCCTCATCGAGAAAGATACAATCCAGGTAGTGACAGCGAATACGGGGCATAATTACTCCTTACTGAGGTTGGCGTACGAGCCGAATGATTGAGATAATAAAAATGACCGTCATAGCCGCCTGTGAAGTCAGGCAGAACGGGCAAAACGCCCGCAAGATAGCGAATTCAACATAGATGAGGTAGACAGTAAATAAGAAACCGGCCAATGCCAGGCCGAAGATCAGCATGGGGCCATTCTTCTCAAAGAACTTATCCCGCTGCTCATACCAGTGCACCAGCAGGATGGCCAGGTAGCCGGCGATTCCAACCGCTGCGACCGGGATGCCGTACACTTCCGAATAACGGCTGGCGTTAACCGTGGAGCAATCGCCACTGCCCAGGCACAAGGCTTCATTAGATGTTACTTTGTAGATGGTCATATAAATCGAGACGAGCAGCCCGACCACGACCAAAACCGCTGAAACGCGGTACAGCCATTTATCCATAATGTTCCTTTGTTACAAGAGCCAGGCATCCACTTCCATGCCAGCAGCGAGCGATTTTACCCCAGCGGGGATAATAAGTAAAGCATTTGCCTGTACGATTGACAGCAGATTTCCAGAGCCCTGATGCCCGGCCAAATGCGCGGACAGTATACCATCTTCCTCGCGTACATTGGCGCGCAAATAGCTTTCGCGTCCATCGGAGGAAATATTCTCGGCGAGTCGCACGCGTATCCGGGGCCGGTTTCCAGCTTCCAGGCCGCTCAAGCCCTCCAGCGCCGGCCGCACAAACACTTCAAATCCCACAAAAGCTGAGACCGGGTTCCCTGGCAATCCGATGAAGGGTATGTTTTTGAAGCTGCCGAATGCCAGCGGCTTGCCCGGCCGCATGTTGACGCGCCAGAAGGTGAGTTCCCCTTGCGCTTCGACCACATCTTTAATGAAGTCGAACGCGCCCACGCTTACGCCAGCCGAGGAAAGGATCAAGTCCACCTTTTGCGTGGCGGCGTTTGCGAGCAGACCTTCCACGGATTCGCGCCGGTCGGAGGCGATGCCCAGGCGGAGGACCTCCGCGCCGGCATCCTCGATCAGCGCAGCCAGAGTGTAGGTGTTCGAATCGCGGATCTTGCCCGGCCTGAGAGGCTCGTCCACCGGGATGAGCTCGTCGCCGCTGGAGAGCAGGGCTACGCGCGGCCTGCCATAGACAGGCACTTCGGCGACGCCCAGCATAGCCAGCAATCCCAGATCCTGCGGGCGTAGTTTGTGACCGGATTTCAGCACGGGCTGACCGGTCTGCACGTCTGTGCCTTGCGCGCGGACGTAATCGCCTGCGTTAAGGGATTTGTAAACAGAAACCGTTTTCGGGGCGGGTGTGCCGGGAGCGCGGTGATCGAAGTCGGTTTCTTCGACCGGGATGACCGCATCCGCGCCTTTGGGCATGGGCGCGCCGGTCATGATGCGCGCAGCCTGGCCGGAAACCAGGGTTACAGTTGGGCTGGTACCGGCCGGTATATCGGCGACCACTTCAAGGGTCCGGGGAGAAACGCGGACAGCGTCAACCAGATCGGACGCGATAACGGCGAACCCGTCCATAGCTGAATTGTCGAAAGAGGGGAGATTATTTTGCGCGGCAACGTCGGCCGCCAGCACGCGGCCAGCACACCCGGCCAGGGAAAGGGTTTCCGTCCCGACAGGTTCAAATTGGGAGAGAATGCGTGAGCGCGCTTCGTCTACGCTGAGTAAAGACATAAAACCGCCTTGCTGAAGGCGGCGAGATTATACCAAGTATTTCGTAAATCGTAATTCGTAAATTGGTCTACCCCGGCTTCGTACGCTGGGCTTCCATCACATTGGGCAGGTTCTCGATCCGGGTCAAGATGCGGCTCAGTTGCTCGATATCGCGCACATCGATCACCAGCTTGATATCGGCCAGGTTCTGGCTGGTTTTCACGGCCACATCGGCGATGTTGATGCTTTCATTATTAAGCAGGTTGGATATGTCCCCCATCAACCCCTGGCGGTCATAGGCATGAATACGCACAGGGACGGAATAGGTGCGCACGCGCGATCCCCACGAGACAGCCACAAGCCGTTCGCGTTCACGCATCCGCAATATGTTGGGGCAGTCCTGGCGGTGGACGGTCGCGCCGCGCCCGCGCGTGATGTAGCCCACGATCTCGTCACCAGGCGTGGGGGTGCAGCACTTGGCGATATTGGTGAGCAGCCCTTTCAAGCCCACAACGTCGACAGCATCCGCCGAGGCCATCTCACCGGTAGGAGTCCCGGCGGTCAGGATATCAACGTTTTCTTCGTCTTCCGATAATTTCTTGACGATCTTGCTGGCTGATAGGTCGCCGGTGCCCAGGGCTACGTATAAATCTTCCGGCGTGCGGAACTCCATTTCACGCGCCAGTTTTTCGAAATTGGTTTTGTCCCCGATACCCAGCCGACCCAGCTCGCGCTCGAGGATGGTCCGCCCGGAGGACAGGTTTTGCTCATAGTCCTGCTTCTTGAACCAGACTTTGATCTTCGCCCGCGCGCGCTGTGTCTTGACCAGGCCAAGGTTGGAGTTCAACCAGTCCCGGCTGGGAGCGCCGCGCTTTGCCGTCAGGATCTCGACCTGGTCGCCCGTTTTCAGCTCATAATCCAGCGGGACAAGTTTGCCGTTTACGCGCGCGCCCCGGCAGCAGTGACCGATGTCGGTGTGGATGTGATAGGCAAAGTCGATCGGCGTCGAGCCGCCGGGCAGGTCGATAATGTCGCCGCGCGGGGTAAATACATAAACGCGGTCCTGGAACACGTCGGTTTTCATGCTCTCGACGAATTCCGTTGCATCGTCCACATCACCGCGCCATTCCATCATGCGGCGCAGCCAGGTGATGCGCTGCTCATAGGACTTGTCACGCGGGGTCCCTTCCTTATATTTCCAGTGCGCGGCGATACCATATTCGGCGTTCTGGTGCATCTCGGCAGTGCGGATCTGCACTTCCAGCGGTTTGCCATCGTCATAAATCACCGCGGTATGCAGGGACTGGTAGAAGTTGTCTTTTGGTGCGGCGATATAATCATCGAATTCGCCCGGAATGGGACGCCAGTGCATGTGGATCAAACCCAGGGTGGCGTAACAGGACGGGACATCCGGGACGATGAGGCGCACGGCTCGCAGATCCCGTACCAGGTCGAATGACTTGCCCTTCTTCTTCATCTTGCGATAAATGGAATAGATATGTTTCGGGCGCCCGCTGATCTCTGTCTCGATGTTGTTTTGGGTCAAGATAAGTTTAAGTTGTTCCAAAATCTGGCCGACTTGCGCTTCTCGGTCCGGGCGGCGTTCGATCAGTTGGTCTGCGATTTCCTTATATTTATCCGGCTCAACGTGCCGGAAAGCCAGATCTTCCAATTCCCACTTGATCTGCCAGATACCCAGGCGGTTGGCAAGCGGCGCGTAGATTTCAAGCGTTTGCTTGCCAATACGGCGGCGTTTTTCATCAGGCAGGTAACCGAGCGTGCGCATGTTGTGCAAGCGGTCGGCCAGTTTAATGAGCACCACCCGGACGTCATCGCCCATGGCAAGGAAGGTTTTGCGCAGCGTTTCGGAGACCACATCGGCGCGCCTTCCCAGCGGGGTTTGGGTTTTGAGCAGTTCCACCTCGCTGCTGGATGCCCCTGTCTGGCCTGTGTCTTCATTTCCATTGTGACTGACGCGAGGCAGGTTGGAGAGCTTGGTGACCCCGTCCACTAGGCTGGCAACCACTTCCCCGAAATCGCGGCGGACGTCTTCTAAAGTAACTTCAGTGTCTTCGACAGTGTCGTGCAACAGCCCTGCAGCGACAACTTCTGGCGGCACGCGTAAATCCGCCAGGATATTGGCGACCGCCAGAGAATGATTGATATACGGTTCGCCGGAATTACGCTTCTGCTCGCGATGGGCTTCTTCCGCCACCCGATAGGCGCGTTGAACCAGCTCCCGGTCAGCCAAATTGTAGGTTTCCGGGAGGCGTTCTATCAGGTTCTCGAGCGGGATAGCCAAAGGCGAAGCTTTCATTTCTCTTTTATTGTATTCGATAAAAGCCTGTCCGCAGACAGGCTACCCATAATAGTCGTTTAGCTTAGCGGATCAAGTCTTTGATATTTTCCCGGGTATCGATCGCCCTGCCGACCACAACTCCAAACAAAGCAAAGATGATGAGAGCTGCAAGCGAGCAGGGAAATGCCCAGGGGGAATGCCAGAAAATTGGGACTACCGGGAAAACTGCCGTACCCAACACTAACCCATAATGGTGCGCTGGAACTGGTGCTGTTTGATGAGCGGATCGCGGTCAGCTAGCTGCCTCTCGCGCAACCGTTTCAATCTCTGCAGTTCCGGGTCGTTCCCAGCCATTTTACACCTAAAGCGTTTTGAGCAATGCCTGCCGGCTGTTGCGCAAGCGGCTGGAAACGAGTTCGGTGAGCCGTTGCATTACGGCGAAACCCGCTTCCGGATTTTCTTCTAATAATTTCATAAACCTGTCCCCAGGAATTGTCAAAACCCTGCAATCCGTTTCGCAAACTGCGGAAGCTGTGTAGTGGTAGGGTGGCACGATGCCTGACCAGCCAAAACTTTCGAACCTCTGGCTGACCGCCGAAACCGTGATGCTCTCGGGACGCGATGTGAGCTTTACCTTCAACAGGACATCCCCATCCAGTAAAAAGTGCAGCTTGTCGGCACTTTCGCCTTCTCGGAAGATGGTATCACCTTGCGAAAAAGACAATTCATTCCCCAGCGCGGTGATTTTATCGAGCAGAAAGTCCGGCAGGTTCCTGAAAAGTGGAAATTCAGCAAGGGATGCGGTGGTTGCCATGTTTTGTCTCCTGGGAATTGGGTGCAATAGGGTAGAATTACTGTAAATAGTACCGCAATATAGGGCTATTTGTAGCATTTCATAGGATAAAATATTAAAGCAATCCTATAATGTGTTTGCTCCGCCAATCTGTGGCGGGGTTGCGGCCCAAGTATAGCATGGATTTCAGGATGCCAATCGCAAACAATGTAACTCGACTGCTGGATTCACGTAAAATTTCTTACACCGCTTTTGAACTTCCCGCCGAAAAATTGGGTGCGCTCGAAACGGCTCGTCTCCTCGATGTTGAGCCGGCTGCCGTTTACAAGACCATCGTGGTAGCCCGCGAAAAACCCAAAAAACCACTGCTGGTCGTCATCCCCGGTCCCAACCAGGCAAATCTTAAAGCACTGGCTGCTTTCCTGGGTGAGAAAAAAGTGTACCTTCCAACCGAACGGGAGGCCGAGGCTTTGACCGGGCTACAGGCAGGCGGTATCTCTCCGCTGGTGCTGCTCAACAAAGGCTTTCAAGTTCTGCTGGATAGCTCTGCGCAGGAACTGGCTGAGATCCATATTTCAGGCGGGCAGCGCGGACTTAACATCCGCATCCCGGTTGAGGCCCTTATCCGTCTGACGAACGCTCGCCTGGCACCGGTCAGCCGTCCGGAGATGACCTTTTAATAAATCGGGATGCCGGGTGTTTGTGCGGGTTTTACCCGCACAAACACCCGGCCTTTCCTTTTTTTGAAAAGTTGCGCCCAGAGCATATATAAAAAAATTGTAAATCCTTTTGAATTTCATTTTACTTTCTCATAAAAATTCACTATAATACCTAAATATATCTAATTAGAACAGAATGTAACGTTCTAGTAAGTGCCGCAGCCTTCTATAAATATAGGGTAAATCAAAGAAACCTGTGAGCATCTTGGAGAGTAGCCCAATAATAATTCCGTTGCGGTAATTTGTGATAGGAGGTGACAAGAAGCAAGATACATACAATCAATACCGTTTTGTACCTGAATAGTTTTAAATCAAGAAACCCAACTTTCTCTAAAGGAGGAGAAAATGCGTAAGTTACTTACTCTACTCTCGGTACTCGTACTGAGCAGCCTTTTGCTGGCAGCCTGTGGCGGCGCTGCGCCTGAAGTGCCCGATGGAACTGCTGCACCCGCGGATACCGCTGCTGCCCCTGCTGAACCTGCTACAGAAGCGCCTGGCACAACAGAAGGCCCTGCTCCGGCGGCACAAGATGGCGGTTTTGGACAAACCCTGGAGACCGTCCAGGCGCGTGGCAACCTGATTTGTGGTGTTAACTCTCAGGTTCCCGGCTTCGGATTTATCGACTCCGCTGGCAACTTCTCTGGCTTCGATGTGGATTACTGCCGCGCCCTGGCGGCTGCCATTTTTGGCGATGCAACCAAAGTCGAATTCCGCCCGGTGACCGCTGCCGAGCGTTTCACCGCCCTGCAATCCGGCGAAATTGATATCCTGAGTCGCAACACAACCTGGAGCCTGGTTCGCGATACCGAATTGGGCGGCAACTTCATTCACACCACATTCTACGATGGCCAGGGCATGATGGTCCCGGTCGCAACCGGCTTCACAACCCTGGAAGACCTGGACGGCGGTACGATCTGTGTCCAGACCGGTACAACCACTGAACTTAACCTGGCTGATGTGATGGCCGCTCGCGGCGTATCCTACACCCCGGCTGTCTATGAAGATGCTGATTCCACCTTTGGCGCTTATTATGAAGACCGCTGCGATGCGGTGACGACTGACAAGTCTGGTCTCGTTGCCCGAAACACGATCGCAGATGACCCGTCTGCCCACCTGATCATGGACGTGACCATGTCCAAGGAACCGCTTGGCCCGATGGTACGGCACGGCGATGACCAGTGGTTCGACATCGCGCAATGGACCGTCTTTGTGTTGTTTGCCGGCGAAGAATACGAAATCGATTCTACTAATGTTCAGGATGTGAAAGCCAGCACCACCAACCCAGAAGTTGCCCGTCTGCTTGGCAACGAAGGCGACCTGGGTCTCAAGCTTGGCCTGGACAACGAGTGGGCTGTCAATATCCTCGAGCAAGTTGGCAACTATGAGGAAGTCTACAACCGCAACCTGGGTCCGGATACCCCGACCTATATCCCGCGCGGTTTAAACTCCCTGTATACCGAAGGTGGCTTGCTTTACGCGCCGCCATTCCGCTAAACCAGACCTTACTTTTGCAGGGGGCGGGTACTTGCCCGCCCCCTGCACTTTTACACGGAGACGGGAACCATGACGAAATCAGAATCCCCGACAACCGCTATTCCGTTCTGGCGCGATGAGCGTTACCTGCAACTTTTAGGGCAGGTTGTTTTTATTGCGATCGTACTGCTTTTTGGTTATTTTATTTTTGGCAACATGGTTGCTGGCCTGCGCCGTCAGGGAATGACGCTTGGTTTCGATTTTATCCGGGGTACGGCCGGTTTTGACATTGCGGAAAAATTGATCGAGTACTCGCGAGGTGCTACATATTTACGGGCATTTCAGGTCGGGCTGCTGAATACCCTGCTTGTCAGTGTGGTAGGAATTATCTTTTCGACAATATTTGGGGTCATCCTGGGTGTTGCCCGTTTGTCCAGCAATTTCCTGGTCAACCGTCTGGCTGCTTTTTACCTGGAACTTATTCGCAATTTATCACTGCTTGTGTTTTTGATCTTCTGGTACCTGGGCGTGTTTTTAAAGATGCCCCGGGTAAACGAGGCAGTTGTATGGCCCGGGTCGATCTATCTGACCAATCGCGGGGTGGGTATTCCATGGGGAATTCCAACCGAATCGTTCGGGACGTATCGCTGGATCCTGCTCTTCGGGTTGTTCCTGGCGATAGTGGTCGCCTACATCTTGAACGAACAGGGCAAGCGTACCGGCCGGCCCCCTTTGACATTAGTCTGGGCGACTGGAGCTTTCTTGCTGATAGCTGTCGTGGGATGGTTCGTTTTACCTGTATCACCGCTTGCTTTGGATGTGCCCTTTGTAAAAGGTTTGAACCTGTCTGGCGGCCTGATCCTGAGTCCCGAGTTCATGGCACTGACATCCGGGCTTGTACTTTATACGGCGGCGTTTATCGGCGAGGTCGTCAGGGCGGGGATCCAGTCCGTTTCCAGGGGGCAGGTGGAGGCTGCGCGCGCGGTCGGCTTGAACGCCTTCCAGACGCTCAGGCTGGTCGTTTTCCCGCAGGCGATGCGTGTGATCATTCCTCCTTTGACCAGTCAATACTTGAACCTGACCAAGAACTCGTCCCTGGCCATTGCTGTTGGCTATTCGGATTTGTTTTACGTTTCAAACACGATTACCAACCAGAGCGGGCGAGCAGTTGAGATGTTCTCGCTGGTGATGGCAACCTACCTGTCTTTCAGCCTGATCACTGCCTTATTTATGAACTGGTATAACCAGAGAATCCGTCTCGTGGAGCGATAAGATGAGTAGCCTGACCGAAGTCCTGCCTCCGCTCAGCGAGCGCCCGACCGTTCTTGGCTGGATGCGCAAGAACCTGTTCAATTCCCTGGGTAATTCGATCCTGACCATCCTGGCAAGCCTGCTTGTTTTCTGGGCCGTGCGCGGATTAATCATCTGGGTGTTTACTGTGGCAGAGTGGCGTGTGATTGTGGCCAACCTGCGCCTGATCCTGCTCGGACAGTATCCGATTACCCAGATCTGGCGGGTGTGGGTTTCCCTCTACTTGCTGTCATTCCTGACCGGAAATTCGTTTGCGATCTGGGTACGGGGCGCATGGCGTATCGGCCTTTTCCTGGCTGCAATCCCGGTTGCTCTTGCATTTTTGCCTTTCGGTATGCAGCAGCGGCTTTGGCTCGTTGGCTTAGCAGGTGTCGGGATATTGGGCTGGGTCCTGGCGCGTGGTGGTGGGCCAGCTTTGCGCCGTTCCGTCATCATTGGATGGTTGCTCTGGCTGCCCATCCTGTTCCTGCTTTTGCGGGGCTATACCTCGTCCGAAGGGTGGATGCCGATCGTCACGACCAACCTGTGGGGCGGGTTACTGCTAACGCTCTTGCTGACAATCATCGGGATCGTCTTTTCCTTCCCGTTGGGCGTGTTATTGGCGCTGGGACGGCGGTCCGAATTGCCGGTCGTGCGCTGGTTCAGCGTCGGTTATATTGAGTTGGTGCGCGGCGTTCCGCTGATCACCATTTTATTCATGGCGCAATTGATCCTGCCGCTCTTCTTGCCCGCCGGCCTGACCATCGACCGGGTATTGCGCGCCATGGTGGCTATTACGTTGTTCAGTGCGGCGTATCTGGCGGAAAATGTGCGCGGCGGTTTACAGGCCATTCCAAAAGGTCAGTTCGAGGCGGCGAATGCCTTAGGCTTGAATGGCCTGCAAACGATGTTCTTCATTGTCATGCCACAAGCCTTACGTTTAATTATCCCGATCCTTGTGGGTCAATTCATTGCCCTCTTCAAGGATACAGCTCTGGTTTCGATTGTAGGTCTGCTCGACGTGGTAGGAATCGGACGAACCGTGCTCGCACAGCCGGAATTCCTGGGCTTGCAACGTGAAGTTTACGCCTTCATTTCATTACTGTACTGGGTATTGAGTTACGCTATGTCTTACGTCAGCCAGCGCCTGGAAGTTTCGTTGGGCGTAGGGGAACGCTAATCGTTGAGGAGAAGATACCGTGAATGATAAACGCGACATAATCATCAGCGCCCGCGATGTGCACAAATGGTATGGGCAGTTCCATGCCCTCAAGGGCGTCAATATGGAAGTCAAGAAGGGTGAAGTGATCGTCATCTTCGGACCTTCGGGCTCAGGGAAGTCCACCTTTATCCGTACATTGAATCGACTGGAAGAGCATCAGCAGGGTGAGATCGTTATCGATGATATCGAGCTCAGCCATGACGTTCGCAATATTGAAGCTATCCGTATGGAAACTGGCATGGTTTTCCAGCAATTCAATTTGTTCCCGCACCTGACCGTGATACAGAACATCACGCTTGCGCCCATCCAGGTTCGCAAGTGGAAGAAGGAAAAGGCCGAAGAAATTGCCATGCAGCTGTTGGAGCGGGTGGGGATCCCTGAACAGGCCTACAAATTCCCCGGCCAACTTTCGGGAGGCCAGCAACAGCGGGTTGCGATCGCCCGTGCCCTGGCAATGCAGCCCAAGATTATGCTCTTCGATGAGCCCACCTCCGCGCTCGACCCGGAAATGATCAAGGAAGTCCTGGATGTAATGGTCGAGCTGGCAAAATCCGGCATGACCATGCTGGTGGTCACCCATGAAATGGGTTTCGCCCGCGCCGTGGCCGACCGGATGTTCTTTTTCGATTATGGCAATATTGTGGAGAGCGGTACGCCGCAAGAGATTTTTAATAGTCCCAAGGAAGACCGCACGAAGCTATTCCTATCGCAGATCCTTCAGCACTAATCAGACTTACTCAATCGCAATGAGATTCCGAAAACAAGGTGGGAGTGCGCAGCACTCCCACCTTGTTTTCGATTTTTTACGCATCAAACTCAGCGACCATCTCTCCATTAACCCAGACCGAATAGTGCCCGCTTGGGAAACTTCCCAGCATAATATTGGCTTCGAACGGCTCCAAAACCTGGATACATGTTTCTGCCGGGTCGATCACGGAATAGACATCAACCTGGATGCGGTTCTGTTCATCGGGTGGGTTTGCGATTACCCGAAGATGGTTGCACGGGGTGGGTAAGTTTCCCCTGAGTACCAGCGCGATCTGGACGGGGAAGCTCTCCATAATCAGCAAATCGCTGCTGTCGATGAATACGTTCCCGCGTGAAAAATTGCTGTCACCAGGCTCGGGAAGATAGATATTGTTGATGGGGCCAGGCAGAGGCCGCTGGGTGGGTTCTACCATAATCGGGGTGGGTGTATTAACAGGCAGCTCAGTTGCCGGAGGATTACCGCTACAGGCAGCCAGAAAAGCTACCACTAAAGTAAAGAGTAAAAGTTTGCGAATCATAATAGTCTCCATATTCATGAGACGTCGCTGGATGCCAATGAGTTCCCATCATCCCTTGATCACCGCTACCGGGCGCAGCCGGGCTACTTTTTTGGCGATGCCCGCAGCGGCGACTGTCTCGACCACCGCATCCACATCTTTGTAAGCCGATGGAGCTTCCTCG
>JAABUE010000056.1 GCA_011389535.1 Anaerolineales bacterium
GCCACGGTCATCTTGCAGTCGTATCTTGATGCCCAGCTTGGTGGTGCGTAAATTCCATTGTAAAATTGTGAATCGCCAATCAAAAACCGAAAATTATCAATCGTAAATCCTTATGTCTCGCCGCCTCATCCTCTTCCTCACCCTCGCTTTCCTTTGCGCCTTGATTTTTGGCACATTCCTTGGGGTCCCGGCGCTGGCGATCCGCCAGTACGGCCCACCCAGTCCAGCGCTCGGTCCGTTTGACCGGTTCGAGTTTTCCTTCCGCCTCTTGTTATATGGCGACATGCTCACCCAGCCGCTCAACCTGGATGGCTCCGAACAATCGTTTACCATCGAACAGGGCGAAGGTGTGCCATCCATCGCCGTCCGTCTCGAAGAAACCGGTCTCATCCGCAGCGCGGCTGCCTTCCGCGCCTATCTAATCTATACCGGCCTGGATACCAGCATTCAGGCTGGCAAATACCAGCTCAGCCCGGCCCTGTCCATTGAAGAGATAGCCACCGAGTTACAGGACGCTACCCCCGAACAGATCACCTTCGTTGTACTGCCTGGCTGGAGGATAGAAGAGATCGCCGCTTCGCTCTCGACTTCCGGCCTGGAAATCACGCCTGAAGAATTCCTGGCGGCTGCTCGGTCCGCGCCTCCTGGTCTGGACTTCCTGCCTGCTTCCGTTTCGACCGAGGGATTCCTCTATCCCGACGTGTACGTTCTACCCCGCACAACGACTGCCGCGGAACTTGTGGAAAAATTCCTGGGTAACTTTTCCTTGAACCTGACTACCGATATACGCGAGGGTTTTGCCCGCCAGGGCCTGGACGTGTATCAGGCCGTCACCCTGGCTTCCATTGTCCAGCGGGAAGCGGTCGTCGTAGACGAGCGGGCGCAGATTGCCTCGGTGTTCTATAATCGCTTGCGTTCGGGGATGAAATTGGATACCGATCCGACCGTGCAGTATGCACTGGGTTACAACATGGCGCAGGGTACGTGGTGGACCAACCCGCTCAGGGCGGCGGATTTGCAAATCGACTCCCCCTACAATACATATATTTACACCGGTCTGCCTCCCGGCCCGATCGCCAGCCCTTCTCTGAGCGCCTTACGGGCTGTGGCCTTCCCGGCGGAAACGCCCTATTACTTCTTCCGCGCCCGCTGCGACACCTCCGGCTTGCATAATTTCTCGGTCACGTTCGAGGAACATTTACAGAGCGGTTGCCAATAAAAAATAGGACGAGCGTGTGCCTCGTCCTATCGGTAATTTGGTTACAGCTCGACGGTTCGGAAGTAGTCTCGGCCCATCTACCTGTAATACACAACCTCTTTTCGGAGTCTCCCCCGAAACAAAAACCCAAGCGCAATCATTACTAAACCAACCAGCAGCATGACCCCGGCTACCAGCAAGACAGGTTGGATTGCGTTGCGGACAATCGCAGCAGTGAGACCCTTGAACATTTCCAGCAGGTCCGCCGGAAAGACTGTGGGCAAGGCCGGAGCGAAGAGGAGTTGGAACGTCAAAGAGGAGAGCGGCGCGCTGATAGCGCTCAACAATAAACTGATGAGGCCGGCGAACAACAAAGGGTAACCCCACCAGTTCAACCAACCCTGGAAAGAACGAACCACCAAAACAGGGATGACCAGCAAACACAGGATCGGGAAGAGCAGGCTGAGGCGCATCAAAATACGCAAGTCATTCAAATTTTGCAGGTAACCCGGCCGGGATGAACCCGCTGAAATGATTGTCACCTGCTCCGGTATCAACGACATCAGCCCGTTGATCTGGGCTGCAAAAATTGGGCGCAGGTCTAAGAAGAGGAAGGTATCGGGGGGATCGCACAGGGTCAAGGCTTGCTGGTTCAATGCCATTGCGGTCAGTTGTTCGACAGTGCAATCGGGTTGCGCCTCGAATATCCCGTAAACAGCATTGATCCCTTCTGGGGATTGCATATGCGCTTTCAGGCTGACAAGGGAAAGGACAGCGTCTGCCCGTTCACCGTTCAAATAGGCCATGATCTGGGTGACTGCATCTGTCGTCAATGTCCTGAGCACATCGGGGGGCAGAAGTTGAACGACCATCGCCTGCCATTGCTCCAGGGAAAGGTTTCTGAAAATCGCAAGAATGCCGGCGTTGTCCGGTCGTTGTGCTGCGATGGCCAGGGTTTGTGCGGTCAACACGGGCAGCTGTTGATATACATTTTCTTCATCCAGCGCCTGGATGTACAGGTCTGCCTCAAAAACATTGCGCTCCAGGCTGTAGAGCGTGAATGCCACCGGCGTCGAGGCAACGAACAGGATGGCAGCGATCACTGCCAGGATTTCCAATAGTCTTTTCAGGGGGTCTGTCATATGAACCACTTTTCAGGTTTGCTACCGCTCACTGATCACCTCGATGTAATCTTGGCTCATGGTCTCACCACCGATTGCGCCGAGAATGGCGATCAATTCCAGCGCAAGTTCCGCCTTATGTTCGGCATCCTTCCGGCTCCACGTACGGCTCTTGATTTCCAGAAATTTTCCCAGCTCGGGCTTTTCCATCGTATCCAGGTTGACGAAAAATTCCGTGTCCTTATATTTGATGTGCCAGCGCAGGCGGTCTTTCTGGATGACTTCTTCTCCCACCGGCTTGAAATATTCCCGGTAGAAACGCAGCGTGTGGGTGGCCGGGGCCAGGAAGCGGCTGCGAGAGAGCAGCACATCATGGTCGAACTTGTCCTCGCGCGGTCCCAGCAGGGTCAGGCGGGAACGTACGCCAACCACGTTACCTTTGGCGTCGATCAGCTCATCCTCGCGGAAGCGCAGGCGACCCTGGGAGGGATCCTCGAATGAGAAGTAATTGTCAAATTGACGATAATGCTTATACGCAGTGATCGTGATTTCCGGATTCTTGATGTTGGACAATACGATCGACTGGTCCTCCAGTTTGACCTTGACCTGGAGTTCGAACGATTCCTGCTCCATCGAGCCGCCCAGCGCGATCAATTTCCGTAGAACCGACTGCTCCCGGTTGATCAGGAAAGCATCGATTTGGGCTGCGGTTTCGCGCGCCTGCGCCAACAGTTCGGCTTCATTCAGGGTCAGCAGTTCGTGCGACCGCATCAGCCATTTCCCGTTGACCATCACATCGCTTACGTCGGTGGACTTGCTGGCATACACAATTTGCGCGTACGCGTTATGCGGATCGCGCTGGAAGCGCGGCGAGTTGTGGACCGGCGTCACGTCTACCAGGATCAGGTCGGCGCGTTTGCCGGATTCTAGGGAACCGGTCAGGTGTCCGATGTGCAGCGCTTTGGCGCCGATGCGGGTCGCCATGGACAAGGCCAGGGGTGCGGGGACAGCCGTCGGGTCGTTGCTAACCGCTTTGGCGACGAACGAGGCCAGGCGTACCTCTTCGAACATGTCCAGGTCATTGTTGGAGGCCGGGCCGTCTGTCCCGATCCCTACGTTAAGCCCTACCTCGAGCATCTGCGGGACCGGCGCAAACCCGGAGGCCAGTTTCAAGTTCGAAGAGGGGTTATGCGCCACGCCAACCCCGGCCCGCAACATGGTGCGCATCTCGCCCAGGTCGATGTGGACGCAATGCGCGGCGATCACCTTGGCCTCGAACAAGCCCTGCTTTTTGACATACGGGATGACCGGCATGCCCTGCTCGTTGCGCATATTCTCGCGTTCGAGCGCGGTCTCGGCCAGGTGGGTGTGCAGCGGCACATCGAACTCAACCGCAAGATCAGCGGTGGCTCGCAGGATTTCGTCGGTGCAGGTGTAAGGGGCATGCGGCGCGACCGAAGGGACGATCAGCGAGTGGTCCTTCCAGCGCTCGATAAAGCCGCGCGCAAGAGCCAGTGAATCTTCCCAAGAATCGGCATCCGGCGTGGGGAACTTGAGCACGGTCTGCGCGCAGACCGCGCGCAATCCTGCCTCAGTGGTCGCTTTGGCGACCTCTTCTTCGAAATAATACATATCGCAAAAGGTGGTCACGCCGCTGCGGATGAACTCCGCGCAGGCCAGCGAGGTCCCCAACCGGACAAATTCCGGCGAAACGAACTCGCGCTCCACCGGCATCATGTAACCCATCAGCCAGACGTCCAGGCGCAGGTCATCGGCCAGTCCGCGCAGCAGCGTCATCGGGACGTGCGTGTGAGCATTGACCAGCCCCGGCATCAGGATCTTGCCGCCGCAATCAAAGGTCTCATTTGCCGTGTATTCCTGAGCGATCTCATCGGCAGTCCCAACCGCCACGATGCTGTCCCCCAGCACAGCCACCGCTCCGGAAGGAAACTGCTTTAATTCTTCGTCCATGGTCAGGACAAGAGCGTTTGTAAGGATAAAGTCAACGGTTGTTGTCATTCGCTCTCCTCATTTTAGAAAAAGGCGGCTATTCGAGCCGCCTCCATGATATCAAGTTCGGGCAATTATAGCATGCCTAAGGTGACTGTCATCTCGCAGATGACAGTCACCTTATTTACCCCATTCCAACAGCACTTTCAACGCCTTCAAATTCCGTGGAAAATCCGTATCGCGATGATTACGCAACTCCATATCCACCGCCGCGGCTCCAAGCGATACGGCGTAATCCGCCAGCGTGCCGGTATAGTAGCAACCCGTATCGATCGGCGGATAGGGATAGCCGGTCGCTTTAGAGAGCGCTTTGGCCAGCTCGATCGACTCTTCTTCCCATGGTTCGCCACCGGGAAAGACACCCAGCGCCGCGCTGTGGTAGCTGATCAGCGCTTCCACGTTTCGCGAAGACAAGAAGTTCATCACTGCGCGGGTTTCCTTCTCCGAGCCAGGGCTTGAACCGCCGGTGGTGGGCGCGTAATCCCAGCAGCCGTCGCGGTCCCACTCTGCCTGCCAGTTCTCGGGGAAATTGCGGTTCAGATCCACGCCATGGTCGTTTACCCGGCCTTCGATAGTATGGGCGCGCGCATCGCCGTCAGGGTTGATGTTGCGCAAGATGAACAGGGTCACATCACTGGGGATGATCTCCGGGTTCTCGTTGACATAGGTAATCAACTCGTCGGCCAGGGCAATCGTGTTCCACTCGTAACCGCCATGGATGCCGGCCGCGATCATCACCTGTCGCTCGCCTTGCCCGAATTTGTACACTTCCAACGGCCGCCCGGAAATGGAGTAGCCGATGACAATCGGCCTCGGTCCCTGGGGCAGCACAAAAGGCGTGGGAGTGTTGTAAGCCTCGATGGGTGTGGTCAATGGATTGGGTGTGACTGATGGCAGGTACCTGATCCCCGGTGGGGAGGTTGCCGAGGGCGTACCGGCCATGGAAAGCTGCAGAGCGCGCGGCTCCGGGGTCCGGACCGGCCCCTGCCTGTTGGTGAAGAACGTGACCCCGGCCAGCACCCCGACCAGCCCGATGGCATTCAGCCCCCAGATGGCCGTCACCAGCCAGGCACCGGCGCCGGAACGCTTACCCTTCATCTCAGTTATCGCCCTCTGCTGCCCGCCTGAGCCAGTCCAGGGCGATATTGACCGTCCAGCGTGGCAGTAAACCCGGATGGCCGCCGAAAGACCGTTGGCGGACCCTGGTTTCATAGGGGGTGATCAACGCCAGCTCAACAACTCTTTTTTCGGGTAGTGCCGCAATGCCCAGGGCAGCTTGCGCACTGTGTTTTTCTTGCATCGCTTTCAAGAATGGGGACAATTTTCCTGCGCTCAGGTCAACGGATTCGACCGCGAGTAAATTTCCCACTCGAGCGCGAGCGAGGCGAAGCTTCAGGGCCCCACCCAGGCCTGATTCCACGGCGACCAGGTTCCAGCCCCGCTCTGAAGCGGCTCTCAGGGCCGCCTCTTCCAGTGTATCCTCGTCAATGCCGTAGACCAGTGTTCCCAACCGTTCCCTCAGCTGCTGCTCGACGTCTGCGATCATGCGGTCCGCTTCGGCTTCGGTCCCGGCCTTGGCCGCGATGCGGATATCCACGATGCCGGTATGGGCGGCCAGGCCGACGGTGGGATTGGAGAGCAGTTCTAAATCACCGATCAATTCGTCAATGTCGCCTTCGCCCGCGCCCGCGGTGTGCAGCAGGCGGACCTTGATGATCTGGTCCAGGCTGTAACGAGATTGCAGATAAGGGATGACAGCTTCATGCAGGAGGTATTCCATTTCTTTGGGCACGCCGGGCAGGGAAATAACCGCCCTCACCGTTTCGACAGGCTTAACACTACGCCACGGCATTTCTTCCTCAGGGAGAGAAGAATTTTCCATAATGAAAGCAGGCGCAGTGCCAACTTCGTTCTTTATCGCAATGGCGCCTTTCGGCAGATAAGCCTGGCGTTTCTGGTTCTCACCGGGTGTGCGGCCATAACGCGTGACGATCTCCACGATCTGTTCCCAGAGCTCCGGGCGGAATTCGGTTTCGACGCCGAACGCGCGCGCCACCGCCTCACGGGTAGGATCGTCCACCGTGGGGCCAAGCCCGCCGGTTGTGATGACAATATCGGCCCGCTCTAGCCCATTGCGAATAGCTTCGGCAATTCGCTCGACGTTATCACCAATGGTGGTGGTCCGATACAGATCAACACCCAGGCCGCGCATCAGGCGGGCGATATAGCGGGTGTTGGTATCGACAATTTCTCCGAGCAGGATCTCGGTACCGATGGTAATTATTTCAGCAGAAGGCATAATTTCAGAAACCAGTAATCAAGCCATATGTCACTGCGAGGCACGAAGCAGTCTCCAGGTAACAGGAGATTGCTTCATCGCACACAACGCTCCTCGCACACGTGCCTGCGCATTGTGCAGGCAATGACAACAATGTAATAATCATACAACATTGTACTCTTGGATCAACCGATCTTCTGTGAAGCGCGCCAGGTCGAGCATGGAGATATCCAATGTTTTGAACTCTCCATCAAGGATGAGCTCGCTCATTAACTTGCCGGAAACGGGCCCGTGCATGAAACCGTGGCCGGAGAAGCCACCCACGACCAGGAAACCTTCAACAGGTGTTTTTCCAAAAAACGGATGCGCATCGGGAGTGACCTCGTAGAGTCCGGCCCAATGAGTTACCATGCCAGCTTTTTCTACCAGGGGTAGACGGGCAATCGCAGCTTCCAGGTTGGACAGCTCGAACTCCTCGTCCACGTTCTGATCGAAGCCGTGCCTTTCATCCGGGTTGGACATGCCGATCAGCAGCCCGTCCCCTTCGCGGTGGAAATATAACGATTGGGCAAAGTCGATCACAAAGGGCAGATCGTTCGGGATTTCTGGCAAAGGAGTAGTGGTAAACATCTGCCTGCGCAGCGAGGTGATTGGGATCTCCACCCCGGCCATCTCCCCCACCAGCCCCGCCCAGGGTCCGGCCGCATTGACGACCAGCGGCGTGGCAATATAGCCTTTGTTCGTCTCGATGCCGCTCACACGGCCAGCTCCTTCCTTGAATCCGGTGACTTCCACGTTATTGAAAGACTTGCCGCCCAGTCTGGCGGCCGCACTGATATAGCCTGCCACCACGCTGTTCGGGTCCACAAGGCCATCTTTCTGGTTGAAGGTCGCGCCGATTGCATCTTCAAAGCGAAATAGAGGAATTCGCTCCCGAACCTCTTCGCCGTCCAGCCACTGGGTCGCGACGCCCAGGCTATTTTGCAGTTCCACATTGCGTTTGAAAGTCACGGCGTCTTCTTCATCGGTACAAACGATCAGATAGCCGCACTGGCGGTAATCGATCTCCTGCCCTATTTCTTCCTTGAAACGCTCCAACATCGGCAGGCTTTCCAGCGACAGCCGGACATTGATCTCCGTCGAAAATTGGTAGCGCACGCCGCCCGCGCAGCGACCGGTCGCGCCCTGTCCGAAGAATTCGTCTTTTTCGAGCAGGATCACGTTCTTCTGGCCGCGAGCTGCCAGGTGATAGAGCGTGCTAGCCCCCATGACCCCGCCGCCGATAATTACGATGTCAGCAGTATTTGGTAGCGTCATAAAACAATCCTTGATTTCAAAATGGTACTTCTCTGCCCAGACCCAGTTTTTGGGCATTCCGTAACGCCAGTTGCGCAGCCATCGCATCCTGAACGGCCACACCTACCGACTTGAAAAATGTGATCTGCCCGGGTGACTCCCGGCCAGCTTTATGCCCAAGCACGATTTCGCCCAGTTCCGCATAGATGTGTTCTTCCCCAAACAACCCGGCCTGTATAGGGCGCAGCAAATCGCCCGTTTCGGCCAGCGTTGCCGAGCGTGAGTCCACCACTACCAGCGCGCGGGCAACCGTCTCGGCCGGCACTTCCTGCATCTCCGGTGTATAAGAGCCGATCGCGCTGACGTGCGTCCCGGGCTTCAGGTCCGCGTCTGCGAACACCGGCGTGCTGGATGTGGTTGCCGTGCAAATGATGTCCGCTTCATGAACGGCCTGGTCGGAGCTGTTCGCTACACGCATGTTTTGAGGGACAGACCCTTTTCCGGCCATTTCCTCGACCATCGCCTCGGCCCGCTCCATGGACGGGTCAAACACCCAGGCCTGCTCGATCTTTCTTACGCTGCAAGCTGCTTCCAGTTGTGTGCGTCCCTGCGCCCCCGCGCCGAATACCGCCGCCACCCTGCTATCGGGGCGTGCCAGCAAGTCAATGGCTGCCCCGCTGCCCGCGCCCGTCCGGATAGCGGTCAATGCGCTGCCCTCGAGCAAAGCCGTTGTCCGGCCTGTTTCCGCATCGAGAACAAGCACAGCCGCCTGAATGTAGGCCAGGCTTCGCCCTCGTTCCGGGTTCTTTGGAAACAGGGAAACGACTTTGACAGCCAACGCGTCGCCGCCTTCAGCCTGAACGTAGGCCGGCATGAACAAACTGATGCCATCCTGCGGCGGGATTCTGAGCCGCGTCCGCAGTGGGACTTCAGCTTTCCCGTCCGATAGAGAGGCGTAAGCACGCTTCATCGCCTCGATGGTCTCTTTCATGGGGAGCGCTTTTTTGACGTCTTCAGCGGTCAGAATGAGCATATCCATTTCTCCAAAATCAAGTAGAACTGGCAAACAAAAGCGCAGAGGATCCAATTTTACCTCTGCGCTCCGAATTTGGTATTTTCTAATTACTCAATGCCCAGGTAAGCTTTTTGCACCATCTCGTTCTTCTGCAAGTTGGTGGCGGTATCGGTCAGAACGATTTGTCCAGTTTGTAGTACATAGCCCCGGTTAGCAATGGAAAGCGCCATGGTTGCATTCTGTTCCACCAACAAAATGGTTGTACCTTCCTTATTGACCTTTTCTATCGTATCGAAGATGGCCTCCACCAAAACCGGCGCAAGACCCATGGAAGGTTCATCCATAAGCAGGATGCGGGGTTTCGTCATCAGAGCACGGGCGGTTGCCAGCATCTGCTGCTCCCCACCGGAAAGGGTGCCCGCGACTTGTTTTTGGCGTTCTCTCAGTCTGGGGAGGAGCTCGAAAACCCACTCCAGATCTTTTTGGATACCATTTTTGTCGGTACGGCTGTATGCGCCCATCTCCAGGTTCTCAAGTACGGACATTTTCGAAAAAATACCGCGTCCTTCCGGGACCATTGCAATTCCTTTGAAGACCAGGTCGTGGGCAGCATACTTTAGGGTATCTTCGCCCTCTAACAGAATGTTACCCTGATGAGGTTTGATCAGACCGCTAATTGTACGCAGGGTTGTTGTTTTTCCCGCGCCATTGGCCCCGATCAAAGTTACAATCTCGCCTTCTTCAACGGTCAGGGAGATACCTTTGAGAGCATGAATTTTTCCATAATAGGTGTGAAGGTCATTGACTTCCAAGAGTGCCATTGGGTTCTCTCCCGACTAGCCCGCAGATGCAGGGGTTTGTGTTTCGAACCCGGCAGCGGCACCACGTCCGAGGTAGGCTTCGATGACACGCGGGTTGCGTTGAATTTCTTTGGGGGTACCTTCGGCGATCTTCTGGCCGAAATCCATTACGGAGATATTTTCACTGATACCCATCACAACGCGCATGTCGTGCTCGATCAAGAGCACAGAAATACCGAGTTCATCTCGTAAGTTTCGGATGAAGTGCATCATCTCCGCCGATTCGTTGGGGTTCATGCCGGCAGTAGGTTCATCTAACAAGAGCAACTTCGGTTTGCTGGCAATAGCACGGGCAATTTCCAGCCGGCGTTGTGCGCCGTAGGGAAGATTGCGAGCGAGGTGGTCACCGAGTCCGCTCAAACCAACATAATGCAATAAGCGGCGCGCCTCCTTAAGAGCTTCTGCTTCTTCCTTTTTGAATCTGCCGTTTTTTAAGATCGCTTCAATCCATAGCGTCTTCAAATGTGGGTGCTGGCCAACCAGAATGTTCTCGATCGCTGTCATGTTTGCAAACAAGCGGATGTTCTGATAGGTACGCGAAATTCCTAAATTGGTAACGCGGTCAGGGGAAAAGCCTCGAATATGATGATCGTTAAAAATGATTTCGCCTTCATCAGCCTTATAGAAACCAGTGATACAGTTAAAGAGTGTCGTTTTGCCAGCACCATTAGGGCCGATAATACTGTCAATCGCGCCTTCCTTAATTTCGAAAGAAAAGCTGTTGACTGCGACCAGTCCGCCGAAGCGTTTCGTAACTTTATCTACTTTTAGGATGATCGTCATTTTTATCTCCTAAGTTTCCAATGGTGCCAGCTCTTCTTCGTCAGCGTGCAACTCGCGCTTTTGGGTTTCTTCGGGCAAGAAGCCTTCCGGTCTAAATAACATCATTACAATGAGCAAGAGACCATACATCAAGAGCCGATATTCGGTAAACTCGCGCAACAATTCAGGCAGACCCACCAAGATCAGAGATCCGACGATCACGCCGGGGATACTGCCCAAGCCGCCAACAATGATCAATGCCAGCGCATTGATGGAGATAAGCAAATTGAAGCTGTGAGGAAAGATATTCCCAAGGCGGGCAGCGAAGATAGCTCCTGCCATAGCCGAGAAAGCCGCGCCGATGGAAAACGCCAACAACTTGGTCTGCACAAGGTTGATGCCCATCGCTTCCGCAACGTCTTCATCTTCACGCATAGCCATCCACTGGCGTCCCAGGCGAGATTCTCTCAAACGTATGGTGACAAACGCGATCAAGAGCGAACCCGCGACAACCAGATAATACATGGTTTGTGGCTGATGCATCGTGATGCCGAAGAAATTCGGGTTTGGAATATGAAGGATGCCCTGCGGGCCTCCTTCAAAAGGGGCCAGCCAGTCGGAAGTGGCCAGGATGCGGATGATCTCGCCAAAGCCCAGCGTGACGATGGCCAGGTAATCGCCGCGCATACGAAGTACCGGGAACCCTAGAAACACTCCCCAGGCTAACCCTACAAGCACAGCGATCGGTAAAACAGCCCAGAAGCTTAAGTCGCTTTGACCGAGCGGGCCGGTCGAAGTCAGGATACCCATGGTATAAGCCCCGACTGCAAAAAAGGCTACATACCCGAGGTCAAGCAAACCAGCATATCCAACGACGATATTCAACCCCAATCCCATCATGACATATAAACCCACCATGAAGAGGGCCTGGCTGAGAAACTGACCGACCATCCAGGGAAGGGAGATCAGCAGTAGAATGCCCAACACGAGGCCGATCGTGCGTCCACGTTTTTGCTGTCTTGCAGGCATGCCCGTCCAGCGGTTTTGTACAGTTTTATGAACTCTGAAATATGCAATCGCAAACGCGCCGGCAAATATGAGAATAGCCGCAATTGGATTCAAAGTTCTTTGCTGAAACAAGAATCGCGCGAGTCCTCGCCCACCAAATTGGCCCAGGATTTGGGTCACGTTTTCAGAGAAAATACCGATTCCCAACATCCAAATCAAACCGTTTAACCATGCCAGTCTCAAACGATCAGGAAACAAGATGAATGTTGCGCCCAGCCCTGCAAGTAACGCTGAAGCGAGGATCAGCAAAGGGATACCTAATCCCAAGCCCTGGCCAAAGGTGAGCATCGCTACCAACCCTGGTGAGAAATTGACAAACATATCTCGCCAGCGGAAAATCACTTCCTGACCCGTTTGCTGGATGACTAATACCTGGATCAAAAATATCAACAATATCAATGGCAGGCTGGAGAATACACCAGCGAGCAGGCTGCCGATATAAGCAGTGGATTTCTTATAGTCCTCTTTCAATGCGCGGGCCGTAAGGATACCGGCGGTAACCCCGCCAACTGCAACGAAAAGTTGGCCCGTAGATAGGAAGGTGCTAATGAGGTAGCGCTGTGAAAAAGTTTCAGCCATTCCAATTGCACTGAGGTAAAAGGCAATGATGCCTCCCAACAAGCCATTTTTTATGATGAGACGCCAATTCAAATTCATGTTTGTACCCTCAGGCTTTCTTTTCTGCCAGCCGTTCGCCAAAGATACCTTGCGGCCGGAAGATCAGGATGAGTACCAGCATGGTAAAAGCAAATGCATCTCGTAATTGATTTGCCGACGGGATACCCAATCCTTCCAAGATCAGGTTTGGAAAAAGCGATTCAAACACGCCAAGCAGCAAACCACCGATCATGGCGCCCGGCAGGTTGCCAATGCCTCCTAAAACGGCGGCTGTAAAGGCTTTTAGCCCGGGGAAAAATCCCATAAAGAAGTAGACACCTTGCGGGCGGAACAGTCCATTGAACACACCGGCTACCCCAGCCAGGGCGCCACCAATCGCAAAGGTGGTCACGATAACCTTGTCAATGTCAATGCCCATCAAACGGGCGACATCCTTGTCTTCTGAAACGGCGCGCATGGCCTTACCCATTTTTGTCCGCTCAACAAAAAGGTACAACGCAACCATGAACACAACGGCTGCCGCCAGAACAACAAGCTGGACCAGGGGAACATTGAAACCAAAAACATTCACCAATCCGCTCAACGCCTTGACCGCTGGGTATGCCCGGAATTCTGCGCCATACAACCCGCGGAATGTGTACTGTAATGCAAACGATGCCCCGATGGCCGTGATAAGTGGTACCAACCGGGGCGCGCCTCTTAATGGACGGTATGCGATTCGCTCGAGTAGGACGGCAATGAGGGTCGATACAGTCCCGGCTAACAATATCAAGGCAGTTACGCCGAGAAACGGGTTCGAGTCCAAAAAACCAATGTTAGAAAGATATTGTGCCAGGAACACTCCCGTGAAAGCACCAGCCATATAAACTTCGCCGTGCGCGAAATTGATCATGAGCAAAATGCCATAAACCAGGGTATATCCTAAGGCAATAAGTGCGTAAACACTCCCTTGGGCCAGGCCGGCAAAGACAAGGGTGGCCCACTGGGCGCTGGTGTATCTGCCTGTTGTCACAGTATTGTATATACCGATAGTAATCACGATAAGCGCAGCGATTTGGAATACTCTCAGGAAAACATCCACCCAAGAGATGTTTTGGAAGTAGCGTTTAAGCATACCGACCTCTTCTCTAATGAGGATTCTTATAGAAAGAAGGGGGTGAGTCAGAGACCATTTCCCTGACCCACCCCCTTTGAATCTCGGCTCAGTCAGAGCGTGCACTCAACCAAGATAAAGGCAATCTTATGGTGTGTATACGACAGGCGGGGGCCAGTTGCCATCCAATTCGGCCTGGGTGATCTCGAAAATTGCCAGAGCTTCGCCGGTGGCGCAGTCGCCGTGGCTGGGGTTGTCGATGCCAAAGGCGCTGTAGTCGTTATCGCTACAATCGAGTCTGCCGGTCAGGCCAGTGTAGTTGGTAGTGCCTGTAATCGCATCGCGTAGTGCCTGGCGGCCAACATGGACGGTGCCATCATCATCGACGATAGCAACCTGCTCTATCGCATTCAAAAGGATGTTGGTGCCATCATAGGCGAAGGCGTGGAAGCCGCTCGGGGGAACGCCGCCGAACTTGGCTGCCCACTTGGCCAGGAAGTCATCATAAGCAGCGCCGCTCACGTACGGGCCGGACAAGTACATCCCAACCACGTTCGGGCCAGCGTTCTCGGGGAATGAGTCGGACAGCAAACCGTCCGCGCCCATCAAGGTGGTTCCTTCCAGGCCACCGATTTCCGAGGCTTGAGCAGTAATGAAGGGGCCTTCGGGCTCGAAGATTGGATAGTACAAGATGTCGGGAGAATCTGCAGCCACACTGGTCAGCACAGTGCGCATGTCGGTGTCACCAACGTTGACAGCGCCCTGGAAGGTGATCGTGCCACCTAATTCCTGGAAGCGGCCGGCAAACACCTGCTGTAGTTGATCAGCGTAGGGGCTGCCATCATGGATCGTGGCTGCGGTGCGAGAGCCCAGCTCATTGTAGGCAAATTCAGCCGCAACCGAACCCTGGAACAGGTCGGTGTGGCAGATGCGGAAGTAGCCAGGCTGCCAGGTCTCACCCTCGAGGGTCAAAGCCGGAGCGGTGTTGGACGGCGAAAGCATAACCAGACCAGCAGCACTAATGGTTGGCATGGCAGCAGTTGCTTCACTGGAACAGTTGGTACCGATGATACCAAGGATGGTGGGGTCAGCAGCAACCTTGGTGGCCGCAGTCTGGCCGCCTTCAGCCGAGCAGAGCGTGTCTTCACCGGTCAACGAGATAGGGTGACCAAGCAGCTCGCCACCGCGATCATCGATGGCGATTTCAATTGCACCCCGGGAGTCTTGACCCAGGAAGGCGGTAGCGCCAGAGATGGTAAGCATATAAGCAATGTGGATTGGTTCATCAGGGGCAATATCAACACAGCCGATCGCGTCGTCGCACTCAAACTGAGCACCACCACAGGCTGTGAGTAGCATGCTGGCAACAATGAGCGCTGCAAGCAAAGCAAATAGACGTTTAGACATTTCTTCCTCCTCCGATATGTTGAGAAACTGATTTACGCGACGTACAGGTCAAACCGCAACAGCAGACAAAGCTTCCAGGGTCGGCATCACCTCCTTTTCAGATTCACAGTTTTGTTATTTAATAAAGACCGGAGAAATTTTAATGGATTCCTCTCGGCCCAACTACATAAACACCATTACGGCTAATTTGTTGCAAAAGTATACCAAACTAATATTCGAATGTAAGCTCAATTGGTCAAATCTAGGTTGAAACATATTAATTTTTTACTTATTTTTTATCATCCTGGGGTTTGTAGAGCAGTTGTTCGCGGATGCGAAGGTCCGTATTGCGGATTTTCATCGCAAGGTCAGCCGCCAGATTATACATAAGACGATAACCCAGTTGAGAATAGGTTTCGCAGAGCATGATCACTTTATCGCGCGAAATGACCAGTAAGCGCGTGTCTTTTTGTACAGCACGCGCGGATGCGGACCTGAGTCCTTCGTCTACAAGAGCTATCTCACCAAATGATTGGCCACGACGCAATGTCGCAATCACCGAATCCGTATGTTTATTTTTATCGAAAGCCGGGCCCACCGTGGATGGATTGATCAGGATTTCGACCTCCCCCTGGGTGATAATGTAAAGTTCATTGCTGCTACTATTTTCTTTAAAAATGATTTCCCCCGCTTGAAAGACAACCTCCTGACACAAATTAGCAACCATTTCGAGCTGTGTAGGGGTAAATTGATAAAAGATGTCGCTTTGTTTGAGATAGTTACCGACGCTATTCATTGCAACGATCCATCGAATTGAAGTGTAGCATAAACAAAAGCATTGTGCAACAGGTTAAACTTGATTTTAAAAAAAGGTTCTCTGGGATTTGCCGTGAAAAGGGCCGGATTTGGGGGTGCGAGCGTGCGTACGCACGCTCGCACCCCCAAATCCGGGTATCCACCACGGAAGTTCCCAAAGATC
>JAABUE010000057.1 GCA_011389535.1 Anaerolineales bacterium
AACAAAAGCATTGTGCAACAGGTTAAACTTGATTTTAAAAAAAGGTTCTTTGGGAATTTCCGTGGTGGATACCCGGAGATCCGAAAAAAATTCCTTGCACAGGCCGAACGAACGTGCTATAATGTTTTCATATTCCCCGCTTCTTTACAACCCCTTTTTGAGTGCCCGATCCGCGTTTAGCCATTCTCCCTACCCGGATTGTGCGAAAATAAATTGAATAAAAACCCAATCTTACCAAATTAATGATATGAATTACCA
>JAABUE010000058.1 GCA_011389535.1 Anaerolineales bacterium
GTGGCGGAGTGATCTTATTCGGTGTCTGGTTGGTAAACAAGAACCATTCACCTCAGAAAGAAATTATAGAAACCGGAGAAAGTAAGGCTTGGAACAAAGACTGACACCCGGCGCCAGTGTTAGCGTAATCGAAAACGGATTCCGCTTGACCATCCCACCGGGGCAGGGCAAAAGCTATCGCCTGGCGCAGTTGGATGATTACACGAAGCTATCCCGAAAGGAATTTCCCCACCGCCCCTCGCTGGGCCTCAGCCTGCGTGCCCGCGCCTCAGCTGGATCCATACCCGGGACATGGGGCTTCGGTCTGTGGAATGACCCGTTTGGGATGGCGATCGGGTTTGGCGGGAATCCGTCCCGCCTGCCTGCCCTGCCGAGCGCAGTCTGGTTTTTCCACGCCTCGCAGGAAAGTCATCTTTCGTTTTCTGATAAACCCGGGAACGGATTCCTGGCGCAAGCCTTTCGTTCGCCTGCTTTCCCGGTAGGCGGACTGGCAAAGGTCGGCGCAACCTTTCCCTTTTCGCGGACCAGTGCGCGCGCGGCGATGGGCGAGATCATCGAAGAGGACGGAGTCCGCCTGGGGCTGGATGTGACCGGATGGCACGGGTACAGGCTGGAGTGGGGTCCGGAGCGGTCCGCTTTTTGGGTGGATGAGGCGCTCGTGCTGGAAACGTCCGTTTCGCCTCGTCCGCCTTTAGGGCTGGTCCTCTGGATCGACAACCAGTTCGCGGCCTGGCGTCCGGATGGAAAAATCGGGTTCGACGTCCTGGAGAACACCGCACCCGCGTGGTTGGAAATCAAGGATTTGTCTCTGGAGTAGCGGTTACATCTTTGGCCAGTAACGGGCGATCAGGTCAGCCGTGAAGGGGATAATGTGCAACAGCGCGTCTACGAGCAGGCCGAGCAAGATATACATGCCGAACTGGCGGTTGTGCTGGAAGGCAAACCCGGAGAACCAGGCCGGCCAGGCAGGCCAGCCTTCGGGCGCTTGCGGAGGCTTGGGCTTGTTCAGGACTTTGAGGAGTATGACGGCTTCCTTGAGCGCAAAGAAGACAACCAGCATGACCGGGGTGAAATAACGCGCCACAAACACCAGATAGGCGATCACAACGTAGATCATGACGACCGCAAACTGGTCCACCCGGCGGGCAGCGGCTTCCCCCACGCGCACCGGAAGGGTGCCCACACCGCGGCTTTTATCGTCCTCCAGCTTATCGATGTGCTTGGCCATGTTGATGCTCATTACGCCCAACCCATACGGCACGCCGGCCAGGACCGCATTCCACACATTGGACATAACAATTTCGCTGCCGCTGACCAGCGCGAGCACGTAGTACACGCCGCCGACCATGATCGGCCCCCAGATCAGGAAGATGGATAGTTCGCCGATGCCCCAGTATTTGAACGGGTAGGTATACAGCAGGAGAACGATTGCGCCGAAGATGAACAGAGCCAGGACCGTGGGATTGAAATCTGTGGTTACCAGCACCCAGAGGCCGGCCAGGGTAGCCAGCACCCCGCTGACAAGGAACCAGCGGATCTGCTGTGGTTTTGTGAAGAATCCCTGCACCAGAGGGTGGACGCCGTACTGCGTGCGGAAATAATTGCCCTGATCGAGACCGCGCGAATAGTCGGTATAGTCGTTGAGCAGGTTGTTGGTGCCGTGCGCGATGAAAAGTCCAAAAGTGAGAATGAGCCAGGGGAGCCATGAAAAATAACCGTCACGCCAGGCCAGGATCCCGGCGATCACACAGGAATAGACCGTGACCAGGGTCACAGCCGAACGCGTGGCAATCAGCCATTTGGAGACAACATCGAGCGCGTTCCACTCACTCTTGTCGTCCATTTTAATAAGCTCCCAGGAAGCTTTGCGCCACATACCAAAATTAATTTTCATCGGCAGGTTCTCCTTTCGGCTCGATTATACAATTTATTGCGTAATTTCTCGCTTCGGCTCTAAGAGATCTGCCGCGAAAGGTGGCCGGACTTGGGCTGCAAGGGCGCGTACACAAGAACCAATGCTTTTATCGACTGTTCCACAAAAAAAGAGTGGACCGGTGATCCACTCTTTTACGAACGATTAGCGCCAGAAGTTTTGCGTCGCTGGCAGAAGTCTAAGGGCTACATCGAGCAACAATCCGAACATAAACAGGGAACCGAACGTACGGTTGTTATAAAACGCGTATCCGACAAAATATAAGGGCCAGCCGCGCGAGCCCTCGGGGCGGGTTTCCGGCTTGGGCTGCAAAAACACAGGGTAAGTTTTCAGGAAGGTGGGGAGCGCCAGGAACACGATTAACATCACAGGTGTAAAGAACCTGGCAGCGATCAAATACAGGGTGATCAGATAGGGTACGATCATCATCCCCAGCACCGCGTAACGGGAGGATTTTTCACCGATTACCACCGGCAACGTGTGGATTCCCTTCTTCAGATCCATGTCGAGCTTGTCGATATGCTTACCAAAGATAACGGTTGTCACCCCCAGGACGTATGGCAGGCTGGCGATGACAACGAACCAGTTCCACTGCTGTGTGAGGACGTAATATCCACCGCCGATCATTAGGGGTCCCCACACGATCAGGACCGCGATCTCTCCCAGCGCCATCCCTTTGAGCGGCCAGGTATAGAACAAGAGGAAAAACGCGCCCAGAGCAAGCAATACCCAGGCTGTTGCGCTGAATCCTGTAAACCAGAGCAAATAAAGGCCTAACGCCAGGGCCATTAAAGCGGTAACCGCGAAATAAGTGAGGTGCTGGCGGCGGGTCATTAAACCGCTTGCAATTGGCTGTGCGCCGTAAATATTGCGATAGTAATTATCTTTGTCCACCCCGCGCACGAAGTCCGTAAAATCGTTGAAGATGTTGTTGCTGGCGTGCGCCAGGATCAAGCCCAACGTAAGCGCCAGCCAGGGCAGGAATTGAAAACCTTGATCGCGCAAGGCAAACAGGCCGGCCAGCGCGGCCGAGATAAAAGTCATGATGAGAACGGCGGCCCGGGTAGAGATAAGCCAGCGGGAAATCACATCCAGGCGCGCCCACTCATCCTGAGATACGCTGGGGACGACGTTCAGCGCTTTTCGCCACATCGCAAAGTCTATTTTCATAATAAGCTCTCCTATTTGGATTGAATCAGTCCGATTATATCAAAGGAACGGAGCGAAACCGAAGAGATGTACAGACATCTCCAAAATTACCAACCGGGTATGGATTCATCGGACTTTACAATTCAAAGTCTTGTTCAGACAAGTGGAAAAGGCATCATGTGATATTAATCACAAGTTTAGTGTGACATCTCGCACTTACAACATTGTGATTAAAATCACATACTATAAGTAGCGCATCCACACCAACTTCATCACAGCCGCGCTCGGCTGTGATGTTTTAATTTCTGAGGAAAGAGGAACCTATGGTCACACTCCAAGCGCTCGACCCTCCTAAAGCTGTTCCAAAACTAATCGAAGACCTGACGTTGCTCGATGAAGTTTCTGCCCGCACGGCTGGCGTCTCGCGACTTGAGATGTGCATCCAGTGCGGGACCTGCGGCGGCTCCTGCCCCTCTTCAGCGGACATGGACCACACGCCGCGGATGTTATTTGCCATGTTGCGCGCCGGGATGCGAGAGGATTCGCTAAAGAGCAACACACCCTGGATTTGCGTCTCTTGCTATCACTGCGTGGTGCGCTGTCCGCAAAACGTCCACATCGCAGACGTGATGTACACGCTCAAAGGCATGGCGATAGAGGCCAAGCTTTTCCGGGATTCAACCGCCCCCGATTTCTCTCAGACATTTGTTGACATGGTCGAGGAATACGGGCGCGGCTTTGAGTTTGGGCTGGCAACCCGGCATTACCTGAAACACTTTCCATTGCGGCTCCCCAGCATGGCTCCGATGGGACTGGGTCTGCTTAGCAAAAAGCGCATGACCATTACCCCCAAGCGCATCAAAGGCATCAAGCAGCTCAAAGCTATTTTGAAACGAGCCAAAGAAGTCGAAGGAGACAGCCATGGCTAAATATCTTTTCTATCCTGGTTGTTCCATGGAATCCAGCGCCAAGGCATATTCCGACTCGCTGATGGCGGTCGCCGGGCCGATCGGGCTGGAACTCGAAGAAGTGGAAGACTGGAACTGCTGTGGCGCAACCGAATACCTGGGCATCAGCCTGACACCTGCGTACGCGCTCATCTCGCGTAATCTGGCGCTGGCCTCCAAGCAGGCCAACGGCAACAGGACCGTGGTCGCCCCATGCAGCGCATGCTACCTGAACCTGGCCAAAGCCGATTATTACATGCAAGAGCAGCCTAAGCTCGGCGTGATGGTCAATGAAGCGCTGAAAGCGGGTGGTCTATCGTATAAACCCGGCACCTTATCCATCCGTCACCTGCTGGATGTGATGGTCTACGATATCGGATTGGATACCATCAAAAGCAAAGTCGTCCGCCCCCTGACCGGGCTGCGCGTCGCACCTTATTTAGGCTGCATGGTGCCGCGTCCCGATTACGAAAACCGTTGGTCTGACCACGAATACCCGATCGAGCTGGACCTGCTGCTCAACGCGCTCGGCGCGGAAGTGATCGACTTTCCGCTCAAGACACATTGCTGCGGCGGTCACATGCCGCACATTGGTCCTGATACCGCTTTCGAGCTGATCCGCCGCCTGATCTCGTCCGCTGCGACCTATGAAACCGACATCATGGCCACTCTCTGCCCGATGTGCCAGATGAACCTGGATGCCTACCAGGGCGAAACCAACAGGCACTTTGGCACGAACTACCATATGCCGGTTGTGTTCTTCACCCAGTTGATGGGGCTGGCTTTCGGGTTGGACCCAAAGGATATTGGCTTCGGATCGGAATTGGTCAGCGCGCGTAAGGCTCTAAACAAGGTAGGCCTGGAAGCGCCAGAACTGGTCGAGGCAGCGCCAGCGCGTCCGCGCAAGGCTGAAGGGCTGCCCATGCCACGACCGCTCCCAACCAGAGGGCCGCAGAGGGCAAAGAAAGATGAGGTGGCGAAATGACCAAACACAACGGTAGCAAGCCAGAAGTTCAGGAGCGAATCGGGGTTTACGTCTGCCACTGTGGGACGAATATTGCCGGGACGGTAGACGTGGTGCAGGTTGCCGAGTGGGCTGCAAGCCGTCTGAAAACGCGCGGCGTGGTTATTGCTCGCGATTACAAATTCATGTGTTCCAGCCTCGGACAGGAATTAATCGAAAAAGATATCAAGGAACTGGGACTGACCCGGGTGGTGGTAGCAGCCTGCTCGCCGCACCTGCATGAGAAGACCTTCCGCACGGCCTGCGCCAGGGCGGGACTGAACCCGTTCCTGTGCGAGATGGTTTCGATCCGCGAGCAGGTTTCGTGGGTCCATACCGACAAGGAAGCCGCCACGATCAAGTCGCAGGCGGCGGTTTCTGGCGGGGTGGAACGCGTGATCCACCACGAAGCGCTGGAACCGCTGACCGTGCCGATCAACCCGGCCACGCTGGTGGTGGGCGGTGGGATCGCCGGCATCCAGGCAACCCTCGAGATCGCAGACGCAGGCCATCACGTTTACATGGTGGAACGGGAACCATCGATCGGCGGGCACATGGCCCAGTTCGACAAGACCTTCCCTACCCTGGACTGCGCGGCCTGCATCCTGACCCCCAAGATGGTGGATGTGGGCGGGCACCCGAACGTTACCCTGATGACCTGGAGCGAGGTCGAAAAAGTGGAAGGGTACGTGGGCAACTTCAGCGTGACTGTCCGCAAGAAGGCCCGCCACGTGAAAACCGAAGATTGCACGGGCTGCGGCATTTGCCAGGAAAAATGCCCGAAGAAAGTAATCGATGAGATATACGAGGCCGGGCTGGGATACCGCAAGGCTATCTACACGCCATTCCCGCAAGCTGTGCCTAGATTCCCTGTCATGGATGTGGACAACTGCATCTACTTCGAAAAAGGCACCTGCAAGGCCTGTGAAAAGTTCTGCCCGACCAACGCGATTAACTTTGATCAGCAAGATGAAATTGTCACGCTCGAAGTAGGCAACATCATCCTGGCAACCGGTTACGATATCTTTGATGCCCGCAGAGTCAGCAATTATGGCTACGGGAGGCTGGCGAACGTGTTCACCTCCCTGGAAATGGAGCGTCTGACCAACGCGGCCGGCCCGACGAACGGCAATATCGTGCTGCGCGATGGCAAGACCGTGCCCGAGGCGGTAGGAATAATCCACTGCGTGGGCTCACGTGACCGCAACTTCAATAATCACTGCTCGGTCATCTGCTGCATGCAGAGCCTGAAATTCGCCCATATGGTCCACGAGCGGACCGGCGCAATCGTCTACAACTTCTACATCGACATGCGCACCCCGTTCAAGGATTACGATGAGTTCTACCAGAGGGTGATGGAAGAAGGGACGCTCTTCGTGCGCGGCAAGGTGGCTGAGGTCACCGACGCGACCCGCCTGCCCGGCGAAGAGGGCAAACTGATCATCCAGGTGGAGGATACGCTGGCCGGTAAACAGCGGCGCATCCCGGTGGATATGGTCGTCTTATCGGTCGGACTGCAACCACGCCAGGATTCGAACGAAACGGCGAAGCTGTTTGGCATTTCATGCTCGGCCAACGGCTGGTTCATCGAGAAACATCCCAAGCTCGACCCGGTCGCCACAATGACAGAGGGCATCTACATCGCCGGCTGCGCGCAAGGCCCGAAGGACATCCCTGCCAGTGTGTCACAGGGAGCGGCCGCAGCAGCGCGCGTGCTGGGCAAGATCGAGCAGAAAGAGATGGCGCTCGAACCCGTCCGGGCCAGCGTGATCGAAGAGAAATGCTCCGGTTGCCGCATCTGCAATGACCTGTGCCCGTTCAACGCGATCACCTTCCATGAGGACAGGATGGTCACCGAGATCAATGCCGCCTTATGCCAGGGCTGCGGTACATGCGTGGCAGCCTGCCCGGCAGGCGCGATCTATGGCACCGGCTTCAATAATGAACAGGTGCTGGCGCAAATCGAAGGCCTGCTGCTGTTGAATGTTGGCGATGAGCCGGTCCCTGCGTGAGGAGGATGAGATGAACAATAATGAGATATTTGAACCGACCATCATCGGTTTCACCTGTAACTGGTGCTCCTACCGCGCCGCTGACCTGGCCGGCACTGCCCGCATCAAATACCCGCCCAATATCCGCCTGATCCGCTTGATGTGTTCCGGCCGCCTTGACCCGACTTTCGTTTTCAAGGCCCTGGCCAGCGGCGCAGACGGCGTGATGATCACGGGGTGCCACCCCGGCGAGTGCCACTATCTCGAACAGAATTACAAGGCCTTGCGGCGCTTCCACCTGATCCGCCGCACCTTGAAAGGCTTCGGGGTCGAACCCGGACGGGTCAAACTAGTCTGGGCCAGCGCGGCGGAAGGCGCAAAGTTCGCCAGCGAGACCGCAGTCTTTATCGAGGAAATCCGTGCGCTCGGCCCGCTGCACTGGGGCAAGAGCAATGGATACACACCTTTCGGCGGCAAACCGCCCGAATTTGAACCTGCTCCCGAGTCCCCTGAGGAGGTGCCCGCATGACCGCACCTAACGGTAAGAAACCAAAATTTGCCATGTACTGGGCAGCCTCGTGCGGCGGTTGTGAGATCGCCGTGCTCAACATCCATGAAAAAATCCTGGATGTGGATGCCAACTTCGAGGTCGTTTTCTGGCCGGTCGCCATGGATGCCAAGTACAAGGATGTCGAAGCGATGGAAGACGGCTCGATCCTGCTAACGCTGTTCAACGGCGGCATCCGTAACGATGAGAACGAGCACATCGCCAGGCTGCTGCGCCGTAAATCACAGATCCTGGTCGCCTTCGGTTCATGCGCCTGCGAGGGCTGCATCCCCGGGCTGGCCAACTTCAGCCCGGCGGGAGAGATCGTTCACACTGCCTTCAACACCGTCTCGACGGACAACCCGCACCAGATTTACCCGCGCACCAGTTTCGACGTGCCCGAGGGCGAGATTACCATCCCTAAGATTTACCCCACACTGCGCACCCTGGACCAGGTGGTGGACGTGGATTACTACATGCCCGGATGCCCGCCTGAATCCCATCAGATTGCAGCCGTAATCGACCTGGTTATCCAGGTACTGCAGGGCAAGGCGGAACTGCCGCCCAAGGGCGCAACCATCGGCGCGGGCGACTCCACCGTTTGCGACGAGTGCACGCGTAAGCGCAACGTCAAGACCATCAAATCCTTTCACCGGATTTATGATCTGGACATCGATCCGGAGCTGTGCCTGCTCGAACAGGGTATTCCCTGCAACGGACCTGCCACTCGCAGCGGATGCAACGCCCGTTGCGTCAGCGCCGGGGCGCAATGCATCGGGTGCTACGGTCCTGCTGAGGGCGTGGTCGATTACGGGGCGCGGCTGATCGCTGCTTTTGCCTCCGTCATCGACAGCAATGATCCCGAAGAGATCGAAGCCATTCTGGACGGCATCCCCGACCCGGCCGGGCAATTCTACCGGTTCAACCTGGCAGGCTCGCTGTTGAAAGCTGCCAAACCGGCCTGGGAGAAGGCGTAACGCGTAGAGCGAGATAATATCTCGCTCTACAGGAGACAACTATGACACAAAGAATCACAATCGACCCGATCACCCGCCTGGAAGGTCACGGCAAGATCGAAATCTTCCTTGACGAGAAGGGCGACGTCGCCAACACCTACTTCCAGATCCCCGAGCTGCGCGGCTTCGAGCGCTTCTGCGTCGGCCGCCCGGTGGAGGAGATGCCCCTGCTGACCAACCGCATCTGCGGCGTGTGCCCCGAAGCGCACCACATGGCCGCCGCCAAAGCTGCCGACATGGTCTATCATGTCGACCCGCCGCGCACGGCCAAAATGCTGCGTGAATTGCTCTATTCGGCCTTCTATGTCACCGACCACGCCACCCACTTCTACGCTCTGGCCGGCCCCGATTTCGTCATGGGACCCAATGCGCCTGTGGCAGAACGCAATATCCTGGGCGTGATCCACAAAGTCGGGCTGGAGATCGGCGGCAAGGTGATCAACGCTCGCAAGGCCGGCCACACCGTCATCGAGATGATCGGCGGCCGCAAGGTACACCCCTGCACATCTATCCCCGGCGGCTTGACCAAAGGCATCACCAAAGAGCAGCGCGACGAAATCCTCAAGCTAGGCCAGTGGGCTATCGAGTTCGCCCAGTTCAGCCTGAAACTGTTCAACGACATCGTGCTAGGCAACAAGGAATATGTGGACCTGATCCTGGGCGACATCTACACCCACCGCACCTACTACATGGGCATGGTGGACGAGAACAACCGGATCAACTTCTATGACGGCAAAGTCCGTGTGGTCAGGCCTGATGGCAAGGAATTTGTTAAATATGCCCCGCAAGATTACACCCAGCACATTGCCGAGCACGTGGAACCCTGGACCTATCTGAAATTCCCGTATCTCAAAGACGTGGGTTGGAAAGGCTTCACCGACGGGGTGGATTCGGGCGTTTATTGCGCAACCCCGCTCTCGCGCCTGAACGCCGCCGACGGCATGGCTACTTCCATCGCACAGGAGGAATACGACAAATTCTACAAGACGCTGGGAGGCAAACCCGTCCACCAGCGGCTGGCAACCCACTGGGCGCGCCTGATCGAGCTACTCTACGCCGCCGAGCGCTGGGTGGAGCTGGCCTCCGACCCCGAGATCACCTCGGATAACTTCCACACCAAACCCACAGAAATCCCGACCGAGGGCGTGGGCATCGTGGAAGCCCCGCGCGGCACGCTCACGCATCACTACACCACCGATGAGCGCGGCCTATTGACCAAGGTCAACCTGATCGTCGGCACTACCAACAACTATGCCCCGATCAGCATGTCGATCAACAAAGCTGCCCGCAGCCTGATCAAGAAAGGTACCGTCGTTACCGAAGGTATGCTCAACATGGTCGAGATGGCTTTCCGGGCCTACGATCCCTGTTTTGGCTGCGCTACCCATTCCCTGCCCGGCAAGATGCCGCTGCAAGTCACCATCCGTGATGCGCAAGGGGAGCCGGTCGAAGTGCTCAAACAATTCTGCTAAAGACGGGAGGAGCATCCGTCCTGGAGCGTGAGGGCTGCTGGAGATATCTGCAGCCCTCACCGACGGGTGGACCAAAATGACAAAAACACTCGTAATCGGGCTAGGCAATCCCATCCTGGGCGATGATGGCGTCGGCTGGAAGGTCGCCGAAACGGTCAAGGAACGGCTCGACGCAGAGTCGCCTTCCCGCGTCGAGGTGGACTGTCTCTCCCTGGGCGGCCTCAGCCTGATGGAGCGCCTCCTGGGATATGAACGGGCGATCATCGTCGATTCAATGGCAACAGGCCAAATTCCTGTTGGAAGCGTGCGGACGTTCCCCCTCGCTTCGCTGCCGGACCCGATGGCTGGTCACTCCGGGTCGGCCCACGACACGTCCCTGATCATTGCCCTTAAAACCGCCGAAAGCATCGGCGCGGACATCCCCAAACGGGTGGATGTGGTCGCTGTCGAAGCTCAAAATGTGTATGATTTTAGCGAAGAACTTTCTCCCCCTGTGGCCGCAGCCGTAGCGGAAGCGGTACAGGTGGTGTTCGATTTACTCCAAGGAGCTCCTCATGATCTCACCTGAACTCTTGCGCCGATTCCCGTTCTTCAGTTTCATGGACGATAAGCAGCTCAAAGCGGTTGCCATGATCGCCGTGGAAAAAACCTACAACCATGGCGAAGATGTGGTTGCGAACAATACCCCCGCATCGAAACTATTTTTCCTGATCGAGGGCACCGCCTCATACTATTACATTGTCACCAGCGAGCACGATCCCTACTACAAGCAGGAATATTTCATCAGCGATTTCAATCCCGGCGAGATTTTCGGCATCTCAGCCTTGATCGAGCCGTTTGTGTTCACCGCTTCGGTCCGCGCTGAGAAGCCCTGCCGCCTGATCGAGATCGATGCCTCGGCCTTGCGGGCCCTGTGCGAAGTGGATATGCAGCTTTCCTGCGGCCTGATGCGGGCCGTTGCTAAAGCCGCAATGGAGCGCTTGCAGCAAACACGCGTGCAGCTGATCGCGGCAAAAGCCTAAAGTTTATAAAATTTCCCTAAATTGCCGGGATCTATCCCGGCTTTTGGTGTTTAAGTACAATAACACTGCAATATGGCATGTATAATTCAGGAAAATCCCTCGCCAAAGGATTTCAAATGAACGAATGCATCTTCTGTAAAATTGTCAGTGGGGAGATGGACGCTACTATCGTCTATAAAGACGAGCAGGTGACCGCCTTCCGCGATATTCACCCGGTCGCGCCTACCCATATTTTGGTTGTTCCCAACCGGCACCTTGCCTCAACCAATGAGGTTACGGAACAGGACGAGCAACTCCTGGGCCATATGCTGGCCGTTGTCAAGCCGATCGCTGAACAGGAAGGGATTGCCGAAAGCGGTTATCGCCTGATTATCAACACCGGCCCGGACGCAAACCAGGTCGTCTACCACCTGCATCTGCACATCATCGGGGGTCAGCACATGCGCCACCCAATGGGATAATTGACTGCATTGCGCGCAAATCTGTTCGAGACCTTCCGCCTGATGGATCCTGATGGCCAGCCGATTGACCCGGGGTCTCCGACCACACGCTCGCTGATCGCCTATCTTTTAATCAACCGCAGCCGCCCAAGCGACCGGCGCAGGCTGGCCTTTACCTTCTGGCCGGGAACCAGCGAATCCGCAGCACGACGCAACTTACGGCAATACCTCCATCACATCCGGGCTGCGCTCGCGCCAGTGGACCCGGAGGGCAAGCTGCTGCTTGCTGAAGGTTCGTCCATTCAGTTCAACCCACAAGTTGAAATCAGCCTGGATGTTGACCGGTTCCTGTACGAAACCCGCCCGGAAGCATCCGTGGAAGAGATCGAGCACGCACTTTCTCTATACACCGGTGACCTGCTCGAGGATATCTACGATGACTGGTGCGTTGCCGAGAGAGAGCGCCTGCGCCAGGTCTGGTTGGCGACTCTAGACCGCTACAGCCAAATTTTGCAGGCAGTGGGGAAGATAAACGAAGCGCTATCGGTCGTCCAGACCTGGGCCAATGAAGAGCCCTTCGATGAAACCGCCCAACGCCGACTGATGAGCCTGTACGCGCTAACCGGGGAGCGCGCCAAAGCCATTCAGACCTATCATTCCTTCGCGCGCTCGTTGGTTGAAGAACTGGACACCGAGCCGCTACCCGAAACCCAGTCGTTGCTGCAATCCATTCAAAGCGGTCAGGCGCTGGTCGAAATAAGTCCTGCCAGAGCCGCCCCTCCGCGCCAGACAGGTATTCCCAGGCCGCAGACTTATACCAATTTACCCTTCATCGGCAGGCAAAGCGAGCTTGAGACTCTTGAGAATGCATACAGAGGGGCAGCCGGGGGTGCGGGACGCCTGGTTCTGGTGACCGGGGAAGCAGGCATTGGCAAAACCCGTTTGCTGCAAGAATACCTGTCCTTACATCCCGAATTTTCCGGCTTGCAGAGCGCCTGTTACGAGCTGGACAGCATGGTGCCCTTCGCCCCGCTGCGACAGGCGCTGGAGAACTCCCCGCTCCTCGAGCAGCTTGCCAACACACAGTTACCGCCCTCCTGGGTAAACAGCCTGATCCCGATCCTACCGGAACTGGCACGGCATAGCCCGTACGCGAACTTTTCCATTTACCAGGTGGACAGGGCCACCTTGCGCGAGGCGCTGGTCAAGCTCATCGTCCACTTAAGTGAAACCTGCCAGACTCCCCCAATGCAACTCATCCTGGATGACCTGCACTGGGCGGATACGCCCACCTGGGAATTGCTGGCCTCCCTGACAAGGCGCGTGCTTTCTACCCAGCTGCTTATCATTGGACTATTCCGCTTGGAAGACCTGCCAGCTGAACGACGGTCTTTGCTGCGGACGATTCAGCGCAGCGATTCGCTCTACACCCTCGATCTGCCGCGGCTCTCCCCGGTCGAAACCGCCGACCTGGCCCGCCAGCTAGACCCACGGGAAGCCAGCGACTCAATCTTTTTCCAACGCCTCTACCACGAAACCGAGGGGAATCCGTTCTTCATTGTTGAGACCGTCCGCACATTGCAGGAGACCGGCGGGGTGCAAATGCCGTTGCCGGTAACCTCCATTCCTAATTCCATCCAGCGCGTTATCGAAGCCCGACTTGACAGGCTCGCCACAGACAGCCGCGAGGCCCTGGCCTGCGCCGCTGCCATTGGGCGGTCGTTCAGCTATCCTTTACTTCAGGAAATCCTGGGAGACTCCAGCGAAAAAATCATCCTCTTTATAGAAGAATGGCTCCAACGCGGATTGATTCTGGAGGGCAAGCAAGACTACGACTTCCGCCACGATAAATTTCGCCAGGTGGCCTACTCAGGATTGAGCCGCGCCCGGCGCGAGTTCATCCACGGCAGGATCGCAGATGTGCTGGAAAACGCCATCCCGCAGGCGGACGTTATCGCGCTGGCCCATCATTACGCCCGCAGCGACCAGCCCCTCAAAGCGCTGCCTTATCTCACCCAGGCCGGGGAACAGGCCTTGCGTTTGCGCTCTTATCATGAAGCGCGCCAGTTGGGCCTGCAAGCCGTTAACTTGCTGGGGCAGTTGCCGGGTCCGCGCCAGAGAAGTGAACGGATCGACATCAACTTGCAACTGGCACAGGCATACGCTTTCACAGGCGACATGCAGCGCGCCATCGAGATCCTGAACGAGACCGAGCACCTGGCGGTCGTGTTGGGAGATGAGGGACGCCTGGGACAAATCTTTCGACGTGCGGCCCAGTTCTTCTGGCTGCGCGGCCAGCCGGAGACCGCCAGCGATTACGCCCGCCGCACCTTGCGTGTGGCTGAGGAACTGGGTGATAACGGGCTTTTATATGCATCTTTGCGCATGCTGGGACGAGTCAGCATTGCGATGGCTGCATTTGATGATGCGATCGCCCACCTTTTGCGCTATGTCAATATCTATGATGAGATTATTGATACCGATTCATATATCCGGCCGCCAGAAGACCTGCCAATCGTGTTGGGGTATCTCGGGGTGGCCTACTCGCGCGTTGGGGCATGGGAGCGGGCTATCGAAGTCAGCGAGCGCGGGCTGTCCATGGCGGAAGCAGGCTCAGGGGGCAGCTCGGATGCGAGAACAACCTTCGCCCGGATGCAGTTAGCAATGGTCCAGGCTGGCCTGCACAGATGGGATGAGTGCCTGGAAACCCTGTCCCCCATTACGCAACCACGAGAATTTGAAGAAATCACCCCCCCGCTTTATATGGTGCTGAGCTTACGAGGATATGCACAAGCACAGAGGGGTGAAACAACAACAGGCATAAAAACGATCCAATCGGCCATTAAATGGGCCGAGCATGTTGGGCATCGCGTATTCCAGTACCTGCCCCGCCTGTTTCTGGCAGAAAGCCACTACCTGGCCGGGAATTCAAAGCCTGCGCTAAATGAGCTAAAAGTAGCTTTAAGAGAAGCGCAGCAGTCTGGAAACCGTTGGGCCATAGGGATTGCTTTAAAATTACAGGCAGATATCAACACACGTTTACCTTATCCAGCATGGACCCAAATCGAAACCAGCCTGATCGAGTCGATGCATCTTTTGCGCCAGATCCGCGCGCGGCCTGATCTGGCGCGCACATACCTTTCCTTGCGCCGCCTGTACGACCGCGCCGGACAAATCGCCTGGGCTGTCGATTGCCACTTCCGTGCAACGACAATATTCGACGAGTTGAAAATGGATAGTGAATTACGCTTCGCCCAGGGACAGGCAGCCCGAGAACGACAGGGCGCGGTGGTGATCCCGAACCTGCCCTTGAGGGGGCCAAATGTGATCATCGAGGAGAGCGTCGGGGAAGAATAGAACTTGCCACAGAGACACGGAGACACAGAGAAAAAATAAGAGAATCTCTGTGACTCAGTGACTGCGTGGCTGAAAAATAAGTTTTGCAATCAAAGCCTCCAATTTTAAGTGTGCCAAAAAACACAATCATTAACGCCTGCATTAACGCTTCTTTAGCGCGGCTCCTGTATGATTTGGACATTACCTGAATCGATCATGCCAATTTCGAAATTTGACCGATTTTTGGGTAATCGGTTTCTCTTGAATAACCTGGCAAAATCAAATAATCACGGGAGCGCCTATGCAGCGTGGATTCACCAGCGGACTGAACAGCAGCCAACTTGAAGCCGGCGAAACGCAACTAAAGGTTGAGAGTATCCAGCTCAACTTCGGGGGAGTTACTGCTTTGTTGGATGTCAGCCTGGATGTCCGCCAAAGCGAAATTTTGGCAATCATCGGGCCAAACGGAGCGGGCAAGACCAGCCTGCTCAATTGCATTAGCGGGCTGTACCACCCGCAACGTGGTCGCATCGTTTACATGAACGGGAAAGAACATGAGATCACCCGCATGAAGCCGCACCAGATCGCCCGGCTCGGGATCGCACGTTCCTTCCAAAATATCGAATTGTTCCGCCATATGACTGTGCTGGACAACCTGCTCTCAGGAGCACACGTCTTGATGCAAAGCAGCCTGCTCAGCAGCCTGGTCTATTGGGGAGCCGCCCAGCGCGAACACATCCGCTTCCGCCGTTTCGTGGAAGATATCATTGACCTGCTTGAAATCGAAGCCATCCGTAACAATACGGTTGGCTCGCTTTCTTATGGCCTGCAGAAACGGG
>JAABUE010000059.1 GCA_011389535.1 Anaerolineales bacterium
AGCGTGGCCGTCGGTAACGTCCGCATGATGGAATCGCGCGGGTTTGATCTGAACGGATTAGGCCCGGAGATCGTCCGCCTGCAGTCCGAAGCCAAGACAGCCATGCTGGTTGCCGTGGATGGGACCGTCAGCGGCGTGATCGCTGTTGCGGATACGCTCAAGGATGGTTCCAAGGATGCAATTGAAGAATTGCATGCCATGGGTTTAAAGGTTGTTATGATCACCGGTGATAACCAGAAGACAGCCGAGGCGATTGCGGGTATGGTCGGCATCGACCAGGTGCTGGCGGAAGTGCTGCCCGAGGGCAAGTCGGCAGAGGTGAAGAAGCTGCAGGAATCCGGCGTGGTGACCGCGATGGTCGGGGACGGCGTCAACGATGCGCCCGCGCTCGCACAGGCAGATGTAGGCATCGCGATCGGCACGGGAACCGACGTGGCCATGGCTGCCGCCCCGGTCACGTTGATCAGCGGCGACTTGCGCGGCGTGGCGCGTGCCATTGCGCTTTCCCGCAAAACGCTGCGCACGATCAAACAGAACCTGTTCTGGGCTTTCTTCTATAACGTGATCCTGATCCCGGCTGCGGCAATGGGCTTCCTGGTCCCGATGCTGGCGGCCGGCGCGATGGCGTTCAGCAGCGTGTTCGTGGTTACAAATAGCCTGCGCTTGCGGCGGGTAAAATTCTAATTTAAAAATTATGGCATCCAACAATCGCAATAATAAAATCGACCCGGTCTTCGTCATGGGCGCAGGGGTGGCCCTGGTGGCAATCGCCCTGATCATGCTGCTCTTTCAATCCAGCGAGGAAATTGTGCCAGCCAGCGTATTTGCAGGCTCGTTCGGGCAGATCAGTGTCGCATTCATCACCGGGCTTACTACCGGTGGATTGAGTTGCCTGGCAGTGCAGGGCGGTCTACTGGCCAGTTCATTAGCGCGCCAGATCGAAGTTGATTTGATCGCTCAACCTAAAAGCCGGAAAGGCCAGTCGCGGCCGGCTGCGCCAACGAAACCAGCGCTGCCCATTGGGTTATTTTTGCTGGCTAAACTCGCAGCCTACACGATCCTTGGAGCCTTGTTAGGCTGGCTCGGGTCGTTTTTGAGCCTGGACCCGGTTTCGCGGGCAGTCTTGATGATCGCAATCGGTGTCTTTATGCTCGGCAATGCGCTGCGCATGATGAACGTACATCCCATATTTCGATATTTTTCTATTGAGCCGCCGAAATTCATTACCCGCTATATCCGCCGGACGGCCAGGAATGGAACGGAAATGGCCACGCCCCTGTTCCTGGGAGCGCTGACCGTGTTCATTCCCTGCGGCGTCACGCAGGCGATGATGGGCGCGGCGCTGGCCACCGGGCGGGCAGGCATGGGCGCGGCGCTGATGTTTGCGTTCACGCTGGGGACCAGCCCGGTCTTCTTCCTGGTGGCTTACCTGACAACCAAGATCGGTTCCAAACTCGAATCCTTTTTTATGCGCTTTGTAGCTATTGCGGTGCTCGTGCTGGGATTGGTGACATTGAACAGCGGATTGAACTTGATCGGCTCGCCGCTTTCTTTTGGGAATCTAACGCGCGGACTGTCTTCGAACTCATCTGCGCAGGCGCCTGCCGCGAGCGAAGGCGATCTGACTTTATATGTCCAAAACCAGGGCTATTTCCCGCAGACCCTGCGGGCCAAGGCCAACGCGCCGGTTGCGCTGAATTTGGTGACGGACCGGACCTATTCCTGCGCGCGCGATTTTGTCATCCCTGCCTTGAGCTTTTATGAGTTATTGCCGGATACCGGCAAGGTCGTTGTAGACATCCCGGCGCAGGCTCCCGGTACGCGCATGTTCTTCACCTGCTCGATGGGGATGTATACAGGCCTGATTGTCTTTGAATAGAGGAATTAAATGGTTAAGAAAACTTTCAAGGTGAGCGATATGCACTGCACGAACTGCGCTATGAAAATAGAGGAGATAGAAGATGACTTGCCTGGGGTCAGGCAGGTCTCGGCCAGCTATCACAAAATGCAGCTGACGGTCGAATATGATGAGGCCAGGGTCAGTGAAGCGCAAATTCTGGAAGCGGTGAAAAGCAAGGGGTATACTGTTGAAGCTTAATTCTAAAGATAGGATCAGGTAACCTCACCACTAAGTCACCAGGACACGGAGACACAAAGGAAAAAACCTTGTGTCTCCGTGTCTTAGTGGTTAAATGCAAACGTATTGGAAACTTTTTAAGGAATTTGGACACCCAGTCGAATAAGTTCCTCTCCGGCCGGTGTAGAGTTGGGGTTGAGCGCATACGCGCGGCGTAAGTCTTCAATTGCCCCCGCCTGGTCGCCCAGGGTGGCTTTGGCCTTGCCGCGCCAGTAGTAGGTTTCTTCGAGCACAGGCTTGTCCACGTTCAACAGGGTGGTGCCGGCCAGGTTGACCACGTCCTGGTAGCGGCCGGTGTGGTAGTAGGCGGCGTAGGGACCATCTAAGTACCAGAGCAGGCGCCAGGGACGATCGCCTTCGGGTAGGGCTGCGTATAGTGAAAAGGCGCTGTCGTAAGCCTGGGCGGCACCGGCGTAATCTTGAAGGTGCACCAGGTTGGCGCCGCGATTGAACCAGGCGAAGAACTGCTCCCGGCCGGTCAGCGTGCCTGATTCGACCAGGGCCAGGCCGGCGGCGTAATCGAAATTGGCCTGGGGATCGCTGTGCGTGCCTAAAATCGAGTGGACTTCCGCGGCGCGCTCGGGAGGGTAGACCACCACGTAAGCGAAGTTAAAGTGCCGCCAGAACTGCCCGATTACGCTGTAAGGAACCGGATAGGCATTGGGCGGGCCTTCATAAGAATCGTAGACCAGGAATTGACTGTTGGCATCGTCATAGCCGCTGATGGCCTGGTAGTGGCCTAACCAAGAGTCATCGTGCGGGTCCAGCCCTTTTTCGATCAGGACCGGGAAACCAGCCGCGACCAAACGCTTGAGCAAGTTGAGGTCACCACCGACGCGCCACAGAGCATCGAATGCGGTCTGCTGCTGCACGAAATCGACGATCTCGAAGGGGTTGACGTTTTTATCGTCCTGCTCGAAGGCCGGGCGCAGATAGGTGCGGGTGGCGTACTGGTCACCCTGCCAGCCCCAGTATGACAGCACCATGGATAGGGTTGCCGGCGCGCAGTTGTTGAACTTTTGATACTCGTGACGGATACCGGTCAAGGAAGCGCTCGCTGGTATGGGTGTCGGGGTCAGGCTTGGAATAGGTGATGCGAGCGGGGTTTCGGTCTGGACAGGAAGCGGCGTTGCAACCGATGACAGGGCATGCGCTGTCAGGGTGGCCTGCACGATGGCCCCGATCTGCTCTTGTTCCTCCTGGGGCGTAAAGAGCACCTGCTCGGGAGGGTTGAAGTAGCGCCTGACTTCCACGCGCAGGTTATCCACCCGCCATGCCAGCCGTTCGTGGACCGGCGGCAGATTGTAAGCAACTCCGGCCAGCAGACAAAGAAAAGCGATCCCCAGAGCGAAGATCGCCACATTTTGTTTTCGCATGGCGGGGATTATAACATCCGATTTTGTCACTTCGAGTAGCCCTTGAGGAAGACGAAGCCCATCCCAAGCGCGGGCCGAAGGGAGTCTTTTGAAATGCGCGCAGGAGGGGGTTCGCGGAGTTTATCCTGAGCAGTATGAGATTCTTCGGTTGTCATATCAAGGGAAATTTTGAGTATACTTGTGCCAGATTTTGGAGAATATATGCAACGATACTTTACATTACCGGAAGCGAACGAAACGTTAACTGCCATCCGACCGCTTGTGGACGAAATCCAGGCCATCCGCCAGGAAATTTTGGCGCGCCAGCCAGAAGTCTGGCCGGTTGTAGAACGCTCAGCGGGAAACGGCGGCAGCCAGGCTGCCAGTGAGATGATCAAAGAGTTCGAGCGACTCGATGTGCTCGTTCACCAGATCCAGGAAACCGGCGCTTTGTTCAAAGATATCAACATTGGCTTATTGGATTTTCCGGCCTTGAAGGACGGGCGGGAGGTCTATTTGTGCTGGAAATATGGGGAAGAGGATATTGCATTCTGGCATGAGATCGAAGAGGGGTATGCCGGACGCCAACCAATCGAAAGTTTCTAAGTGCCTGCATTAATGCACAGACAGGCTTTTGTAATCAAAAGCCTGTCTGCGTTTCCAAGATGTTTGTTTCTTCTACCCGGAGCAGGAAAGAGGGGTAAATGAAACCCGGATAATTTTCCGAAGTTGCATCACGAGTAACGTTGGTTTTGGTTGTGTTATGGACGCGCCGGATATCTGATCAGCGAATTTGGCCGCGGATTTCACCGCCGGGGAAGTCGCCCGGGCCAGTGTTTGTCGGAGCGACACCGTCATTGGTATGTACGTTAACGTATGTATCGCCGCTGCGCATCGCAGACAGCACTTCCTCGAAATCAGACCAGCCACATGCGTTTCCGGGGTCCGGGGCAGTGATAGTTCCTCTCGCGATCACGCCATCCACGCGGCCGCTTGCAGGGCTGCCCATAAAGAGAGTCACGCCGACCGGTCCATTGACGCCTGCTGCTCCGCAGTGAATGTGGGCGGCGAATACATTTTCGATATTGGCTACGATTAATTTGTAACTAAGCTCTGTTCCATCGGCTCTCAAGTGGAAGACGGCATTACCGCGCGCGTTCGTATCGCGGGCTGGAACTTCCTCGCTTCCGCTCAGTGGCGCGACGAAGTTCATGAGATTAGGGGCCGGCGTGGCAGCCAGGCTGGTCAGTGAGAGCACAACCAGGACAGCGGCCATGATGTAATAGATTTTTTTCATCCTTCACTCCATTTCTCTAAGGTTCGAATTTACCGACAAGGGTTATCCTGCTCTACTTAACAATACGCCCAGAAGACCGGATTTGGATTTTGTAACTGGTGTATACTTGGCGACTGTCAAAGGAGAAATCTAGGCATGAATAATGGATTGTTATATGCTCTGGGCGCTTACATCATGTGGGGGCTTTTCCCAATCTATTGGAAATGGTTGCAAGCCGTTCCCGCTTTGCAGGTAATTGGGCATCGTATTGTCTGGTCATTTGTGTTACTGGTTGTTGTTATCATTGCAACCAGGCAGTGGACTAAATTCCGTTCGACGCTGACCTTGCGTATACTCGGCATCTATTTTGTCGCCGGCCTGCTGCTCAGCGTCAACTGGTTGATTTACGTGTGGGGCGTGAACGCCGGGCATATCGTGGAGACCAGCCTGGGCTATTTCATCAATCCACTGTTGAGCGTGCTGCTGGGGATGATCTTCCTGGGCGAGCGCCTGCGGCCGGCGCAATGGGTCGCAATCGGGCTGGCTGCATTCGGCGTGATCTACCTAACCTTGACGTACGGTTCCCTGCCCTGGATTGCGCTTTCACTGGCCTTTACCTTTGGATTCTATGGACTGGTGAAGAAGGTCGCTCCGCTCGGTTCTCTCTATGGCCTGACCTTGGAAACCGGTTTGATGTTTTTACCAGCGCTGGGGTATCTCATTTTTGCCGAAAGCACCGGACAGGCCGCTTTTGGTCACATTGGAAACGTTTCCGTTCTGTTGTTGGTAGGTGCGGGAGTTGTGACAACGATTCCCTTGCTGATGTTCGCATCTGCCGCCAGGCGCATCCCGCTGACAATGGTGGGTGTCATGCAATATATCGCCCCAACCTTGCAGTTCCTGATCGGAGTATTGATCTATAAAGAGCCGTTCAGCACCAGCCGGTTAATTGGGTTTTCACTGGTCTGGACCGCGCTGATTTTCTTCTGGGCGGAAGGGTATATTGCTTATCGGGCGCGTAAGCAGGTGGTGGAGGTCGCTTAAGGTAGCCAGAGCCTCAACGTATTGTTTGCCAGCCCGGCTGCAATGGCAACCCGACCAGAATCTTTTAATGTGACCGCAGCCAGGTTGGTGGAAAGTTTGGCGTCCAGGTCCAGCCATGTGGTTTTCCCGTCTATGCTTACAATACCAAGGCGCATGTGGGTTTGGTCGGGCGCCAGCAGCTCGATCTGTCCGTCGTCGTCTAAGTCGCCGGCCAGGGCGGTGACCAGGTTGCGCGAGCCAATGGAGTGAGTGCTGAAGCCGGGCATTTCCGTCACGATTTCAAGCCGGCTCCCTTCCAAACGATAGAATTCCAGCACGCCGCCGATGTGGGGAGTGCGGACGACCGCCAGCAGGCTTTCTCCCCCTTCGCCGAACGGCGCGACCACCAGTTGGTGCCGCCAGCGGAAGCCAGTCCCTACACTGGGACCTTCAGCCAGCAAGACTGCTTTTCCTGAGCCTGCCGAAGGGCCCTCGCGATACGCGACGATCCTGGCCCCGGCCTGCGCGTTGCTCAAAGTGACGATGATCTCCCGTTGGCCATCCCCGTTTAAGTCCTCCCACAGCGGATAAATCCCTTCGATCACGTCAGGTTCCGGGATTGAGATGATTTGGGCAATGCGCACTTCGGACGCGGTTTCCACCAGGGTGATCCCGGCTGCCTCCAGCCCGTCGCCCAAGACACCGTGACCATATCGTTCTGTCGGGTTTGAAAGTAGCAGCAACATACCATTTCCGTCAGCCAGGATACGGCTGTCGGGCAGGGCGTCCACGGGCAAGCGAGTTTCTTGCCCGTTCTGCCACAGGACCAGGTCGCCGCTCGTGGCGATGTAAGCAATGCTTTGAAGCTGGTCATCCAGGGGCACAGGCGGGGAGAGGGGAGATGCATCCGCGCCGGGCGCGGTCAGCGCGAAGAGATTTCCCCCTTGCGCGTAAATCGTCAGCGGCATCCCGGGGGAAATTTGCGCGGGAGAAATTGCAATCTGCGTATAACCATCAAGGATTACCAGAAATGCTTGCAATGCGCCGTTTTCAAAAGCCACCGCCCAGGCGCTGCCGTTTTCGAACGGAACCCCAGCAATCCAGGTCGGTTGGCCTGATAACGGGATGTCTATTTGCGTGGCAGTTCCCAAGTTAGCGTGGAAGGGAAGGTATCGGTTTCCGTTCTGGCTGACCGCGATACCTTCGCTCCCAGGAGTTGGTGGAGAAAATGCAGTGGGTTCAGGAGCGGCCGGGGTAGCCGCGGCAGGACTGGGGGAGTTCGGCGCGTTGTGTTCCACTGTCGAGACGCAGCCTGCGAGAAATATGGCAAACAGCAGTAATAGGGAAGGAGTCCGTGTCGTTTTCATCATGAAGATTGACGAAGAGTGACTTCCTATTCTTTCGCGAACAAGTTTTGCAATCCAACTTTCGATGGATACTGGGATCGGTCGGGAGAATGATGTCGTCACGCGTGGTATCCGCTATATTCATATTATCTTTTATCGTTTCCGGAGGAAAAAATGGATATTACTGTCGTTGATCGCAATACTGTTTCGAGCCGCCTGGCAATCGTGATCGTTCTGCTAATCCTGCTGATCGGACCGAACTTCGGTCCCATTCCAGCTTTACTGAGCCAGGGATTGTCCATGGAGGTGGCAGTCGTCGCTTTGTTGGTGTCGTTCCTGATTGGTTTTTCCGTCATCCTGGCGGTCATCATGCGGATGAACCCCGGGGTGCCGCTAGGTGAACTGCTACGCTCGTTCGGGCTTGGCGCTCCTTCTCGCATGGTTGCGAATATTGCCGGAGGCGTGCTGGGATTGATGTGGGGATTGCTGTTCTTGACCAGCATCTTGCAGTTCGCCCCTGATACCAATATCGCCCAGCTAAACGGCTTGCGCGTGTTGACCGCGCTGCTGGCTGCCGGTGGCACGTTGCTCGAAGACCTGGTGACGCGCGGCTTCCTGATGAACCAGATGCGGAAAATCGGTATTTCGAACTGGGTACAGGTGATCTTCTCAGCCCTTGTATTCGCCTTGTACCACACGATTTGGGGCTTCAACGTCTTTTCATTCATCTTCAGCCTGGTATATGGTTTGCTGCTGGGCGGGTTGTTCGTGTGGGGCAAGCGCAGTCTCACGCCCGTGATCCTGGGGCACAGCCTGGCCGTGCTCATCAGTGAACCGTTCGCTTCGATGATGATCTTCATCGCGCCGGGTCTGTAGTTATGTAGAAATTCCGAAAATAGGGGTCGCGTGCGAAGCACGCGACCCCTATTTTCGGACCGCTCCTTTTATTAATTCCTGTATAATATTTAGATGGGAAATCAATTGGCGGGCCCGAAGCGAAACGTTTGGGAACAGTGGGATTGGGTTTGGCACATTTCTGCCTATACCTTTTTTGGATTGAACATTGCAATCGTATTCGGTATCACCCCGGCTATCAGCCAACTGCCGCTTTATTTCGGACTATCGGCACTGTTGGCGTTGTGGTACCTCCCCTTCATCGCCACGCCATGCGCCCGCTGGCGGGAGGCCCCCAGGCGCGGTCTGATTTATTTTTTCCTGGGTTGGGCGATCCTGGGTGGTTTGCTTGCCATCAACGTCGGTTCCTTGATGCTGGTGGCAATGTTCTATCCGGTGTTATTCACCCGTTTTCCTATCCGCTGGGCGATCCCCCTGGCCGTTTCCCTGACCATTGGTCTGTACTTACTCTATGTGCTTCTCTACGCCGTCGAGAGTTGGTACCTCTCGCTGATCATCGTTCTTGGGTTTTTGATCGTCGCTTCATTGATGGGGGTTTTTGTCGCTGCCTTGATCAAACAAAGCCTGGAGCGCCAGCGGCTATTAGATGAATTCACGCAAACGCGTGCCGGTTTACTGAAAGCAGAGCGGGAAGCGGGGGTGGCGGCTGAACGCCAGCGGCTGGCGCGCGAAATCCACGACACGCTCGCGCAGCATTTTACGTCCATCATTATGCATTTATCCGCGGCGCGTTTGGGAGACCCAGCCGCATTGCAAACTCGCCTGGAACAGGCCGAGCAAACTGCCCGGGAAGGACTCGGGGAAGCCCGCCGCTTGATCTGGGATAAACAACCTGAACAACTCGAGCAGGCCTCCCTGATTGAGAGCATCGAAGGCCTGGCTGCCCGCTGGTCGGTTGAGAACGCTGTCAAGGTTTCGATGGCAACGACCGGGACGCTCCAACTCCTCGATTCATCCATCGATATCGCGTTATTGCGAATTTCACAGGAAGCACTGCATAACATCAAAAAACATTCCCGGGCGCGGAACGTCAATATCACCCTTTCCTATATGCCCGACTTGCTTGCGCTGGATATTGCAGACGACGGCCAGGGTTTCGATACAAAACGAAATGGACGCGGCTTCGGCCTGACGTCCATGCGTGAGCGCGCAGAAGAACTGGGCGGCGCACTGACGGTTGAAAGCGAACCGGGCAAAGGCGCGAAAATCGCCGTTTCGATCCCCCTTCCGGATGTGACATGAAAATTCGAATTTTGATCGCGGACGATCACCCTGTTGTGCGCAGTGGATTATGCGCACTGTTGACCTCACAGCCTGATTTTGATGTGGTTGCAGATGCCGAAAACGGGGAACTGGCTTCCACCCTGTCCATTTCCTACAGGCCTGACGTCATCTTGATGGACCTGCAAATGCCCGTGCTGGACGGTCTGGCTGCCATCCAGCGCATTCGCGCGCAGCAGCCAGACGCAAAGATCCTGGTGCTGACCACCTACGACACGGATGCGGACATCCTGCCGGCCATCGAAGCCGGGGCAACGGGCTACCTGCTCAAAGACGCGCCCCCGGAATCCCTGTTCCAGGCTGTGCGCAGCGCGGCGCGGGGTGAAGTAACGCTTGCCCCGCGCGTGGCTGAGAAGATCACGCGCCGCCTGACCGAGACTTCCAGGATCACGCTGACCGCGCGCGAAATCGAAGTGTTAGACCTGGCCTCGCGCGGCAACTCGAATAACGAGATCGCGGGCAAGCTGTTTATTACGGAAGCGACGGTCAAGTCCCATTTCGTGCATATCTTTAACAAACTGGGGGTTGCCGACCGTACTGCCGCGGTCACTACTGCGTTGAAAAGGAAAATTATTAGGTTAAATGATTGAGTAAAAAGGCCGGGAGAAATCAGGCTCCCACATGGATTGAGAACGATGTAACTGTAAGATCAGGGTTGAAAATCAAGAAAAGGTAGAACCCGAATCTGTTAATCGGTCAATCCAATGACTGGACCCGGTTTGGAGGCTGACTCTTCCCGCAGGAAGGCCAGGCTGGCGAGAAAGCCGATCAGCATGATGATCGCGCCGGTGACGAAGGGGAAATAGAGATTGACATCGATCACAACCCCGGCCCACAGCGGGCCGACGACGCGTCCCAAACTCATAAAGGCATTGTTCAGGCCCATGGCGATGCCCTGTCCTTTTGAAGTCCGTTTCGAGATCAGGGACGAGACCGCCGGGCGCAGCATGGCGTTGGCCAGGATGAAAAACGACGAAGTCAGGATGACCGCCAGCAGGTCTTGCGCCAGCAGCATGACCAGGAACCCGGCCACGCTGGCGATCAGGGATGCTTTGATCACGTTGACTTCACCGAACTTACGGGTAGCGATGCCGGTCAAGGCACCCTGCGCCAGCACCGAGACCACGCCGATGGCGGTCAGGATGACACCGATGGTCTCCGGTCCGTAGCCGTAGCGGTCTTTGGCGTAGTAGGCGTAGATACCTTCGAAATTGGTCATCGCGAAGCTAATCATGAAGGCAGCCACGAAAAGGAATGACAGCGGTCCAAAAAGTGACCGCCACATCGTGCCCAGCTGCGGACCCTGTAGTTTGGTCTCTGTTTCTCGTTGATCGACCGCCAGCGACTCGGGCAGGAACAGCCAGATCGCAGCCATCGCCAGCAGCGAGAGCACGGCGGCGAAGTAGAACGGCGCTTGCAGCGAAATGCCGCTCAGGATGCCTCCCGCGCCCGGTCCGAGGATCATGCCAAGACCCATGGCGGCGCCGATCACGCCCATCCCGCCGCCACGGCTCTTGTCATCGGTGCTGTCGCTGATGTAGGCCATGGCGGTCGGCAGCGTGGCCGATGAAAGCACCCCTGCCAGCCCGCGCGCGGCAAACAGCATCCAAAGTTCCGTGGAAAGCCCGAGGGCCAGCATGCTGATGGCATTGCCAAAAACACCCAGCATCAAAATCGGTTTGCGGCCAAACCGGTCGGATAGACTGCCCCACATCGGCGAAAACAGAAACTGCATGGCGGAGAATATCGCCATCAACCCGCCCATCTCCACGCCCGTACCTCCAAACTTGACCACCAGATCAGGCAAGATCGGGATGATGATGCCAAAGCCCATCATCATGATAACAAGCGTAATAAACAGGATTGTCAGGTTGCTTTTATTATTCATTCAAACCATCCGTGGGGGAGTGGGCTGATTATAGACCTCGTACCGGAATATGTCAAAACAAAACCGGGAGGCTGGCTCCCGGCTTTCAGGATAAACCGCAGAGTGCGCGGCCCGTCCTGGCTGGCGGGCCAGGAAGATCGCAGAGAAGTTATTAAAACTCAGCGCGCACTGGGTTCTCTGCGGTTAGATCATCACTCCCATGAACGTTCGTCACGGATGGGAGGCGATTCGGGTGGCAGACTCGCCTCCGGGACGGACTTTGCCTCCAACTGGAACTTGATCGCTTCTCTCGCAGCACTGGCCAGTCTATCCATTAAACCAGCTTCCTCCGTGCCCGGGCCGGTGACCACATGTAATGCCAGGTAATCCTTGTGCGCCTCACGGGTGATGACTGCCTGCCAGCGGGTCACTTCTGGAAAGCGGGAGATGAAGTCCGCAACCTGCCTGGGGTGCAGGAACATGCCGCGCACCTTAACCGCATCTCCAATGCGGCCCTGCCATCCCATCAGCCGCGCCGACGTGCGCCCGCAAGGGCAGGGATCTGCGTTGAGCGATGATAGATCCCCCGTCCCAAAACGGACGAGGGCATAATCGTTGTTCAACAGCGTGACGACGATTTCCCCTATCTCGCCGGGAAGCAGCGGCTGGCCGGAATTAATATCACAAACCTGGATAATTGCATCCTCGGGAAGGTGCCAGCCTTTCTCTTCTTCGCACTCGTAGCCCAGGTTGCCGCATTCAGCGGTGCCATACCCCTGGCGGGCGACCGTCACGCCTTGTTCGTTGAGCCAGGTTCGCAGGGAGGGCGGCAGCGGCTCGGCAGTGAAAAATGCTTTCTTGAGGGACAACTGCAAGCCCAGTTCTTCAGCCTTCTCGATCAGAGCTTTCAAGTAAGATGGCAGCCCGACATAACCGATCACTTTCAGGTCGTGCAGTACGCGCACCTGTTGTTCTTGATTCCCAATCCCGCCAGGGATGACCGCGCAGCCGGTTGCCCACAGTCCCTCTTCGAACATTGCGCCGGCCGGGGTCAGATGGTAGCCGAAGCAGTCCATGACCAGGTCTCCGGGTTCAAACCCTGTGGCCTGCATGGCGGGCTTCCAGCGCCAGTAATCGTCCACGCGGGATTCTGGATCATAGATCGGGCCCGGGGACTGGAAGATACGCTTGAGCGCGCCCGGTTCACAGGCCAGGAATCCGCCAAAGGGTGGGTTGGCAGCTTGCAGTTCGACCAGGTTGTCCTTGCGGATGACGGGAAGTGCGTTCAGATCAGCGGTGGTGCGGATCGATTCGGGGCTGAGGCCGGCATCCTTTAAACGGCGGGCAAAACCGGGGGCGTTCGAAGCGAGGTGGGAAATGAATTGCGGAAGGGTCATTGGGCTAACCTTACGAGTTACGGATTGCGTAAAGAATATGGCGTAATTGCTGATTGGTAATCTTGGCACCTTACATATTTAATTTCCAGCCTATTACCGGTGGTCGAGTACTGCGAAGCGGAGTATCGCCCGTCCTGGCGTTCCGGGTCAGGGAGACCACGAATTCAAGGATTCTCTTGCTATTTTGGCCTCGATACGGCGGACGAAAACCGCCTACTCGACCAACGGAATGCTTTTGAAACAAAATGTCAGGTAACTAACTGATAATTTTATGATAACCATCTTTTACGTCGTTTATAGTGTTTTACATCCCGGTAAGATTTTCTCGCGCCGACCTCGGTCAGGCCAAGGTAGAACTCGCGCACGTCCGCGTTTTCGCGCAGGTCGGCAGGATAGCCCTCGAGCACGATACGCCCGCTTTCCATTATATAGGCGTAGTCGGCCACAGCGAGGGTCAGGTTGGCGTTCTGTTCCACCAGCAGGATGGTTGTGCCCTGCTCGGCGTTGATGCGCTTGATGATGTCGAAGATTTCGATCACCAGCAAGGGCGCCAATCCCAGGGACGGCTCATCCAACATCATCAATTTGGGCCTGGCCATCAAGGCGCGCCCGATCGCGAGCATTTGCTGTTCGCCGCCGGAAAGGTAACCGGCCGTCTGGTTGCGGCGTTCCTTCAAGCGAGGGAAATAACCATAGACTAACTCGAGATCGGGGCGCAGGTTGGTGTCTGAACGGGTGTACCCACCGGCGATCAGGTTTTCTTCCGCGGTGAGGTGCTCGAACACCCGCCGTCCTTCCATCACCTGGAAGATGCCCTTGCGGACGATGTCGGCAGCGTCCTTGTGATGGATGACCTCGCCAAGGAACTCGATCGAGCCATCCGTTACTTCGCCGTTTTCCGGCTTGAGCAGGCCTGAAATAGCCTTGAGCGTGGTGGACTTCCCCGCGCCGTTCGAACCGAGCAGACCGACGATCTTGCCTTCCGGTACCTGAATGGACATGCCTTTCAGCACCAGGATGACCTCGTTGTAAATGACTTCAATGTTGTTGAGACTTAGCATAGCAGTTCCCGTTATCAGTAATCAGTGTTCAGTAATCAGGTATCGGTCGTGTAACCAGTGGACAGTGGCTTTATAGTGGCCCACTGCCCACTGGTTGCTATTTACTGATTGCTGGTCACTGGCTCTTATTCGGCTGAGATAAACTCACTGACCTGGATCCACTTGCCGTCTTGCACCTGATACAGCTTCAGAGAGCTATTGCCTCTGTGGTTTGTCGGTGAGAAGCTGATCGTGGATGTGACGTCGCCGGTACTGAAGTTCTGGATGCCTTCCAGCGCGGCACGAATATTCTCGCCGTTGACTTCCTTGCCTTCCTGGAGCACGCGGCGAATACCTTCGGTCATGGTTGCCATGGTCCACCAGCCCTGGGTGTAGTGCAGGGTTGCTTCTTCGAGTGTGGTGCTGCCTTTGCCTTTCAGGAATTCCTCCGCATCTTTATGACCGGCAACGGGAGAAGATGGCGGCGCAAAGGGGAGGGCGCCCATCACACCTTCGGCGGCCTCGCCGGCCAGATTGACCAGGATCTCGTCCGCGCACCAGTTCAGGCAGATGAATTGCGCGTCGAAGCCCTGGCTGGCAGCATCCTTGAGCAGCAAGGCAGCCGGGCTCGAGACAGTATGGACAACAACGTAATTGGCGCCATAGGTTTGCATCTGGGCGAGTTCGGCGACATAGTCTGTCACTCCACCGGGCATTGCGAGACTGGTGAACTCGGCTCCGTTGGCTTCAGCAAATGCTCTCGCATCTTCAACGGGGGATGTTCCGAACGGGCTATCGTGGTGGATCAGAGCGACCTTAGGAGCGCCACTATTTCCCTTGGCAGCCCAATCATCGATCGCCCAGCGAACAGCGATAATCGCCTGATCAGAGTAACTTGTGCCGATCAGGAAGTTATAGGGAGCTGCCTCCATGTCCAACAAGGCTGCGGAGTAAGAGGCAGACATGAAGGGAATCTTGTCTTCTGCAATCTTGGTGCGCATGGCTTCTGTATCACCGGTACCCCATCCCATGAAGGCTACTACACCTTCCGATACATACTGTGAATACAACTGCTCAGCTACATCTACCTTGTATGCATAATCTGCAGAGATCAGTTCGATGGGGTGGCCCTCCACGCCTCCCTGGGCATTCAGCCACTCTACATAGCCTTTTACACCTTCGGAATAGGGCGTGCCCACATCGCCGGTGGCGCCGGTCAGGTCGAAAATCGCACCGACTTTGATAGGCTCATTCCCACCGGTTTCGGCCGGAGCCGCGGCGCCGCCGCATGCGGTCAACACCAGGCTGGCGATCACGAACACAAAAAACAGGCTTTTCACTTTACGAGACATTCTGGTCCTCCTTTGGCAGATTCATAGGTGAATTACAAACGTTCTAACATTTTGGTTGTGACTTGGGTAATGGAGCACCTCCTCATATTCGGGGTTATTCGCTCGCCGTGGTCGGTCAGTAACTGAACGGCCACAGACGGAAGTAATCCTTGATATTTTTCCAAATCTTATTCAATCCCTCGGGTTCCAGGATCAAAAACAGGATGATGACCAGGCCAAACATTCCCTGTTGAATGAAGGGGATGATGCTATCGATGACGGGGAAGGATGTCTTGGCCGCCCGTCCCAGATTGGTCAAC
>JAABUE010000060.1 GCA_011389535.1 Anaerolineales bacterium
CGTGTAACTGTAAATTGCAACCCACGCCACAGTAAGGGCAGGTGGTGGAAACTACGCGATCTGCTTTTATCATTGATCAAATCCCTTTTAAACCGCGAAGCACGCAAAGTACGCTAAGACAATTCTTTATTTTTTTCTTTGCGTTCTTCGCGCTCTTTGCGGTTAGTTTTGTTCTTTCTCTGCTTCCGCCCGGAGCTCATCACCGTGATCTCCTCCGGCGAAATACCCTGCTCCAGCAGGAACTCGCGCTTGGGCTTGAGCGCCCCGGTCGGGCAGACGGCCACACACTGGCCACAGAACACGCAAGTCGACTCGGGGATAGTGCGGTCGAAGAATGTGCCAATCTCGGTCTCGAAGCCGCGCCCGCTGAAGTTGATCGCATACGTGTACTGGGCATCCTCGGCGCAGACCTGCACACAGCGCCAGCACAGCACACACTTCGAATAATCCCGCAGGTACATCGGGTTATCGTCCTTGATTTCGATTTCGCGCCGCTCGGCTTCCGGGAAACGTTCGGGGGACGCGCCGTACTCGTCCATCATGGTCAGGATTTCGGGCGCATCGGACAAATCCAGCGTGGACGCCAGCATTTCCAGGATGGTTTTCCTGGCCCGCACGACCTTTTCGCTGCGGGTCTGGACCTGCATGTCTGCTCCCGCTTTGACGATACACGCCGGCTGGAGCACTCTCTGCCCCTCGACCTCCACAACGCAAATGCGGCACAACGCATAGGAAGTGGTCGCTTCATGCCAGCAAATCGTAGGGATATTGATCCCGATTTGTTTTGCGGCATCGAGCAGGGTTGTATCGGGCTCAACGGTAATTTCTTGACCATCGATGTTCAAAGTGATTTCATTTGTCATAAATTTTCCTAAAATTCCACACAGCCTTGTCGGCGCTAAAGGTCTAGCATGCAAGCGCCCTTCGACTACGGGTCTCGATACGCAAAAAACGCTACTCGACCCTCCGCTCAGGGCCGAATAAATCCGGAAACTGCTTCATCGCAGACAACACCGCCCCCGCCGCCGTTTGACCCAGCCCGCACAGGGACGAATCCGTCATCGTCCAGCCGACATCTTCCAAACGCTCTAAATCGCCTTCGATCATCCATCCCTCAGCAATGCGATCCAAAATTTCCATCTGGCGCTGGGTGCCCAACTGGCAAGGATAGCACTTGCCGCATGATTCATGTGCGAAGAACTTGCCCAACCGGGATAAGGTATCGCGCAAGTCACGCGTTTCATCGAAGACCATCACCACACCCGAACCCAGCGGCAGCCCGGCAGCGCGCAGGTCTTCGAAGGTCAATTTCACATCCAGGTGTTCCGGCGTGGCGAAGGCTCCCGCCGCGCCGCCAAACAGCACGGCCTGGAATGAATCACAGCCTGCCATCGCCAACAGCTCACGCAGCGTCACGCCGAAGGGTATCTCGTAAAGTCCCGGCTTTTCCACATCACCAGAGAGACAGAACAATTTCGACCCCGGCGACTTCTCCGTACCGGTCTTGCGATACTCCGCTGAACCCTTTTCGATGATCAGCGGTACGTTGGCTAGCGTTTCGACGTTGTTGATCACGGTAGGCTTGCCAAACAACCCGTGAGTTGTAGGGAACGGCGGCTTGACCCGCGGGAATCCGCGCTTGCCTTCTATGGACTCGAACAAGGCCGTCTCTTCACCACAAATATACGCGCCAGCGCCCACGCGGATTTGAATGTCAAACTCCCCGCCGAGATAGCCAGCGCTGCGGGCTTCGGACAGTGCGTTTTCCAAGACAGGCAAGATGTAAGGATATTCGCCGCGCAGATAGATATAGCCTTTGCTGGCACCAATCGCATGGGCGCTGATACACATCCCCTCGATGGTGCTGTGCGGGTCGTCGAGCAGCAAGATGCGGTCCTTGAACGTACCCGGCTCGGACTCGTCCGCGTTGCATATAACGTACTTCTCAAATCCTGGGGCATTGGCGGCGCCGTCCCATTTAATCCCGGTTGGGAAGGCCGCGCCGCCGCGACCGACCAGGCCGGCGGCTTTGATCTCGGCAATCACGTCCGCGGGCTGCATATTCTGTGCTTTTCGTAAGGCGGAATAATCCCCATAGGATTGAAAACTGGTGGTTCCATTACCGCAATGGCCGGTCAGTTCCCGCAGAGTCCCATAGACACGCGAAGACGGGAGTCCCAGTTCGTAGGATCCCGTCTGAAGATCGATATTCGTCTCGGCCTGCTCGTCCAGCAGCGCGGCGGGGGCGTGTTCGCACAGGCCAAGGCAGGGCGCGTGCTCGATGGTGGTGGCAGCATCCGGCGTGGTCTGATCCGGCTGGATGCCGTGATGGGCGCACAGGTGATCCAGAATCTCGTCCGCGCCTTTCAGCGCGCAGGCCACGTCCGTGCAGACCCGGATGACATGTTTACCGATCGGTTCGTTGTAGAACAATGCATAAAACTCGATCACACCATGCACGTCCGCCAACGGGACTTTGAGCGCGCCCGCAACCCCGGAAGCGACTTCCTGCGGCAGCCAGCCGTAATGCTTCTGGGCGGCGTGCAGGGCGGGCAGCAGGCCTGATCGGCCAAGTGGAATATATGGGTTCAATATGGTTTGAAGCGGGGACAGATCGATTTCCGACATGAATACTCCGATATTCCCAGTATAGGCGCAAATTTAGTGCTTGGCAAGGCGCTTTGAAAATGTCACCCTCCCGAAGGATACCGGGACGGTGTGAGGCGTAGCCGAAGGGTCTACCCCTGGCGGGGCACACGTCCCGCGCTGGGCGCGGGGATTCCCTTCGGTCCGCACTCAGGGCGGGCTTCACTCCCTACGGTCGCTCAGAATGACAGACAAGATTGATCAACCCTTCCCAATCGTTAAAATACGGAACACCTGCCTGCTCGAACGCGGCCGATTTCGCAGCGCTGCCGGAAGTCAGCCCATAAGCATGGACGGTTACATCCAGGCCTGCTTTCCGCAAGATCTCACCCGCCGCGATGACTGAGCGAATTCCGCTGAGCGTATCCTCCACAATGGATACGTCCAATGCCCGTGGCAACTCCGCCAGGAGGCCTGTGAGTTGACCGGTTTCATGCCAATCACAGGCCGCCTGCAACGCGGACCACTCGTCACCCGTCAGCGCGGCGGCGATGCCGGCCAGGGCCTGAACAGGCGAGGGCTTCAGCAAGGTTCAGGATCATAACCGCGCTGGGAGCCAAGATATTGCAGCCTTCCAAAAGAGATCAATGGGATGTCAGAAAGCCCCACGAGCTCGAGCGCGATCTCCGCTTCCGGCGCATATCCAAGGGGCGCCATATCGATTTCGCGCGGGGGCGCGGACGGACGGGCGGTAAAGGCTGCCAGGTGAGCTCCGGATTGGCGCAGTTTTTCTCGAACTACCCCGCTGATAATGGGCCGGTCGTGCTCCCGCAAAAGCGATTCGCTCTCGATTTCTACGGGCAGATCATAGGTCTGGCTGAAGGCGAGGCTACCCAACGTATAGTGCTGGAATATTCGCATGGTATGCGAAGAACGCACATCTCTGGAACGGTGCATCAGGCTGGTCCGTAAAGCCAGGGGAATGGACGGAAAGTGACCACCCTGCAGAGCCGTCTCAGCGGGATATTGTCCGCTGACAAGTTCGAATTCTGGGATAATCAATTCCGATGGTAGATATCCGTTCAGGGCTTTGCCGATTTCGATCGCAGCAGTAGAGACATCAGCCGGAAGTTCAGTGAGCGGTTGGCGGGACAAAATATCATCCCATAAAACAGCAAGCAGGAGCGGGACCATATCCCACTCGCTGGTGATACCGCGCCTTTCGAACCCGGCCAGCTTCTCTTCCGGGAATTCAAAATTGGGCAGCCCCATCAAGTTGACAAAATGGTTGAGCGTGGCATGTAACGCGGCGCGGTATCCGCCGGGATGCACAAGTACGCCGTCGATATCTAGTAACAGGACAGTGGTCATAGATTAGTTATGGTCTAGATACGCCCCTCAAAAGCACTCGGGGCTACTCGACCAATGGTAATTAGACAGTCAAATCTGCTGTCGATAAAAATTTTGGGGGAACGCGCACCTGCGTGGCCTGCTCGAAAGCATAGGCGAGCCTGATCAGGGTCGGCTCCTGCCAGGCGCCTCCAAAGAACGAGATCCCAACCGGCAGGCCAAAAATATATCCTGCTGGGACAGTGATATGCGGGTACCCGGCAACCGCGGCATACGAAAAGCTATCTACGTCCCAACTGCGGATGCCATCCCCGTTGACCAGGTCGATCATCCAGGCCGGGCCTCCGGAGGGACAGACGATCGCATCCAGCTTGTGTTCCTTCATCACCGCGTCGATGCCCTCCTCACGGCTCAGGCGGTGGTTCTTTGCCAGCGCGTTAAGATATCGCTTACTGGTCAGCGGGCCTTTTTCCTGGGCCGCTTCCATACGCTCGTGTCCAAAATAAGGCAGCACACGGGCGCAGTTATCCTGATTGAACTTGATCACATCCTCGAGCGAATGCACCTTTGCCATGCGCTCGCGGTTGGCGAGGTAGGCGTTCAGGTCCGCTTTGAATTCATATAACAACACTTCCAGCTCAGACTTGCCGAATGTGTCGCTGGAAGCCAGTTCGACATCGATCAGTTCCGCGCCCAGTGACTTCATCGTCTCGAGACCGGACTCGATAAGCTTTAGAACGCGTTGATCTGTTCCGAACAGGCTGCGCGCCACGCCAATGCGCGCGCCTTTGAGCCCGTCCGGGTCGAGGAACTGAGTATAGTCATCGTTGGCGCTTCTTCCCACGTCCAATGTGGCTGCATCTGTTTCGTCAACTCCTGCCAGAACCCCGAGCATGATCGCCGCGTCCGCCAAAGTCCGCGCCATCGGGCCGGCGGTGTCCTGGCTATGGGCGATGGGAATGACCCCTGTCCGGCTGACCAGGCCCACGGTCGGTTTAATGCCCACGATGCCGTTGGTCTGCGCGGGGCAGATGATCGAGCCGTCCGTCTCAGTGCCGATTGCCGCCGCACACAGGTTGGCCGCCACTGCCGCCGCCGAACCGGATGAAGAACCACAGGCTGAGCGATCGAGCGCGTAGGGGTTACGGGTCAACCCGCCCCGGCTGGACCAGCCGCTAGTCGAACGTTTGCCGCGGAAATTAGCCCATTCCGAGAGATTTGTTTTTCCCAAGATCAAAGCCCCGGCCTCGCGCAGTCGCCCCACCAAGGAGGCATCCTGCAAAGCGACCGAGCCTTCCAGCGCCAGCGAACCGGCCGTAGTGGTCATGCGGTCAAAGGTGTCGATATTGTCCTTGATCAGCACCGGGATGCCATGCAGCGGGCCGCGTATCTTTCCAGCTTCCCGTTCCGCATCCAGGGTTTCGGCGAGGGCGAGGGCATCGGGATTAAGCTCGATGACCGCATTGACCCCAGCCTCGCCCTCATCGAGCATTGCGATCCGACCCAGATACATCTCAGCCAGTTGACGGGCTGTCAACTGGCCGGATGCCATCTTTTCTCCCATTTCCGCGATGGTCCATTCTTGCATCAGCGCCCGCCACCTGTGATGAAGCGTTCCAGTTGGGCGATCAAAGACTTTTGGACATCCACAACTTCCCTGAGCACATCGCGGACTGAGATCAAACCCAGCAGGTTCGTGCCTTCGTACACTGGCAGGTGACGAATGTTCTTCTCGAGCATGGCGGTCATGCAGTTTTCGAGGTTTTCCGTCACCTGCACCGAGATGACATCACTTGTCATAATCTCGCTGACTTTGGTCATACGCGGTGTGCGCCCCTGCAAATCCACCCGGCGGACACAGTCACGCTCTGAAAGGATACCGTTCACCTCGTCACCGGTCATAACCAGCAAGGCGCCGGCCTCTTTCTCAGCCATCAATTGCAAAGCATCATAAACGGTGGCCTCCGGCGCAATCGACCAGACATCACTGCCTTTTTTGCGAATAATATCTCGGACAGTACTCATATGATCTCCTTTGCTAAATATAGGTAGAACTTACGCAGTTCGCGAAAAGATACCGAAAATAAGAGGTGCGGGCTTTCCTCAGTCAACTGTGTAACTCCTGCTGGGTTTAAAAAGTATAGACTTAAATTGTACGGCTGGCAAGCGATTGTCCTGTTTATAACCAGAACACAAAAAAAGCGCCGGGGTTATTCAGCGCTTTATTGTATCAGCCAGAAGTGGGTTCCAGCCGCCATCTCGGGCGGCGTTTTGCATGGATCTTCAGTTGGAGTAAGGCGCGGCGGAGCGTTCGAACTTGCGGGCCGTACTTTCTAGCGGGATCTTCATCTCAACAACAACTCCGGGCCCATTATGTCGATTTCGTAACTGAAGGTCGCCGCCCACTTTCCAGAGCAGCGTAGCGACCATCGGAAAGCCAAGTCCCATGCCGGGGAGTTCTCCGGTAAAGTCTTTTTCTCCCTGTACATAAGGAAGCCAGGCCCAGGAAAGTTGTTCTATCGAAAGAGTTTGTCCATCATCGGCAACGCGGATCCGGATGTAATTTTCATCGATCTGCTCAGCGGCTACTTCCACTGTAGGATTTTTTTCCGGGTGGAACTTGCGGGCGTTCAAGAGCAGTTCATACAATATGATCTCGAGAGCGTCATAGGTCAGCGCGACAACCTCGGACCCAAGCTGCTCCGGCAGGAAGACGACCACATTTCGCATCCTGAGCGGTTCACAGATGGTTCGCACCATTTTTGGAATCGCATCCAAAGCAACCGGCTCGCTGACATTGAGCGCCAGGGGAGCGTCGATGTAGGTCAGGATTTCCTGTACCTGGGATGCCAACCGGTCGACGCCTTTGATGCCGCTGCGGACAAGCTCCTTTACCTCATCCCCCGAGAGCTGGTCGAGACGCGACTTGATGAGGGCCATCGAACTGACCAGCATAGACATGGGTGTGCGCAGCTTGTGCGCGACCACCGTGTGGAAGCGGCGCATATCCTGGTAAATGGACATACGCTCGGTCACGTCTTTAAGATGGACAATGCGATATTGTTCCACTCCCAGCATGGTATCGAGCACATCCAACATGACCCAGACTGCCCGCGCTGTGGGTGTTTCGGGTTGGATCAGGAATAATGGGACCGGTTCGTTAATCCATACTGCCCAGGCTTCCTGGGGTTCAGCCTTGAAGCGATGTTCCACCACGGCGACAAAAGGCAGGCCAAGATAATCATCCGGTAGATTCAGCAACACATGGGCATTTTCATTCGCGTAATGGATGGCGCCGGATTTATCCAGGAGCACGTAGCCACCTTCAGCGTGCGAGGCCATCCAGTTGAAACGGGTCAGGTCGGTGACCATCAGGCGCTTGGCATTCAAGCGGGTAACGGTGCGCAAACGGGAAAGCAATTCAATAGCATCGAAGGGCTTGCTGATGAAATCGTCGGCTCCTACGCTGAGCCCAAGGGCTCGTGAGTCATGATCCTGGTACTTACACAATATGAGGATGGGCATGCCACGCAAAACCCGATTGGCGCGCAACTGGCGGCAGGTTTCCAGGGCATTCCCGTCCAAATCGATGTCCACTAAAATGGCATCGGGCAGCAATTCTTCAGCCATCTGCAGGCCTGTGTGCGACGTGGGCGCTGTGAGCAAGTCAAAGTTTGTTCCCTGCAAAAGCTTTTTCAGTTCCCGGTCAAGGCTTTGGTCGGAAATAATCGCCAGGATAACGGAGGTCTCTTTGCGCGGCATAGCCTCATTGTAGGACATATGCCTGTCATATTTAATTACATCTTGGATACAAAAACTCCCGCCGGGAAAGGCGGGAGCGAAACAAATATTTATAAATTAGCGCCAGACGGCCAGGATCGCCCCAAAAAGCAGCAGGTTGACCAGGTGGTTACCGGCTTCGATGGCCCATACAGCAAAGCCCTGCCCGGCAAACAGCTTGTTGACCAGGTTGGTGGGGGCTACAAAACCCAGCCAGAGCATAAAACCGACTCCCAGCCCCCCGGCGATCGTATTGCTGCCCATTACGTCCATCACGTTGAGCATTAAAGCGACCGCAACAGCCTGTACAAAAGCAGCAATGATCGTAAAGACATAGATCATCGGGTTAGGATTGCCTGTTTCTGTCCCTTCTTTACCGATGCCCCGCCACCAGGGCTTGAAGAAGACAGACGGGTGGTACCAGATAAATCCGCTGATCATCGCCACCACGACGCAGGCAATCACGGCTAACCAGTTGATATTGCTAAAGTCCATTTCATCCTCCAATTAATAAAGTTCGGATTGGCATACTCCAATTTCTTTGCAGGATATAACCCTGAACGCATGTTCTAGTTTCGGTTATAATAGATGAGTTCGTTTAACTTGCCCTTGTTATGCTCATGCTATATCCAAGTCATTTGTCTTGCTGTTGCATGGAACACATGCAAGAAAGGAAAAAACGATGAAAAATGAACTTAATGAATTGCTCCAAGAGGGCTATCAGGCTGAAAAGGAATTCATTGCTACCTTATCCGACGAAGAACGAAACGCAGATGGGAATTTTGAACATTGGACGGCCAAAGACACCCTTGCACACAATTCCTACTGGAGAAAGCATCATGCTGAAGATATACTGGCTGTCCTGGCAGGAGAATCCCCGATCCAGACTGATGATGATCAAATCAATGAGGGGATTTATTCTCAACATAAGGATCAATCCTGGGATGAGATCGATACACTGGCCAAGATAAGCCTCGAGCGCATGGGAGCAGCGTTGGCAGCGTTGAGTGAAGGTGACCTGCAGCGCAGCGATTTTTATCCCTGGGAACAAGGAAGGCCACTGTGGAGGGAAATAGTTGGGAATATTTACATCCATCCCATCCTGCATCTGTCTGACTGGCATATCAAAAGAGATAATGCAACTCGCGCAGCTGAAATGTACCAGGAAATGACCGGACAGCTCACAAGCCTGGATGACAGCCCCGACTGGCGGGGAACGATCCGTTATAACAACGCTTGCAGTTTTTCACTTTTGGGTGATAAGGAAAAGGCGATCAGCGAACTGCGCGAGGCCTTGAAGCTGAACCCTGGTTTGACGGAATGGTCGCAGCAAGACCCGGACTTTGAACCGATCAGGGGTGAAGCCGGGTACAAAGCGATATATGAGTAAAACCTCCAGAACCGCATCGGAGCCATACAATTTAATTTGGTTGTGGCGCTAGGGCAAAATATCCTTCTTCACCATCCAGGCGTGCAGCTCGAAGACCAGCCGTCCCGCCTTGACCATCGGGTCGGTGGCAACCAGTTCTTCCGCTTCTCGTAACGTATCCGTCTTCAGGACCCCAATGCCGCGGATTTCTCCGCTGACTGCAAACGAATCCAGCAACGGACCATTGAGCACCAGCTTACCCATCTCCCCCAGACGGCGCAGGTTGGCCAAGTGCGCTTCCTGTAAGGCGGAAATCTCCGGAGTTGAGTCCGGCGACCAAGTCGGGCCTTTTTTGAGCAAATAGACGTGGTAAACAACCATGTTCATCGACTCGGCGAACTCATGGGCTTCTTTTTCGTCATAGGTCATTGCACCACCTAATTCTTGTCATTCTGAACAAAGTGAAGCCCGCCCTGAGTGCGGGCCGAAGGGAATCCCCGCGCGGAGCGCGGGACGTGTGCCCCGCCAGGGGTAGACCCTTCGCTCCTCTCACACCGTCCCGGTATCCTTCGGGAGGGTGACACAATTTTCTGAATTAAATCCTCCCCGCCACGTAATCCAACACATCGATCTTGGTCAGGATGCCGACCGGCCTGCCGCCCTCCACGACCACCAGGGCATAACCCTCTGTCAACGAGGGCATGCACTCGTCCAGGGTTGATTCGGGCGGGTAGACGGCGCGGGCGTTCTGGACCAGGTCGTCTATGGGTTCGTCCTGCGAGTGACCTTCGTGCTCCAGCAGATGGCTGAGCAGGTCCACTTCCTCGAGCAGGCCGACCAGCGCGCCGTCCGGGCCAACAACCGGCATCTGCGAGATCGAATGCTCGCGCATGACTGATATCACGCTGCGCATCGGGTCGCCCAGCTTGGCCGCGTACAACGCTTTGTCCGACTTGGATATGAGCAGGTCACCCAGCGTCACCTCGCCGAACTCCAGCTCGAGAAAGCCGTTCTCGCGCATCCACTTGTTATCGTAGAACTTGGAGAGATAGCGCCCGCCCGCGTCCGGGAAGACCACCACAGCCAGCCGCTCCGGGCCCAGCCTGCGGCAGTATTTCATCGCACCGGCCAGCGCCGCTCCCGAGGAACCCCCGGCAAAAATACCCTCCTGGCGCACTAACTGGCGCGCCCACAGGAAGCCCTCGCGGTCGTTGATCCGCACGATCTCATCTACCACCGACAGATCGGTGGTGGACGGCAGGAAGTCCTCGCCAATGCCCTCCAGCTTGTAGGTGGTAGCCTGCGCATCCTCAGGGATGACGCCGTCGTTCTCCCAGATCTCCTTCAGGATCGAGCCTTCGATGTCCACGCCCACGATGCGGATATTGGGATCCTTATCCTTAAGATAACGGCCAACTCCCGAAATAGTCCCGCCGGTGCCCATGCCGATGACCACGTCGGTCAGGCGCCCATCGGTCTGCTCCCACAGCTCGGGACCGGTCTGCAACTCGTGGGTTTTCGGGTTGTCGGGGTTGTGGTACTGGTTGGCCAAGATGGCGTTGGGCGTTTCGCGCGCCAGGCGATCGGCAACCTGGTAATACGAGCGTGGATCTTCCGGCGCGACCGCCGTTGGCGTGATGACCACCCTGGCCCCGTACGAGCGCAGCAACTGGATCTTTTCAGTCGACATCTTGTCCGGCATGACGAAAATGGTTTTGTAGCCTTTGAGCGCGGAGGCAATTGCCAGCCCCACCCCGGTGTTGCCGCTGGTTGCCTCGACTACCGTCCCGCCCGGTTTGAGCTCGCCGCGCTTCTCTGCCTGTTCGATGATGTATAGCCCCACCCGATCCTTGACCGAGCCGCCGGGGTTCAGGGACTCCATCTTGGCGTATAACGGGCAGGCCAACTCATGTGCGATGCGCCCCAGGCGCACCAGCGGCGTCTTACCGATCGCGCCTAATATGTTATCGTATACGCGCTTTTCCTCTGACGGGGATAAAACGGACATTTTCTCTCCTTATTGGTTTGGTGGTATTTTACCCTTGAATAACCACAGAGAACACAGAGCTTTTTTGTTTGCACTGTGTAATTTTTATCATCATAGGGATTCACGCAGAATACGGTGAAAGTTTATAACACATCCGGTCAGGAGACGCTCTAACTGTGCAACCAGGGCGTATAATAGCCGATTGAAATTCTCCCCGTATACGATGCCCCCGGTCACCAATTGCGTTTTCCCTTTCTACAAAAAGCCAATTGGTGACCGTGAAGGGTATTGAAACCTGGGGCATTTGAGGTAGATTGTGATAAAAAAATTAAAATCGATTAGCCATGGACTCGACCGTCGCTCGACCTTGCGCGGTTTCTTCTTTCTTACCATTGGAAGCCTGATCTCAGCCATCAACCTGAACCTGTTTCTAGCTCCTTCGGAACTGGCGCCGGGCGGAGTTTCGGGAGCAGCGATCATCCTGAACAAATTTACCGACTGGCCAATCGGGTTATTGATGCTGAGCTTGAACATCCCACTGATATTTGTAGGCTTTAGATACTTAGGCCGTTTCAATTTCCTGATCCGCACCTTCTATGTCGTTATCCTTTTCAGCCTGGGTGTCGACCTGCTGGCGCCCTTGCTGCCGGCAGGAGGCGTCACCGATAATTTAATGCTAAATGCTCTGTATGGTGGTGTTATAGGTGGGATTGGCACAGGTCTGATCTATCGCGGCCAGGGCACCTCCGGCGGGACCGGCGTTCTCGCCCGGGTATTGCAGTTCAAAACGGGACTCCCGATCAGCCAGCTCTATTTGTTCATCGATGGGGGTATCGTCTTGATCGCGGGGTTTGTGTTCGGTTGGGATAAAGCGCTCTTTGCCCTGGTCACCCTCTATATCTGGGGGATTGCCGCCGATCAAATTCTAGAAGGCCCAAGCGTGGTACGCACCGCGATGATCGTTACCGACCGCCCGAAAGAAGTGGCGGAAGCCGTGTTCGAGCGCCTGCGCCTGGGAATAACCGCCTGGCCGGCTAAAGGGATGTTCACCGAAGAAGAACATACCGTCCTGTTCTTTGCGGTGAGCCGCCCCAATGTGGATGCGCTGAAAACGGTGGTGCTGGATGTTGATTCCCAGGCCTTTATCGTGATCGCACACGGTCACCAGACCGTCGGCGGGACCAACAAGCCCTTTCAACCTTAAACCTTTTACCACGGAGAACACAGAGCGCACGGAGAAAACAAAAAAGAATCTCTGTGTTCTCGGTGCGCTCCGTGGTGAGTCATCTCAATATCTTTGCCGCCACGAGTTTGACCGCTTCCAGGCTGCGGTCGATATCCGCTTCCGTCGTTGCCCATGAGGAGACGCTGATGCGCATGGCGGTCTTTCCCTGCCAGACGGTCGCCCCGGCCCAGAAGGTTCCTTCTTCCTGTAAGGCCCCGATCATTTTATTGGTCCGCTCCGCATCGCCAAAAGAGACGAGCACCTGGTTCAAAACCACATCGTTGAGCACCTCAAAGCCCATCTGGCGTAAACCATCCGCAAAACGGACGGCTAACCGGCAGGTCCGCTCCACTAGATCTGCCAGCCCGGAGCGCCCCAGCGAATACAACGCCGCCCACAGCTCGATCCCGCGCGCCCGGCGGGAGAGTTCCGGCGTGTAGTGCCCGGGTTCGCGCTGGTCGCTCTGCTGCAAATAGGCCGCGCTGACCGCCATGGCCGCCCGCAAATATTCGGGCTCGCGGCAGAAGGCCAGGCCGCTATCGTACGGGACGTTCAGCCATTTGTGCGCGTCCGCTGCCCAGGAATCGGCCTGGTTGACACCCGCCGTGAGATGCGCGCGGGCCGGGTCCGCCAGCGCCCAGAGACCGAAGGCCCCGTCCACATGCACCCAGGCCCCGGCGCGGTGCGCGGCGTCGCAAATTTCCGCCGCCGGGTCGACCGCGCCCGTATTAACGTTCCCGGCCTGGATGCAAACAATCGTCGCTTCGTCCAGTGCAGGCAGGGCCTCCGCGCGCATGCGTCCCTGGCCATCAACTGGCACACGCATTACCCGTTCGCGCCCCAGACCCAACATGCTCAAGGCTTTGAGCAGGCTCACGTGAACTTCGTCCCCCACTACCACCCGGATGGGCGGCGCGCCGAACAAGCCCTGCGCTTCCACATCCCAGCCTTGCTTACTCAGGATCGCATGCCGCGCGGCAGCCAGGGCAGTTAAATTGGCCATCGTCGCGCCGCTCACAAAACCGCCGCCGGTGCCGGGCGGCAGATCCAAAGCGTCCACCAGCCAGCGTAAGGCCACCTCTTCCAGCTTGCTGGCGACCGGTGACATGACCGAAACGTACGCGTTCTGGTCCCAGGCAGCCGCCAGCCAGCTTGCCGCGACCGTGGCGGGCAGGGAGCCCCCGATCACAAAGCCGTAATAGCGGCCACCTGCAGTAGTGACCGTCGCCGGGGAGCCGATCTCGTCCAGGGTCGCCAGCACCTGCTCCGGGGGCGTGGGTCTTTGCGGAAATTCGATATCCAACTCGCCCAGGCGCTTGCGCGCTTCTCGCGCAGGGTAGACCCGCCGACCGTCCAGGCCATCCAGGTAGCGGATCGCGCGTCCGGCTGCATCAGATAACAATTCTTCCATACAAATTCTCCTCGATTAATAAAGAAACAGCCTGTTTTATCAGGCTATCTTACCATTTTTGGAGATTTTCTATCTTTTTTAGTCCGGTGCCTTTTTGCCAAATAGTTTTACATCTTATATATGTCATACTTTGACATATATCCATCATATACTACAACAGAGATCCAATCATAAGCACCACCGCGGCACGCCTGATCATAACCCTGTAAAACCAGGCGGTCCAGAAAGCCGCCAGCCTGGTTGAGAAGCCGGGTGTCTCCGTCCGCACACCGCTCCGACGGGCGGCGCCAGGGACGAACGCTCCTTATGAGAACAATTGTATTTTTGAGATGGACTGTATAATTACCGAATGCGTTTCCAACCTTTCCTCGGCTGGCCGATCATGCTGATCGTGCTCATCGTGTTCGGAATGGGAGCATTCCTTCATCCACAGGCTGTCCAGGCTGGCGAGATCCTTCCTGGCCCCTCCGGCCAGGCCAGCGCCTATGAATTGATCCTTGCGATGAACACCTTGCGCGTTTCGTATGGACTCCCGGCTCTTATTGAAGACCCAATTGTGAATGCTGTTGCCCAATCGACGGCGGCGATTATGGCAGCCAACAATATGTCATGGCACATTGGGGATGTGCGCGGCCGGCTGGCTGCCGCCGGTTATGGGGCTGGCGGCACCGTGTGGGCGACGGAGAACTTTGCCGTGAGCGGCGGGGGCATGGGCATCGACGAGATCATGGCGGCCTGGGCTGATCCTGACCACATGCGCCCGGCGGTCACCCCGGCATATTGCAACGTGGGAGCGGGTGTGGCCAAGGCAGCGAACGGAAGGGTCTATTTCGTCCTGCAGGCTGCTTATGTCTCCGGACGGGAGTGCGGGAGTTCGTCCCCGTCCTCAGGCGGGACTTCCCAGCCGGGCGCCGTCCCGAACCCGGTCTCGCAGTTGATCATACCGGTAAAGATTGCCACACCGGATGCCGAAGGCAAGGTCTTTCATGAGGTCCAGGCCGGCCAATCCTTCTGGGCGATCGCGGTTGCCTACCAGATCACCATCCGTGACCTGGAGGTCTGGAACAACCTTTCCCGTACCACACCGTTGCAAACCGGGCAGCGCTTATTCGTCCCGGGTAAGGACACGGCAGGCTATGCCACACCGACCCCCTTTGGCATGATCGTGCCCCAGGCTCCGGATGCGGATGGCAGGATCGTCCATGAAGTGCAGTCTCATCAGGCCTTGTTCACGATCGCTGAAGCCTATAAGATTTCCGTGGACCGGATCCTGGCATTGAATGGATGGCAGGAGGATTGGCCCCTGCAAATTGGGCAGAAGCTCCTGATCTCGCCGGGCAACATTACCCCCAGCCCGACCTTGACCACCATCCAGAAGCTCACCCCCGAGGCGGACGGCAGATACTACCATACCGTACGGAGCGGCGAAACGCTCTCGTGGATTGCCGACCTGTACGAGGTTCCCCTTGCCGATTTGATGGCCTGGAATGGGCTGAATAACGCCTCCATCATCCGCCCGGAACAAAAATTGCTCCTCCTCGTGACCCTGCCTGCTACGCCGACCGCTACGCAGC
>JAABUE010000006.1 GCA_011389535.1 Anaerolineales bacterium
GACTGCATCCAGGTGTTATCGGCAGAGCGAAAATCTTAAGTGACTTTAAATTTATGATTCTAATAGGATCCTATCCCGGCTCCGCACTGCGGGCAATGGGTCCAGCCGTCCTGTAAGCCTGCCCCGCAGTTAGAACAAAAATGCTTCAGCTCGGGACTATCAACCTGTTCCCGTTTCTCGGATGATGGATTCGCACCGAACGCGTTACCCTGCCGATTGGTAGTGATCAGCCAGACGACCAGCGCAACAATACCAACCAGGGGAATCGCAACCAACAGCAGCATGAACAGAAATCCAAATCCCATCATTTTGAAAACTCCTTGTTTATGTAGTCAAAGTCGTCCGCCGCAGTAACTGGGCGTTGATTGCGACAATGATCGTGCTCAACGACATGAACAGCGCGCCTACCGCAGGCGAGAGCAGAATGCCCCAGGGAGCCAGCACGCCTGCCGCCAAGGGCAGAGCGACGATGTTGTAGCCCGCCGCCCACCACAGGTTCTGGATCATCTTACGGTAGCTGGCGCGGCTCAGTGTGAAGATCTTGACCACGTCCAACGGGTTGCTCTGGACCAGGATCAGCCCGGCCGATTCGATCGCCACGTCTGTACCGCCGCCGATGGCGATGCCCACATCGGCGCGGGTGAGAGCCGGCGCGTCATTGACACCGTCGCCGACCATCGCCACATGCTTGCCCTCCTTTTGGAGTTCAACAATCTTCTGGTCTTTATGCTCCGGCAGCACTTCGGCGAAGACATGGTCGATGCCCAGCTCTTTGGCGACCGCTTCAGCCACGGGACGGCTGTCGCCGGTCAGCATGGCGACTTCAATGCCCATCTCGTGCAGGCGCTGCACAGCCCGTTTGCTCTCCGGGCGGACTACGTCCGCCACAGCAAAGGCGGCCACGATTTCTTTGTCGTTGGCCAGATAGATGACCGATTGGGCTTTATCGCCGGATGTCTGTGCAAAGGATGCGAGTCCATCTGATGGCTTCAGGTCTAGCATTTCCAGCAGGCGCGGGCCGCCCACGTAGACGCTTTTGCCGTCCTGTTTGGCTTGCACGCCGCGCCCTTTCAAGGCGGAGAATTCGCTGATCTGGGGCAGTTGAAGCCCGCGTTCCTGTGCGGCGCGGCGGACCGCCTGGGCGATCGGGTGTTCGGAATCGCCTTCGATCGCAGCGGCCAGCGCCAGGGCTTCATCCTCTTTCCAGCCGCCTGCAATTTCTTGATCTACCACCCCAAACCTGCCTTCGGTCAGCGTGCCGGTCTTGTCGAAGACGACCACGTCAATGTCACGCGCAGCTTCCAGAGCCAGGCGGTCGCGCACCAGGATGCCATTGCTGGCGCCCATCGCGGTCGTGATCGCCACAACCAGCGGAACTGCCAGCCCCAGGGCATGCGGGCAGGCGATCACCAGCACGGTCACAACCCGCTTTAGCACTTCGACGTCGAACCCGACGGCGATGATCCATGCGACCATCGTCAGGGCTGCAACAGCCAGGGCGATGTAAAACAGCCAGCCGGCAGCTTTGTCGGCCAGCACCTGTGTCTTGGACTTCGACTGCTGGGCCTGCTCCACCAGGCGCATGATGCCCGCCAGGGCGGTCTCATCCCCGGTGGCGGTGACGCGTATCCGCAGGCTGCCGTCGCCATTGATCGACCCGGCGATCACGTTCGAGCCCGGCTCTTTGTCCACCGGGCGGGATTCACCGGTGATCATGGATTCATTCACGCTGGATTCGCCCTCGGCTACTTCCCCGTCAGCCGGGACGCTGGCTCCTGGCCGGACCAGGAGCAGGTCTCCCGTCCGAAGCGAGGCGGCTGGGACCGTCTCGATGGATCCGTCCCCCTTGATCCTTTCCGCCTCGTCGGGCATCAATTTGGCCAGTTCGTTCAATGCGCCTGAAGCCTGTCGCACAGAGCGCATTTCCAGCCAGTGGCCAAGCAGCATGATGTCGATCAGCGTGACCAGTTCCCAGAAGAAGCCTTCGCCGATCGCGGTCAGTTGCGCCAGCACGCTGTAGACAAAGGCAACCGAAATCGCCAGCGAGATGAGCGTCATCATGCCGGGCTTGCGGTTACGGATCTCCGGGACGGCCATTTGCAGGAAGGGCACGCCGCCATAACCAAAGATGACCAGTGAGAAGGCAAAGGCGATCCATTCGCTGCCGGGGAAGGCTGGCACGCTGAAACCCAGCCAGCGTTGGAGCATTTCGCTGTAGAGAAGGACGGGAATGCTTAGCAACAGACTCCACCAGAAACGCGTGCGGAACATCGTCTCGTGCCCTGTGTGGTCCGTGCCGTGGGCGGCGTGTCCTTCATGAGCAGCATTTTCTTCGCGAACGCCATGTCCTTCATGGACGGTATGTCCACCGTGAACAGCTTTCTCTTCAAGGTTCGCCGCTTGCTCATGCAGCTCGTGCTCGGAGTGATCCATAGGTTCGTGATGTCCGGCGTGATCGGAGTGAGACTCGTGTTTATCCTGATCCGTTGGCCCCTTTTGCATTTCGTGCGCAGAGTGATCCATACGGTGATCACGATGTTCAGATGAATCTTGTTGCGTGGATTTACCGTTTTTCATAACAATAACGATCCTTTCTCCTCATATCTTTTTAAAAGTTTAGGGCTTATATAAAGCCCTTCCAAGCGGTTTTGCGCCTATCTCGATATAAGCAAAATGGCCTATACCATCCAGTGTAGGTCATCTCGTTACATTGTTTCGATCCTCTGAGAGTTTTCCTGGTAGTACCGTGGAAAAGACAAAGAATCTTTATTCTTTTTATGCTGATTACGATGTTTGTGGTAACTGGATAGTCAGGTGCGTACCCTTGCCTGGCGTAGAGCGAATGTTCAGGCGGGCTCCGATCAAGTCGGCTCGCTCATACATCCCGAGCAGTCCAAAGTGACCGGATGGGGCAAAGTCGGCGGGCGTATTAGGTGCTTCGAAACCGACACCATCGTCGATGACCTGCATCTCTATCTTATCATGGTTGAAATTAATGCCCAGCACCACATGGGAGGCTCGGGCATGCCGGGCCGCATTATTCAAGGCCTCCTGCGCCATCCGGTAGAGCGCCAGCTCGACCACGCCAGTCAGGCGTTTTTCGTTTCCCTGTTTCCGGAATGTCATTTTTACGTTTGATGCGTCTTCCATCTCTCGTGCCAGCATTTCCAGCGCTGTCACCAGCCCCAAGTCTTCAAGGTAGACCGGGCGCAGTGCCCGCGTCATGCGGCGCAGGTTTTCGATGGTCTGTTCGGCGATGGTTTCGAGTTCATGCAAGGACAATCGGGATGCTTCGTCCGCGGCATTCTTTTGCGCCAACTGGACCCGCTGCTTGAGACCGATGATCGATTGCAAGGTATCATCATGCAATTCGCGTGCCAGGCGGCGGCGTTCTTCCTCCTGGGCATCGGTGATGACCCCAATATAGTCTCGCAGGCTGCGTTGGGCGGCCTGGACCTTCTGCGCCATGTGTACCAACCCGGCCTGCAGGTAGCGGATCTCGGCTATCCCGCCAACCGGCTCTTCGATTTCGCTCGCATCGCCCCAGGCCAACAAAGCTGACTTTTTCTCAAGCTTACGCAGCGGTTGGACGATCTGACGGGCGCCAAACCACAGGCCGGCAAGTGTAATCAAGAGTAATGGCACTAACACCAGCGGTGCAACCTGGGTGTTTGTCAGGATCGGGGTAGCAACCGCCTGCCAGGGTTCTTCCATGACCAGCGCCCATTGCAGCTGTTGAACCCCGCTGTAAGAGACAACGTGCTCAAGTCCTTGATCCTGCATATAAAAAGTGCCGCTAAAACCCTGCAATGCTTCCTCCACCCCCGGGTGATTGGCAGGTTCAACCCCATAACCATCCGAACCGCTCTGATACACCACCACATGCTCGCTGTTGACGATAAACACCCTGGTTTCACGCTCTCCAGGCAACACGTTGGTGACGATGTGTCCGGCCAGGGCTTCGGCAGAAATCCCACCAACGGCGACCAGTCCTCCGTTCAGGGAAGACGCGCTCACCAGCACCGCCGGGATGTCGTTCAGCATCCATTCGATGACCTTCCCTGTTTCATTACTGCTCTGGACAAAGTCAATAAAGTCAGGTTGTGATGCAAGCAACTCCCAATTCAGGCCAGCATCCGGCGTACTGGTAAGCAATTCCCCGTCGGATGAGAATAATGCCAAGCCAAGATCGAAATCAGGGGCAAGGAAATCGTACGAAGCCAGCACCTCCCGGCCAATAGTTTCGTCATCACCGCCCCGCAGCGCCAGGCCACGGATCGCCGCGATCCGATGATGGACTTCCGTGCTCAAGGCTCCGGCTGCTGCCCGTACGGCCAGCTCATCCCGATCCCCGACCATCTCCCGCATAGCTCGCTGGTGCAGCCAGGTGCTGCCCAGCGCAAAGACCAGCACCAGCAGCGCCAAAGGCAGGATGATCACGCCCAGCAACTGCAGCGTGGAACCCTGCCATAATATCTTAAAGTTTAATGCGGGAAACTTGCCCTGCCGCATTCCGGTTACTCTTCCGGAAGCGTGCCGGTGTTTTGCGAAATCCAGCCCAGAGAAACCGCTCGCATTACCGCTTCAGTGCGGCTGCTGGCCTGCAGCTTGTCGAACACGTGCGCCAGGTGGCCCTGCACGGTGCGGTCGCTAATGCCCAGTTGCACACCAATCGCCTTATTGGTGAAGCCCTTTGCCACCAGGTGCAGCACTTCCATCTCCCGTTCCGTCGGCTGAATCACCGGCTGTGTCTCGGATTTGTTGAAAAGTTGCGCCATCAGCGCCCCGGTCACAGACGGGTCGAGCACTGATTTGCCGGCATGCACATCTCGTACGGCCTGGATAATATCATCCGGAGAGGCAGTTTTAAGAACATAGCCGTTTGCCCCGGCCTGCAGGACTGCCATTACGTAGGGATCATCATTGTACGCGGTCAGGATCAGGATACCGACCTCCCGGGCATTGGCTTTGGCCCAGTGAGTGACCTCGATCCCGGTCGCTTTCGGCATCTGGATGTCCAGCACCGCCACGTCCGGACGTTCGGCCTGGATCAGCGCCTTGGCCTGCTCGCCGTCTTCGGCCTCACCAACAATTTCGATATCCGGAGCCGATTCCAGGAACTGACGGATGCCTGCCCGGACGATGATATGGTCATCGGCGATCAATGCGCGAATTTTTTTCATAAAATTCCTATCTAACCTGAAAACGCCTCGTCCAGGTATGGAAATACAAACCAGACCAGTCCCAACCCGGCCAGCAGCCCGGTGATAATACGCAGCCACGCGTTGAACGAGCCGAGCGCATCTCCGGTGTAAAAGTCCGTAGAAAAGGCTAAATTAGTCATATTTGCCAGCCACAGGTTTGTGTCGCGAAAGCCCTGTCCGATCCCGGCCAGGTCACTGAGGAAGTGCGTGGTGCCATCCAGCACCATCGGGAGCAGGAACAATACCAGCCCCCACCAGGGCAGACTTTTTAACCGGCGGCGGAGCGGGTACCAAACCAGCCCGAAGAGCCAGACCCCGCCGTAGAATGAGATCATCCTGTCAGACCAGGCTACCTTCCAGCCCAGCGCTGCCGTGCCGGTGAACTTGCGCAATAGCATCGGGTTGATCGTATCTATCCAGGCAGACTGGATCTCAGCCAGGGAATAGTTCATTTTAGGCCCAAACAGGAAGTACGAGCGCTCAGGTAGCTGGTGGCAGAAGAAAGAGTAGACGAAGTATATCGCATTTGCCGGGCCATCCCAACCCAGGCGCGCGAAGAGCGGCGCCAGGAACGGGGTCCAGACCCACAGGCCGTAGACGGCGATAAACACCAGAAACCAGTTCTGTGCCAACCCACCAGTTGAAGCAGTCGGAGCGCTACGGTTCATATCAGGGGATCCAGTTGGATAACACCGCCACAACCTTATTTGGCTGGGCGGGGTCGTTCGTTTGCAGGTGGACAGCGAAGTCGTGCGGGCCGCCCATCCCTTCGTGCATCATAAAGACAGATGATTGAATGGTGGTGCTTTCACCGGGCTGGAGGACCATCGAACCGATGGCCAGGCTGGGAGGTCAGCACCCCTCGCGCACTTCGATATACGGCTCTTCCCGGAATCGCAACGTGCCATCCCCAGTGTTCGTCACTTTAACCGCAAATGTCAGGTTTGTTTCCAACTTGACATCGCCATAATCGATCACTTCCTGGTCCACTGCAAGTGTGGGGGTCCCGCCGCCATCACCGCTGCCAAAGGCGATGAACAGGGCAGCCGCAATCAAAAGCAAACCTCCGCCGATCAACAGGATCAACGGGCTAATAGTCCTTTTTTGCGGCCTTTGCCTGTTCTTGTATTTTTTACTCATTTAGGGACCTCCTCGAATTGGAATGTGTACAGATAACTGACCAGCGCCCAGGTCTGGTCTTCGGTAAAAATGACGCCCCACATCGGCATGCCGGTGCCCATGCCGCCCCGGATGATCTTGCCCTGCAGGAGCGCCGGAGCGGCAGACAATATTTGCTCCGGATTGGTAAAGTCAGCGGGGCTGACAATCTGATGGCCGGAGGACATACCGCCCGCTTCGTCCTGGATGTTGACCTGCTCACCGCTAAAGACGCCATCCCCGCCCCCTGACTCCCCGTGGCAGGCGGCGCAGTTTTGTGCATAGAGTTCTCGTGCTATGGACAGAGCTTCTGGCGTGGTATTCGAACCCCAGATGTAAGCGACCGCATTCCAGAGCTGCTGGTCGGAATAAGATCCCAGTTCCGGATCATCCCGCAGATCCTGCCAGGCCTGCTCGGGGCTGTGGGAGCGGTAGTAATCGGGGGATAGGTAGGTTGGTAAATTGGTAATGGATAATTGATCGAATAATTTCCTGCCCCTCAAGGCAGATGGTTGTTCTTCCGAGACGGTTTCAGCTTCCCGGGGAGCGTCGATATCCAGGCCAAGCTGCGCGTAGAGCGGCGGAGTGACAGTTTGCTCCGGTGCGTCTCCCGTGACCGTGATCGTGCCGCGCATGCGCCAGTGGTTCGCTCCGCACCAGCGGGTGCAGTAGAAGGTATACGTGCCGGGCTGGTCAAAATTCAGGGTGATATCCGCTATCTCGCCAGGTTTGACATCCACGGCGGGCTGGCCGCTCTGGCCGATGGCGAAGCCGTGCATCACATCGTCGGAGGTCAGGCGCAGGCGCAGGGGTTGGTTGATTGCAATCGTAAGGTCGCCAGGCATCCAGCCGCCTGCTTCGGGCATGCGGGCGTGCAGGGTAATGCTATCCAGCCTTCCAAACCACCAGGCAAAGCCGATCGTGAAAGTACCGCCCAGGATCAAAACGACGGCGAAGATGCGAGCAAACGTCTCTTTCATGCAACCAGTAATCCCATCAGGATCAGGGTGAATGTCAAGCAGAAGATAATCACAGGGGCGGATAGTTTCATAGCCAGTGTATTAATAGTATTTTCGCTGGCAATCTTGCGCGATGTGATTGCCGCCCAGAGGAAGCCGCCCAGGAGCACACCAACCTGCAGGAAAGGTGTCAGGCTGGTCAGCCAGGGCGTCCAGCCGATGCCAGCGGTACCGATCAAATTCCAGCCCCAGCCGAACGGATCGGAGAGCGCCGCCAGCACGTAGGAGAAGTTGGCAAAGACGAACGATAAGCTAAATGCCACCCAGGCTGACAGGCCGAGCGGGACGAGCGCATATGATTGGGCGATGAATAATTTCTTGGTCGGCAAGGCTGAACCGGAGAGCTGTATTCCGGTCCAAATCATCAGCCAGAACAGGCCGGGGAGGGCAAGCAGGATCAGGGTCAGGAATGAAGCGGCGTAGGCCAGCCACGGGAGGCTTCCGACCGAATAAGCTGCCAGTTTGAGCGTTCCCCAGGGTCCCAGCAAAACTGTCGAGTATACAGCGGCAGCGCCCAGCATGATGAAGGCCTTGTAGGCTTCGTCCATCTTCCGGACCCGCTCCACTGAAAGATCAGCGCCGAACGAACGAATGTTAATGGCGATGTTGTCGTGCGGGCATGTCCGCAGGCACTCCATGCAGGTTCCACAGTAGGTGTTCTTGACCATGCCCGGCGGGAAGACGTCCCACGGGCAGCCGTAGCCGTCGGCGCTGCCGGTGTAGCAGGTCTTCTCGGTGTGCGCTTTGCAGACGGCGGTATCGACCACCCGCACTTCGACCGGGGCAAGCTGCGAGTACAGCCCGATGAAGCCGCCGACCGGGCAGAGATAACGACAAAAAGCCCGCCGCTCGAAGACGAGACTTGCGCCGACCGCAACGAACAGAAACGCTGCCAGGACAATGGCGGTGACTTTCGGCTGGGTCAGGATGACGGTGCTGAACAACGCCACCAGCAGGAACGTCCCGTTTTGCAGCCAAATGTTGCGGAAACGATTGGGCCAGCGGCGGTTGTGTGGTTTCACCACGGAGCGCACAGAGAACACAGAGTTTTTCTTTTTGTTTTCTCCGTGGTCTCTGTGGTTAATATCATCTGGTCCAAGCAGATTACCGCGTTGGAGCCATTCTCCCGGCGCCGGGATGGGACAGATGCTGCACCAGCCCCGTCCCAGGAACGGGACGGCTACCAGCATCAGGAGGGCCCACCAGGCGATCCAGACAAAGACGATCCCGAAGTTACGGCTGCCAACCGGGGTCCCGAACAGACCGGACAGGATCGCTACCAAGAATCCCGCCAGAGCGACAACCATGATCGTGAACTGCGGCCAGCGGTTCTTCAGGAGGGATTTGATGAGCGGGTAGCGGAGGATGTTCATAGGCTGCGTCTGTTACCGGTAATCAGTGGTCAGTATTCGGTGAAGGTTGGCGGAAGAAGAGAAGGCCAAACAAAGCGAGAAAGGCCAGACCAACGCCCCGCCAGAGAAGGAAATTCGAACCGACTTGTAACTTGCCGGTCATGAAGGGATGCAGCGCGCCGCAAGTCACTGAGCAGCGCAGGCGGAATGATCCGGGCTGGTCGGCGGTGAAGGTCAGCGTGGCAGACTGGCCGGGGTCGGCGCTCATCCTGAGATCGTAGCCGTCAACATACAGACCGTGGACAACATCAGTGGAGACGAGTTGAATGGTCACTTCATCGCCAGGGTTGACGTGCAGCACAGCCGGGGAGTAAGCGAAGTCTCCAGCCTCCACCCGGAACAAGCGCTCGGTTGGGGCGCGAGCAGATTGCGGCAGCGGCGCAAAGGCCACTAACAATGCTGCTGCGCCCAGAACTGCCCAGGAAACTACGATCCGCTTCATTCGCCTTTGCTCACTGATCTCTAATCTCTACCCTACGGTATATTCGACGGCCCGTACTTGGCATAGCTTTGGTCTACATACGTTCGAATCTCTGCCACCGATTTCCCATCCTTGAGCATTCGCATGGCATCCTGGGTAATGTCCACGCAGATCGAGCAGCCCAGGGCGTGGTTGTCGAACGTTTTCGCAGTACCATCCGAATTTTGTTCGACCACATAACAGGCATAGTTGGAAGTATGCCCAATCGGGCCACAGCCGCAATAGCAGGGCAGCTGTTGCAGCACGTCAGGGTTGGCGACGGCGAACTGGTAGGCCTGCTGCACCGTGACCGGTGCGGACTGTACTTCAGCCGGCATACCGGTCATGGGAGCCATAGGGTAGGAATGCTCTGCCTCCTGGGTAGAACAGGCGGATACCAGACCGGATGCGATCAAACTCAAAATAAGGAGGGGGAAAACCAGACGGCGAACGGTTGGGGTCATTGTAAGTCTCCGTAATTTTTAATGCGCTGTCATTATAGGCAGGGATAACAAAGACTGACAGCGCAATCCAATCGGTTTTGGTATAAGCAATATGGCCTATGAGCATTATGACAGGTAACGAGTCCAGGCATTACATCCATCTGCCTCTATGCTAAAATTCCTCTCGCTATGATTTCACTGGCAGATTTTTTTGAGATCAACCATGAAATAATTTTGTTCGCATATGGACTGGTGTTTTTTGTCCTGGGATTTGCTATTATTTTGCAGGTGCGCCGGTCGTCGCGCTTGGACCTTGCACGCAGTATGCGCTGGTTGGCTGCCTTCGGTATCACCCATGGGTTCAATGAGTGGGGAGAACTTTTTATCCCGATCCAAGCTGCTTATCTGAGTTTTTCCGCTTTAAGGATACTATATGCCATCCAACTCCTTTTACTGGCTATTTCGTTTTTTTGCTTGTTTGAGTTTGGAGTCGCGGTCTTGCGCCCACTCGGGCATGCAGACTGGCTGCAAGGTCTATCAACGGGGCTCCTCATCACCTGGAGTATTGTGTCGTTTGGAATCTTGCTCCCGAATGCCCAGGATCACCAACATTGGATGTTTACATCGATTGCCCTAGCTCGTTACTTCATTGGCTTTCCAGGAGGAATATTGGCCGCGTATGGCCTGCGGATACACACTTTACAACGCATCAAACCACTTAATGCGCCACAGATCGTGCGTATGCTCCAGGTCGCCGGCACTTCTCTGGGAATCTATGCCCTCTTGAGCGGACTCGTTCCCCCACCGGTCAATTTCTTTCCCGGAAATTGGCTAAATTCAGAAACGTTTACCAACGCGGTTGGAATCCCTCCTTGGATATTCCGTTCGCTCATTAGCTTGGTCATCGCTGTCACAATCATACGCGCGCTTGAAATATTCAACCTGGAGACCGAACGCCGTATCGAAGAACTGGAACAACAACAGATCATTGCTACAGTGCAAGAACGTCTCGCGCGTGAACTGCATGACGGCGCTCTTCAAAAAGTGTATACTGCGGGGCTACTGGTTGAATCGGCATGCCGGCTGGCGGAATCAGAAAGTGAGATAAAAACTCGCATGCAGAAGGCGATCATCGTGCTGAATGATGCGGTCGTAGACTTCCGCCGCAACCTGGCTGAATTGCATGCGGACGCCCACTCCCCTGTTGAATCCGTTCCTGAATTGCTGGAACAAATGACATCCGATCCGCGCTACGATACGATGCTGAACCTGTCATTCAAAACAAATTTGAATGATTCCCGAAATCTTTCACCCAGCCGTACAGGCCACCTGGCTGCAATTGTCAATGAGGCTTTGTCCAACGCTGTCCGACATGCACAAGCCCAGAATGTTGAAATCCTTGCAGAGGATGTGGGTGAACATCTTGAAATTGTGATCAAGGACGATGGCATCGGGTTAATGGATGATTTAAAAGTAGGTTATGGACTGCGTAATATGCGCGACCGCGCACGTTTGCTGAATGGCTCGATTGAGTTTACTAGTAAAAAAGGAACCATAATTACATTGAAACTTCCCTGGATTGATTGATATGGCGATCACACGCATTTTACTTGTGGATGACCATGCCCTGGTGCGGATGGGATTGATGACCTTGCTTAACGATCAACCTGATATGGAAGTGGTTGGCGAAGCTAGCACAGCGGCGGAGGCGGTTAATGCAACGGAAAAACTGAAGCCAGATGTGATCCTGATGGACATTCGCCTGCCTGGCGAAGGCGGCATCGAAGCTACCCGTCAGGTTACAAAGCGTTTCCCTGACAGCAAGGTGGTTATGCTGACATCTTTTGCTGACGACGAGCTTATCTTGCATGCGATCAATGCCGGGGCAGTGGGCTATGTGCTCAAACAAGTGGGAAATGATGAACTACTACGTGCCATTCAAGCGGCTGCGCGCGGAGATGCATTACTCGACCCGTCCACCACGGCCCGCCTGCTAAAACGGGTGCGTGAGGCGGATCGGAAAGCGCAAGATGACGCCTTTCGTGATCTCTCCGACCGCGAGATGGATGTGTTGGTTCACCTGGCGCGTGGCAAGACCAATGCTGAAATTGGCTCAATCTTAAACCTGAGCGAAAAGACAGTCGGCAATTACATTGGCAATATGTTCGAGAAACTAGGCATGAGAAATCGCATTGAACTGGCTGCTTACGCCTTCGAACACCACCTTTTTGAACGGTTCAGCCGTGAAAAATGAAACAAGAAACCCCGGAACATTTGCTCCGGGGTTTCTACATTAACCTAAATTTCGTAAGGCTGTTTCAGATTATTTATATTATGGCTTCGGCATGAAGACGAAGTGAGTCGCACCGGTCTGGAAGGCGTGACGTACCTGGGCGTTGTCGAAGACCGCTACGCCAAAATAATAAGTGGCGGCCAGATCAGAGAATTGCACATCGGTCTCAGAGCTAGTGGTCAGTGCACGGCTGAACTCGATGGTCCAGACGCCGTTTTCCCATTTCCAATCGGCGGAGATGTCACCGCGGTCGCCTATAATCGGAGACTTGATGATGCTGGGAATGTAGGCGCCAGCTGTGAGCGTGACGGGATCAAGGGCGATTTTTTCGCTATCAAGGATATAGCCGGGAGCGCCAGTGTCAGGATCCACTGAGGGAGAGTTGAAAGCCGGGCCGCTCTTGTCTTCGGTCACATTGTCAACATAGCCGCCGCTATCCTTAGCGTCGCTGTGGCGACCAGCTTCGGGAGTATCAGCGGAGTAACGGACCGAATCGAGGTACTGATCGTCGATCTGGCCCACATTGCGGACAGATTTCCAGTGCCAGATGTCGGCTGTTTCGCCTTCATTGGTAGTGTATTTGTTACCATAGGGTTTTGCGTCTGAATTTTCTCCAGCGTGGCAGGCTACGAAACAACCAGCAGTTTCAAAGTTCGGGATACTATTGTTGATGGGCCAGATCAGAGCCAACTTATCTTCATAAACAGTGTTGTTGTCGCCGCCTTTATCGTTCTCATCCTTGATTTTTAACCAAGTGCCGTCTTCCTGAAACTGCCAGGGTGAGCGGAAGAAGGATTCGGTGTTATCGGCATAGCTCATCAGGAAGTAAACGGTGTCGCCGCTGTATACCGCCTTGAGGGACACGTCAGTGCTGAAGTTATCAAAGCCGCCAGCAACAGGGATAACGATTTCCTGTGCATCCGCCCAGGCAGGGTCATCGCCGATGCCATCCAGTTCAGGGGCAGCCTCTACGGGATAGGCGACCAGTGCGCCAACAGGTGCTTCCCAGGCCGGGGCAGCCAGTTCTGTGGGGGCTTCGGTTGCGGTGGGCGCTTGTGTGGGCGCAATCGCTTCCGTTTCAGCGGGTGCAGGCTCCTGCGTGGCTTGACCACCGCAGGCAGAAAGTACCATTGAAGCCAGTACAAATATAGAGATTACGAACAGTAGCTTTTTCATTGGATCTCCTATTAAGGATTGGATTTTGGATGGCGCATCCATAAATTGCGCTTATGGTGAAACTGTTTTATTGTAGGCGAGTTCATTTGAATGAGTTAGATGCAATCGCACCTAATGAAGCAGGGGAAAGTGCCTCTATCTTGAAACTTATTTACCTGCCAGATAGGCATTTTTGCCTATGAAAGTGTAGTCATCTTGCGCGGGACCATATCACATACTAAGATTATGATTCCAATCTGGTAAAACGCTTCCTTCTCTGGACAGGCTGGGTTGCCGGATTTTATCTAGAATGCACTTCGCGGCGGGCATCACGTGTCTGGTAAACTGGTCTCTCCTGCACATAAGGACGGAGTTTTTATACTGGATGGATCAACCAGATTCTCCATCCAAGTCCGCAACGTGGATGCCGTACTATGCACCTTCGAATGGTCTGATCAATAGTATATTTGGACTGATGTCAATATCCAGACGTGATTTTCTGAAACTAACTGCTGCCGGGATTGGGACATTGGCGCTGCGTCCCTTCCCGGACCTCGGTCTGCTTCAGTTTCCTGACGCAGAAAAGTTGGGGCGGATCACGGTCGGCAAAATGGACTTGAAAGCCCGGCCGAACGAAAATAGCCAGACCGTTGGAGCCTTATACGAGGATGCCATCATCCCCTGGTTACGAGAGGTTATTGGTCCCCACCCCGGGCGGATTAACCAACGCTGGATCGAAACACCGGATGGCTACATTTGGGGCGGCTATGTTCAACCGGTTTATAACAAGCCAGACACACCGGTAACAACGCTGCCGCAGACCAGTTCGGGACAGGGGATGTGGGTAGAAGTGACCGTTCCTTATGTTGATTTAGCCCTGGATAACCCTCCTGCTCGTGCTCCCTGGCTGAAATACCAGGCCTCTATTAATTTGCCTTATCGGTTTTACTACAGCCAGATCATCTGGGTAGACCAGATCCGCACGGATGATAACGGGCAGGTCTGGTACCGGTTAAATGAAAGATATGGATCGGGAGATATCTTCTGGGGCCGTGCCGAGGCCTTGCGGCCCTTAACGAGTGATGAGGTGGCCCCTGTTCGTCCAGAAGTAGAAGACAAACGCATCGAAGTCAAACTTTGGTACCAGACGTTATCCTGTTACGAGGGAAACAGAGAAGTATACTTTGCCAGGATTTCAAGCGGCGCCAAGTTTAATGCCGATGGGGCTCAAGTAGGTGTGTGGTCAACTCCTCTCGGTGAATCGCCGATCTGGCGTAAGGCGGTATCTTTGCCCTTGAGCGGCGGCAGCGCCTCTGCTGGGTGGAGCCTGCCGGCTGTTGGCTGGGTCAGCCTGTTTGTGGGAACGGGGGTTGCGATCCATTCAACCTTCTGGCACAACAATTATGGCGAACCCTCATCGCGTGGTTGTGTGAATGCCAGCCCGGATGCTGCCAAATGGATCTTCCGCTGGTGCAACCCCGTTGTCCCGTACGAACCGGGGGATGTGACCGTGGAATGGCCGGGGGGAACGAAGGTTAATGTCGTCGAGGTGTAAGATACAAAAAACACTCCTGTCCATGAAGAATAGGAGTGCTATGTCTTAAAGATCCAAAAATGTTGATTTTATTTCACCGTAATCGCTGAACGCATTCCGGCCTCGTAATGGCCTTCAGTATGGCAAGCAAACTCTAATGCTTCATCAACATGATCTGGAAAGGTGGCATCAACTGTTACGGTTGCGCCAGGGGGAAGTTCATCTTCTTCTACCTCAACAATGAGGCCTTCATGCATCATTTCCATGTCGGTGCCATGTACCGTCCCACCCACAAGTGGTTCAGCAATTACGAATTCGTGTGGGATTGCGCCTTTATTGGTGATTGTGAAGTGATATGTTTTGCCTGCTTCGAATGTTGTCAGTGATGATTCGATACCGAAATCAGTAAGCGTTACATCCACATTGATTGAGCCGTCCGGATTGGTGGAAGGGGCAGAAGCGCCACAGGCTGCTAATAATATTGATATTGCGATAAGCACAGTGACAACTGCAAATATTTTTTTATCCCGTTCCAATAGATTAGTGTTCATTTTTTTCTCTCCTTTGGCTGGTGCCGCAACCCCGCCACAGACCGGCGGGGCAACTCCGACCTGGATCGGCGGGGCAACCACTTAAGGTTGTTGCGGCACTAGAGCCACTAGCGTTATTTTTTTTAGGGACGAAACGGATCCCCAAGACACAAATTTTGTTTTTAATAGCAATAGCTGAGATCTTGATGGGCTGTTATATTCGATCGCTTGCCAGATTTCCAGGCCATGCTAATTTTTTACGGCCTATATGCTGAGATAGCCTATGTATGCAGGCACGAGCGGGAGCACGCACGGAGAAAGAAGAGTGTTATTCCTATCGAACACCGAAGCATAAACTTTTCCCATCAAATGCCGCCTCTACACGAGCCTAATTTGCAGATTCTCCAAGGGCTGGAAGCAGCGCTTGAAAGATCCTCTTGTCGATAAATTGATTTGTTCCACCTACTAAACAAAGGGAAGTGCGCTTATCTTGTCCATGCGCAACGATTGTCGTAAGTTGGTCTTCGCTATGTACAATTAAGACGATCATCTGGCAAGCGCAACTTTTTGTACCATGATGCGGGCAGGGACAATCAGCATGCGCCTGGCGAGCAGCCTGTAAATCAAAAGTCCGTTCTACCTGGAAACCAGATGCCGATAACAGCCGCATCAGCCAGGCGACTATTGCCTCGGTAGTGTCTTGTAAAGTCAAGATAGGAGTCAGGTTACTCATTTGGATTTCATCCTGTCCCCACCAGTATAGGATTTTGTTGCTGGGAATTACAGCGCAATCCGACGCATTTCTATATAGGCAATTTGGCTTACATTACAAAAAGAGCCGGTAATTTTTGGCCGGCTCTTTTTGTTCAAATATTTAGTTTTCTTGCGCCTAGTACCGCAACCATATTAAGTTGTAGGGTTACAATCAACTTTTTTCCTTGCGATATAGTGGAATTCCCTACAGCTTAAGGAAGTTGCGGCACTAGTATTCGAGAATCTCTTCTTCGAAGTTTAACATTGGTTCTTCGGCAGGCTTTTTGTCTAGGAACTGAATTGTTGAGGCTACGACCTTGGTGAAGAATCTTGACTCACCGCCCTCTTCATACTTGTCAGTCTTCAACCGACCTTCCACGTAGACCAGGCTGCCTTTCTTAAGAAACTCCTGGCAGACCTCGCCCAGCCGTTCCCAGGCTTCCACGTTGACCCACTCTGTGTACTCTCTCATCTCGCCTTCCTCGCTCTTCCAGCGATTGCTAACGGCAAGACTGAAGTGCACGACCCTTTTGCCGGTCGGAGTATAGCGACTCTCCGGGTCTCTTCCTAACCGCCCAATGAGTTGAACGCGGTTTAATGCAGGCATGAGGCCCTCCTTTCGGCGCATTTGATCAGGGGGTATATGGTACTTTTAGAGGACATATTTTTGGGTTTCATACTAAATCTCCTTTTCTCTAAAAGAGCTATTTGATTGTACGTTTATTATAGCACAAATTTTCTAAAAATCAATGGTTTTTTCTTGGCTCTTAGGCGAAACTACAAAAACTATAAACGCGCCAATACTTTTTGCGTGGCCAGGTTAATTTCTTGAGAAGCATTTCTCCTGTGTCGTTAAGGCAGTGAAACCTCTGACCGTGGCAGATTCATGAGCAGACGTGAAGGTTGAGATCCAGCCGTCCACTCGTGAAACTTCTGCCATCATCCCTGCTGCCTTTCAGTATTTGCTGCATTTGGAGGCGTGCTCTCGCCAGCCGGCTCTTTACAGTGCCCAGTGGAACTTTTAATACCTCTGCTGCTTCGGCATAATCAAGTTCATCCAAATCTACCAGCGTGATTACACTTCGATAGACCGCGGGCAGCTCATCCAGCGCCCGATAGAGGCGGGTGGAATCTTCCATTTGCTCCACAACCGCCTGTACTGAAGCAGACGGGTCGACCAGCCAGGCCGGCGATTCCACTTCCTCCCCATCTTCATTCTCGGGGAACAGCGGTTGGATCTGTCGCCGTTTGGACTGGCGTAACAAATCATAGGAAGTGTTGGTCACGATCCTGAGTAGCCAGGCGCGAAATGAACCGCCGCGAAAGCGGCCAAGATTCTGAAACGCCTTGATGAAACTCTCTTGCGTGGCATCGTCAGCCGAAGCAGGGTCACCAAGCAGGGCGTAAGCATAATTGTATGCCATGTTTTGATAGCTCAACACGAGCTCGTTGAAAGCGTCCAGATCGCCATTCGACGCCATACCGACCAATTCCTCTTCCTCATACTGATAAGATTGGTTCAAATTATTCATGACAACTTCCTTCTGTTTGCTTCTAAAACGGTATCGAGCCCGGTGTTACATTGAATTCGTATGCATATACTTTATTCTTCTTCGGATAAAGATGGTGTGAAATTTCAGCACAAATAATTGGACAAAAAGTAGTACAATTGCCTAATTATGATTTGGCGTAAGTTGTTCAGACATGTCAATTCCGGACTACTCCTTCGGCAACTGGGTCAAACGTCGCCGTAGGGCGCTCGATCTGACCCAACAAGAACTCGCCCGACGGGTGGGATGTTCCCTCTCGCTAATTTTCAAGATCGAATCAGATAACCGACGTCCCTCGCGCCAGATTGCAGAATTGCTGGCAGAGCAATTAGAGATTCCACCCGATCAGCATAGTCTGTTCAAGAACGTGGCGCGACAGGAAAAAAGAGTGGAAAGCCTAGACTGGTTAGCGCCTCATGTCGCGCCGCAGCTTATTTCCACCCCTTATCAAATCAAAACGAACTTGCCCCTTTCCTTAACTCCTATTATGGGCAGGGAACATGAGCTCCGCATGGTCATTCAGCAACTTCAAGACCCTTCATGTCGCTTATTGACCTTAACTGGTCCAGGCGGAGTGGGTAAAACTCGCCTGGCATTAGAGGTCGCGCATCGGCTGCGGGACTCGTTCAATTATGGGGCTTGTTTCGTCTCACTGGTTGGCACAAGCGCACCTAAATTTATCATTCCTGCAATTGCCGACGCACTGGTCTTCTCTTATTCCGGCACAATAGAGTTGAAATCGCAGTTGTTTAATTACCTCAAGGAGAAGCACATATTGCTTGTCCTTGATAATCTCGAACATCTGCTGAATGGCATCGAACTGTTGGACGAACTATTAAAATTCGCACCCGACATTAAATTACTGACCACCTCCCGGGAGCAATTAAATCTTCGCGCGGAATGGACATTTGAAGTTCAGGGACTTCCAACACCATCCATTATTGAATTAGATGACTTGGGATCCAATAGTGCCGTGGCTTTGTTCCTCCAGAGCGCGCGAAAAGCGAAGGTGAATTTCACTCCCGAACAGGGAGATGCTCAAGCCATCGCGCAAATTTGCCAACTTGTGGAAGGTTTGCCGCTGGCTCTTGAGCTCGCAGCGGCTTGGGTAAACACTCTTTCGTTTCGCGAAATTGTGATAGAGATCGAGCACGGCTTGGATTTTCTTGCTACAACAAAACGAGATATGCCGCCGCGCCACCGTTCCATTCGTGCAGTCTTCGATTACTCGTGGAGTCTGCTCATAGACGAAGAGCGTCAGGTAATGCGGCAACTCTCTGTTTTTCAAGGAGGCTTTTCGCGCGAGGCGGCCGAGGTGGTGGCGGGGGCAACTTTGCTAGCCCTTTCGGCTCTGGTTGGTAAATCGCTCGTGCAACGAAGCGAAGATGGCCGATATGCTCTACATGAGCTGATCCGGCAGTACGCCGCTACGAACTTGCAGGCAAAGGCGCAAGAGGAAATCGTCATCACTAAGAAACACGCTGAATATTATCTAACCTTGCTTCAAGCGCGTGAGTCAGCCCTGACCAGTAGTCACCAGAAGGATGCGTTCGCCGAACTAAACACCGATATTGACAACATTCGCACCGCCTGGGAGGTTGCCGGAACCCACCAACAAATTAGCCTGTTGCGTGGTGCGACCTGGCCGTTGTATTATTTTTATGAACTCCACGATTTTTTCCAAGAGGGCGAGGTCGTCTTCAAGCGCAGCGCTGAGATGGCACAGGGATGGCTGGCTGCCTCTGGACGAGAAAGAACCGTGCCTGAGAGAGCGAAGCTTGAAGGCGCTCTGGGCGAATTGCTGGCGCATCAAGCCTTCTTCAACCTGCGTTTGGGGCATAATGACCGGGCCATAAAGCTGTACCGTTTAAGCATTGATCTATTGCGCCCACTAGATGAAATCTTTATCCTGACTCATGCACTGCTTCATTACGGCTATCTGTGTTGGATCATTGGCGACTTTGGGGAAGCCTTGCGAAGCCTGCAAGAGGGCCTGCCATTCAGTCGCTCGCTGCAACATGCCTGGCTCCAGGCAAACTACAGTATCGCACGGGGCGTGGTAGCACACGAACTTGGAGAATACCTGGAGGCGTATCAGATGCTCCACGAGGGATTGATGGCTGCCCATGTCATTGGCGATCCACATCTCATGTCATTCTCCGGCAATCTTTTTATTCGGACCGCACAAAGGCTGGGCAAGGTGACTGAAGCCGAGGATGCCTTGCGAGAGGGGTTGCCTCTCGTCACAGAAATCGGCGACCGTTGGGGTATGGGATTGAGGCTGGAGCGGATGGCTGTGGCAGCACAATTGGCGGGCGAATATGTGGAGGCAGGGCGTCTGTTTGATGAGAGTGTTGCGCTCTATCAAGAAATTGGTGACCAGTGGGGCTGGTCACGAGTGCTCAACTTGCAGGGCTACTTTGCCTTGTTAACGGGTGACGGAGCTATGGCGCGCCAGGTCTTTTTGCAGGCCGCTCAAATCGCATTGACTGCTGGAGTTACCCCAAACGTTTTGGACGCCCTAGCAGGTTTGTGTATTTGTTGCGCACAAGAGGGACAAAGCGATCGGGCCTTGGAGTTGGCGATTCTCGTACTCCAGCACTCGGCCAGCCCACAAGACTCGAAAGATTGCGCTGAAAAACAACGCTCTCAGTTGGAAACGCAACTCACGCCAAAACAAGTTGATGCGGCGCGTGAACGTGTCGTTGGCAAGTCATTGCAGGCCGTTTTGCTGGAGCTCCTGATCTGAGTGTTTGCCTATTTGTTTTCCAAATATAAATAGAACTCAATCGAGTGATTGAAAGGATTCCCATCCACTATGGAATATCCTGATTTCCCGATCCGAAAGAATCCCCAGATTTGTCTGCTTGATTTGTAATCTGCCGGAGCAAAGATGAGAAGACGGACAGGTTCGGTCTCCTTCACGGCCACATCTTGGATAGCAAGTGCTATCGCGTCCTGCGCGGATGTTAAAATCTTATTCCTGAAGTCGACCTGCAGTTTGAGCGGTTTGAGGATTTCCATCAGCAATAAGTTTATGTTTATCTTATCATCCACGTTTGAACCGACTGGCAGTTCGAGTACACCTAGAATCTGCCAGTCGGCTCCCGGGAAATGATTGATGGAAGGTTTGTTCTGTCTCACTTATTCCACCGAAGTTGAAATGGCTTGTTTGGACAACGTGACTAATTTTCTTTTCCTGAGTGGCCGACTACCTGCCTCATCAAAAGGCCGGACCTCGAGCCACTGCTGTAGCCGCAAAAACCATGGTCACTACGAGAGTTGTCTGTACGGCACTGATCAGAGAGAGACGCTTGGCATTTTGGGTATCGATGGCTTCTCCACGCGAGATTTGAATTCGCCAGCGAATAAGGGTTACCATGGGCCACACTTCAAGTAGCAATACCAGCCCAAGCAATACCATCTTCAGTATAAAAGCGTTGCTGGCCAGGTAGTAAGCGCTCCCCTTCTCCAGTCCTGCAAACGCCCGGGCCAGGCCGGTTGTGATCCACAGCAGAGCAGCGATTCCCCATAGAGTGTCGGCGTAGATTGCGCGCTGCAGGTTTTTTGGATCGGGCAGGCCTTTTAGCGCGCGTCTTCGAGACCAAATTGCACCGAGACCCAAGCCCAGCGCCAATAGGTGTATTGCAGCGACAAGCCAACGTATTAAAGAAAGTGTAGTCATAGTATTTTTCCTTTTTGATTTTTTCAATGGGTCATGTTTTATCAACCCATGGGGCCGAATGTATCAGATCGACAATATTGGTTTCCAGGTCATCCAATGTCAGGGACCGATTAAAAACAGCCATTTCACTTGAAGCTCAATACTCCGGTGAGGCGTACTCGTGGTATAGGAAACTGATAAGCCAGGTGATCGTTCGAGGGATGATTAACCTTAGATGGCCTTCCCTCTTTCTTGAGGTGGCGAAAAGCTTCTTCCCAGGTTGGGGGTTGTGAGTCATCCTGTTCCCAATGGACGACTGCAGCTTCGTCACACCATTCCAGCAAGTTGCGCATAACTCGTTTATGGACACCGGATACGATGTAGGATTTCATAGCGTTTTCATTAGCCCAGACCGTTCGAGTCCAGAACGTATTCCGGGCTTCTTGCAGAATTGAGACCGAGAGACTGCCTTCTGCCGATTTGGCCTGCCAGGATGAACGAACTGCTTGGATGAAGAATGCCGGTAGATAGTGCCAAGACCGGAGCCGTAAGCGGGTGATTGAGACGAGTGTCATTGGAGTCTCCTTGATTAATTTTGAATCTGAAGTGGAAGAGCATCGGCAGGATTGCCTTCATTAGGGTCGACACCAGGTTGCCTGATTGTGAACCAATATACCCATAATATGATGATGGCTTGCAGTGGGGCCCTAATCAGGAGATAGACAGGACCCCAGGCATGGCCGCCCATTGGGATATGATTTATCGCGGCGTAGATGTTTCCTGGAAAGAACAAAATGAGTACTGCGGCAGCAACCCAGCCTGCAAAATACCTGAATCTTCCAACTAAGAAACCAACCGCGATACCGAATTCCAGAACCCCGGTTAGATAGATGAGAAGAACGCGGGCAGGTACCCAGGGTGGCAACATTTGTGACATTGAACCAGTATCAATGAAATGTCCAACACCAGTAAATATGAATAGAAGCGAAAGGCCAATAGACGCCGCTTTGCGGTCATCGAAGTCTCTGTGCGTAGCCATTGAAACCAGGCGAAAAACTAAATAGGGTGCAAGCATCAAAACAAGCATTACGATTGGGGTTGTCATCACTAAATCCTTTCTATATGGGTAAAACCAATAAATTTTGAAGAACGAGTTTGTGTGATTTACATAGTTTCTGCTCCTCTTATTCTGATTGCATACCGTCTGATTTGTTGCCATTATTAAACGACAAACTCGCCTCTAACGGGTACCATAAACCCTCACTGTTAATCACACAAAGACTGGACAAATCCGCATCTCGCAATGGAAACTGCTCATCTCCATTCTGCAAGTTCAAGAAAACTTTTATGAGCGTCTTTATACCGAAAAGATAACATTGCCGGTTATAAATTCTCGCACAAAAAATTGGATAGAAAGTAGTACAATTATTTAATCGTGATCGGGTCTTATTGGAACAAACCTTAGTAACTGTGGATCATTCTTTCGGAACCTGGGTCAAACGTCGCCGTAGGGCGCTCGACTTGACGCAACAGGGACTCGCCCGACGGGTGGGATGTTCCGCCTCGCTAATCTTCAAAATCGAATCAGACGAGCGCCGTCCGTCGCGCCAGATTGCCGAACTGCTTGCACAGCACCTGGAGATTCCATCTGACCAGCACGAATTCTTTCTGAAAGTGGCCAGACAGGAAAAAGCGATTGCCAGCCTGAACCGGATCTCGCCTCTTCCCCCCGATGAAACTCCCTCTGTTTCCGTGCCACGTCCGGGAAAGATGCCGGTCTCTCCGACCCCTTTGATCGGTCGTGAACACGAAATCTCCATGATCGGCAGGCAATTGCTGGATCCTGCATGCCGCATGCTCACTCTGACGGGACCGGGCGGTGTTGGCAAGACCAGCCTTGCCATCGAAGCGGGAAGCCAATTTCAAGCACATTTCGCAGACGGCGTTTTCTTCATCTCCCTGGCTGGTATCGGCACTATCGAGTCCATCATCCCCGTCCTTGCAGATACAGTTGGGCTGGCCTTCTCTGGTCCTGCTGAGCCCATTGTGCAGCTTTCCAACTTTCTTCAAACTAGAGAAATCCTCCTTGTGGTCGACAACATGGAACACCTGTTGGAGGGTGGCAGCGCTTTGAGTGAGATCCTCCAAAGGACCCAACATGTCACGATGCTGGTTACTTCGCGCGAGCCTTTACGCTTGCAATGGGAATGGCTCTTCGAAGTGCAGGGCTTGCCTGTCCCTGAAGAAAAGGGTGCAAATCTTGAAAGCAATAGCGCTACCCAGCTTTTCCTCCAGCGCGCCCGCCAGGCTTCGCAGAATTTTTCAGTAGATGTAGAGGATACTGCGGCGATCGTCCGGATTTGTAAACTTGTCGGTGGATTGCCGCTTGCTATCGAACTGGCTGCCTCCTGGGTGCGGGTTTTGTCCTGCCGGGAAATCGCGCTTGAACTGGAGCGAAGCCTGGACCTCCTCGAAACCAGGAAACATGACGTTCCCGAGCGGCATCGCTCGATCAAGACCGTCTTCGATCACACCTGGGAGATGCTGACCAGCGAGGAACGCAGCCTGTTGATGAAATTGTCCGTGTTTCAGGGCGGGTTCAGCCGTGCAGCCGCCGTTGCAACCACAGGAGCATCCCTTCCTCTGCTCTCCTCTCTGGTGGATAAATCCCTGCTACGACATAGTAGAAGCATTGACCGTTATGAACTGCATGAATTGATCCGCCAGTACACGTTTGCCGAACTGCAGTCCGATCCGGAAGAGGAAGCGCGGGCCCTCGAGAAATACGCTGCTTTCTACACCGATTGGATAGCAGCCCTGGAAGGTCCGTTCAAAAGCGATCGACAAGCGCAAACCTCACAGCAAATCCGGGCAGAGACGAGCAACTGGTATGCAAGCTGGCATTGGGCGATCGAAAACCGACGGCTTGACCTGCTCAGAAAGATGATCCCCTGCCTGAGCTGGTATTTGGAAGTTCACGGCTATTACGCGGAAGCGATCTCGGCGTTCAAACCGGCTGTGGAGGGGTTCCGTTCGTATGGCGCGCCTGCCGGCCTGCAGAGCGCAGCAGAAATGTCCGCTTTTGCTTTTCTGGTGGATTCCCTGGGCTGGTTCGAGTTCCGCATGGGGAATGTGGAGCGGGCGACCACCCTGCTAGGGGAAAGCCTGGAAATCGCCCAGGAGGCGAATGATCCCGAAGTTCTGTACTACATTTACGGGAATTGGGGCTACCTGGCCTTGCTGACAGGCGATATTTCAGAAGCAAGCCGCCTGACGACCGAAAGTCTCGGCTGCGGCAAGGTGCTCGATTCGCCCTGGCACATTGCTATTCCCATCAGCGTGCTCGGCATTGTGGCTTACCAGCAGGAGAAGTTCACCGAGGCCCAACAGCAGTTGACCGAGAGCTTAAAGCTCTGGCGTTCTGTTGGCGACCCGCGGGGTCTAGTTTTTTGCATGTTGTATCTGGGCATGACAACCTTAGCGCTCGCAGACATTCCAGCAACGCGCTCTATTGTGCAGGAAAGCAACGAAATCGCAGAAGCGAACATGGATCGCTGGGCGCATGCTTTCGGCCTGGATATGCTTGGGATGGTTTCCCTGTCTCAGGGTGAAAGTGAAGAGGCGCTTTGGTGCTTCACACAAAGCCTTGCCTTATCGAAGGAAATCGGCGACCAGATGTTCGCCGCACAGACCATCGTCCACATGGGGCAGGTCCATGCTACGCTTGGATCCAACGAAGAGGCGCAACGCCTGTTTTTGGAAGCATATACTGCTGCCAATAAAGAAAAATGGGTGCCCATCCTTTTGAATGCTCTGGTCTCCTTCGCAGAGACCCAGAATAAAATTTCTGCTCAGACGAAACTGGCAGTGGCAATCACTGTCCTTGCGCACCCTGCAGTCACACCGAACTTGCGCGCCCGCTGTGAAAGGATCCGCGGTGAACTTACAGCTTCCCTCACGTTACAACAGACCAAAATTGCCGAAAACCTGGCGAGAGAAAAAAACCTGGATGCATTGGCGCGGGAAATCCTAAGTTCAGTAAATCATAAAAGTTGAGAAGATATCCGATCCTTCGACCCTGGCCCGCTGCGCTCTACCGGGGCGGGCAGGCTCAGGACAAAAAACAAGGGTGCGGAACGAGCGCACACCCGTTCCGCACCCTTGTTTTCGGCCTTCTACCAGCCGATTTCCCAAGTGCGGCTTGAGTTTGCTTCATTGACTCTCCAGATAAAGGTAAAGCTCTATCGCATGGTCGGGGATGTCTTTTTCTGGGATCGAATTTTCAATTTTTTCGATCCGGAAGAAGCCCCAAGTCTGCCCGTCCGACTGGCGCTTCGAAGGGACAAAGATGTGAAGATGGATGTGTTCGAAGGCCTGTTCAGTTTCGGCTTTTGAAACCCGCGAAGCCGCTTCCAGGGCAGAATTCATAACCTTATTCTGAAAATCCGCGTTCAAGTTAAGGGGGCTGAGTAACTCCGTCAGCCACGTATTGATCCCAGGATCGGCATCGAAATGAACCGGTAATTCGAGATCCCCTAGAATGTGCCAGTTTGCGCCAGAAATATCGTTATGGTCAGTTTGAGGATGGTTCATACTCCTCCAACTATAAAGATGAGATAAATGCAACATAGTGAAGCGATGCCTTTCGTTCCGGCTCTCGAGATGATTTGATATCGAGAGCCGGAATGTTTTGGTGAAGAGAAAGGTTGTTCGTTTGCGAGATTACCAGTCATTGTAGACATTGGATTTCCTTTGACTAAATTGTGCTTATAAAAACGACTTTGCAGGTCCTTCCCTCTTTATTGAGAGACAGGTAGATCAAAGGTTGTGCTGGTCCCGTTAACGGTGATGGTGTACGTACCTTCGGGCAGTTCTACAATGTTGAGAGGGATCGCAAAGCGGAAGGGGAGTCCGAGGTGATCGGGTGGGCACGCTTCGACCGTGCTGGCCAGAACCGTAATGTCGATCTGGAAGCCATCCACCTTGCTTTGGACTTCTGCGATCTGGGCGCACAGGTCGGGCCATGTTCCGCTGGCGACGATCTCGACCGGGATGGGCGAGCCTTCTCCAACCTGCACTCCCACGTGCTCGACGGAAATGAGATTGCGCTCTTCGAGAGACCCCTCCTCATCGGCCGGCGCCGGGCGCGTGCGCGGATCGAAACTGGCGGTTACACCATTGGCATTCACAACATACGGGCCTTCGGGAAGGTTGACAACGTTTAAGGGAACCTCGAGTCGGAACGGGATGCTGTCTTCATTGCAATCGGTCTGGGCTGGGACATACGCAACCAGCCGGATGAAGAAGGTGGTCTCGTCACGATGCAAGCGGATCTCGCCTAGCTGCGCGCAGGCATTTGGCAGATTTCCAGAAACAACCGCATGGACCGGGAGGGGGGAACCGACGCCATACTCGATATTGACGCTGTCCACCCGGATGTCGTCCTTGACGATGGGCATGTCAGCCGTGCGCAGGGAGGAGGTCGAATTGCCGGCGTCCAGGCTGAAGTCCGCGCGCATGCCGTTCACCGTTACCGAGTAAGAACCGGCCGGCAGGCCGATGACGTTCAGGGGGATGCCCATCTTGAACGGCAAAGTATCTTTGATGCAGCCTTCTTCGTTTGCAGGGGTTGCAAAAAGGGTGAGAATGAAGTTCGAACCGTCCTGCTCGATTTCGGTATGTTCGACCTGAGAGCAGGGATCGGGAAGGTCCCCGCTTACGATTACGTGGACAGGTATGGGAGAGCCGACACCGACTTCCACTTCAACCTGAACCACGTCTATATCCTGGTAGCCTGTAGCAGGGATCAACTCCTCGACTGGCGTCGGCTGTTCCCCGGTTGAGCTGACAATCATGAAGGGGGAACAAGCGCTGAGGATCATTACGAGTGTAAGCATAAGTACCGATAAGGGTTTGGTTTTCATCTTATTTCCTTAGGAAAGTTTGGTTTGGATACGGATCACAGATTTCGAAATGCAGACCCTGAAGGTTTTCTTCACAACCATTTCATTTTCAGGCGGTTTCCCATCTCTCACCTGGTCTGCCGGAAAACCTTCAGGGTCGTTTCATTACTTTTTCATATCGCGTTGTGCGATCCTCTGACTTATTGTGTTACAGAAGCTGCACCGGGCAGTTCAAACGATTCTTCCACGCCGTTGACATTGACGATGTACTTGGCAGGGATCAGGCTGCTCACGTCCAGCGAGATCACGTGCTCAAACGGTGTCAACGTGAGGGCGCACAATGCCGCCGGATCGGTTTTGGTCGTCACCTTCACCGTGAAGGTGTTGCCGTTGCGGACCTGGCTGGCGCCGGAAATCGTCGTGCAGCCGGCGTCGGGCAGTTGCCCGCGTGCGATGGCATTTACCTGGACCGGAGATGATTCGATAATTTGGATTTCAACGCTCTGCACATCCGCATTTCCGGTGAGATCGGTCGGTCTCGTGAGATTTTGGTCTGCAGACACCCAGCAACTGCCAACCGTGTCATTGGGGCAGATGACCCGCCACCATTTTCCATTCTCGCTGATGCCGGTCACCTTGGCAATCTGGCCGCTTGCAACGGAACCAATGACGTTGTGTTTGTTGCCTGGTCCGTTATGGATAGAGACATTCTGTAAGGCCAATACGTACTTGACGTTCGTGGGCTGGGCCGAATCGGAAGCCGGAGCATCGGTAGGCTTCGTGTTCTTGGGCTTTGCTGATACCCAGCAGCTGCCCGCCTTGCCGTCGGGGCAAACGATGCGCCACCAATCGCCGTCTTTGCTTATACCGGTGACTTTGGGCGTCTGCCCATAGGCGACTGATCCGATGGCGGCATATTGAGACCCTGGTCCGTTCCGGATAACGATCGTGTCCAGCGCCATCACATACTTGACGTTCGTGGCCAGGTAATCGGTCAGATCCGGCTTTGTGTTCGCAAAAGTGGCGTTGTCGAACCAGTTGTAACTGTAATACCCGTTATTGCTCTCCAGCCGGATGGCGATCTGCTTCTCGCCATATAGCTTCCAGGGGATATCGAAGGTTGCGGTGAAGCTGCCGCCTTTTCTTGAGTTGAAAGCATCAACCAGGATCCCATCGACGCCCTTGGTGCCCATCTTGCCCATGCGCACGTAGAACTTTGTGTTGGCAGGGAAGTTCTGGGTCTTGATCGTGACGGTGCCGTCTCGTACAACTTCCACGATCGAGATAGTGGGAATCGCTTCTGTATCGGGAGGGGACTGGTTATTGTTCGGCAGCGTCGTGGGCCGGGTGAGACTGCGATCCGCCGAGACCCAGCAATTGCCAGTCGTGTTATTCGGGCAGACCACTCGCCACCAGTTACCGTTGACGTTTGTTCCCGTTACCATTGCGATCTGCCCACTGTACAACTTGCCGAGCACTTCAAAGCTGCTCGCGGGACCGCTGTAGATGGACACATCCTGCTGCGCCATAATGTACTGGATATTGGCCGCATACGCGTTCGTGTCAATGGGCTGGCTCGGGCCGGTCACCGGAATCTGTTCCGCAAACCCACCCTTGGCAACCAGGACGCCGTGCCAGTACAGCCTTCCGTCGGGCTGGGTTGCCACGAAGAGGATAGCTTCATCCTTGCCGTCCAACCCCCAACCAGAGACATACAGGGCGCTGGCCTGGATCTGTTGCCCATCCGGACCCAGGATCGAAATTGGATCCGTGCCGCCGAGCAGTTCAATCAGATTCTTAGCCGGGTCGGCTGTGATCGCAGCAGTGTTGTTGAGATAGTTCACGCGAAGTTGCTCGATGGCAGGTTCCACCTCATAGGCTGACCCTTCGGAGCGCCAGAACGCGATCATCAGGGATTCGTCCATCATCAACCGCAGTAGCTCGTAATTGTGCGAGTTTAACGCTTCGACAAGCTGCTGCTTGAAGATCGAGGGATCCCGGGCCAACAGGTCGAACGAGCTTTCAATGCCGTTTGCATTCACGATGTATCGGGCGGGCGGCAGATTGCTTACATCCAACGTTACCACTTGCTCGAAGGGGGTGAGCGCAGCGGCGCACAGGGCCAGCGGATCGGTGGTGGTCGTCAGGGTCAGGCGAAATGTATTTCCGTCGCGCGTCTGGTCAATCGAAGAGATGGTCGTGCAGCCGCTGTCGGGCAGTTGGCCGCGCACGATCGCATTGACCTGGATCGGGGAGTTTTCCCGAACCTGAACTTCAATGCTTTGCACGATGGCCAGGCCAGAAACCGGGGCGGGTTCTGGCTGAACTGGCGCAAGGGGTTCCGGCGTTGCCACAGGGGCGCAGGCAGCCATCAACAGGATAAAGAAAATCATGGAATATAGGATTTTGGTTTTCATCTTTAAAGTCTCCTTTGTTCTCTTTTGAACACACTAATAACGTTGTTATACGTAAAAATGTTCCCCTGTTGGTATGGAAAACCCCCACAAGAAAGTGGACAAAAAATGACACAATACCAAAGGCTGCCTTTGGGTTAGTTTTTGAGAAAGGCTTTCGGATAAAATAGGAAAACATCATCCGGGCAGCCAGACTGGCCGGGATGATGTGTGCGCAAAGATTTTTTGCCTCCATAAGGAAAAAACATGGTACACCCTCCTCATCTCGAACTTGATGATCTGCTCAAAATGATAGGCCAGGCCGGATATCGTATGACCGAAATCGAAGCCAGTGAAGGCGCGGCCGGTAATATTTCCATCTGCCTGCGCTGGCCGGTTGAAGTCCGCGCCAGCTTTCCACTGGTAGATGAAATCGAATTGCCGCAGCCCGTCCAGGAGCTGGCGGGCGCTACCATCATTGTCAGCGGTTCCGGTCGCCGCCTGCGCGAAATCATAAGTGAGCCTGCTGCCCATCTTGCCTGCATCCAGGTGGACGAAGGCGGCAGAACCGGCAAACTTTACACTTCCTACCAGCGCCGCTTCGATCGTGTCACCAGCGAGTTCAACTCGCACCTGGCCGTGCATTATGACCAGATTTGTTCCACGGGTACGAATTTTCACGCCCTCATCCACGCCCAACCGGTGTATTTAACCTTTCTCAGCCATATCCCTCGTTACCAGGATGTGCAATACCTGAACACCCATCTCCTGCGCTGGCAACCGGAAACCATCCTCAACTTGCCCGAGGGGATCGGATTTATCCCCTTTTGCGTGCCCGGCTCGACTGAACTGATGTCAGACAACGTGGAGTCCCTGCGTAAGCACCGCATCGTGGTCTGGGCGAAACATGGTGTGATGGCGCGCTCGGATGTCTCGGTGAAGCGCGCCGCGGACCGAGTGGAATATGCCGAAGCTGCTGCGAAATATGAATACCTCAACCTTTCCGCTGGCGAGATTGCTGAAGGCCTAAGCTCAGAAGAAATACGTGAAATCTGCAAGGCGTTCAACGTCAGACAAGATATTTTCTAGCAATAATGCGGGCAGGTTCGTGCTGCCTGACGGATAGTAGCGTTAAGATTGTATAAACAAAACGAAAATGCAACAATTGGCACTTGACTTATTTCTAAAAGCGCCTATAATCGGGCGAAATACCTAAAATAAGCCATGCAAACCATTTTCTCCAGCCTCGTCCTTATCGTTATTATTTCGGTCCTTATTCTTAAGGACCAGAATGTGGTTGGGATGGCAGCGGTGAGAGCTAAGTAAGCACACCGGCATAAAGAAACACAAGCCGCCCAACCACGGGCGGCTTTTTTGTTTTCGAAAGGAAGCCAAAATGAACTTCATCCAAACCTTTGACATTGTCGTTGTCCTGATTATTGTCCTCCTTCTTACGAAGGAGAGATCCCTTGTGGTTGGACCGGTCAGGATCGTGACTGAAAGATAAGCACACCTGGAAAAGAGAAAGAGCCGCCCGACTGCAATCGGGCGGTTTTTTTATATCGGACTCCAAAGTCTCCAGACTTTGGAACGCGGTCCAAAATCAGGAGATTTTGGAGTCATGCTAAGGAGAGTCATGCGTTCTGATACTGTCAAGAAAGGTTACGATAAGGCCCCTCACCGCGCACTGCTGCGAGCTACCGGGCTGCAAGATGACGATTTTAGCAAGCCGTTTGTGGCAATTGTCAATTCGTATGTGGATATAGTGCCCGGGCATGTCCATTTACAGGACTTCGGCAAGCTGGTCAAGGAGGCGGTGCGCGCCGCGGGCGGTGTGCCGTTCGAGTTCAATACCATCGGCGTGGACGACGGCATCGCCATGGGTCACATGGGGATGAAATACTCGCTTCCTTCCCGGGAACTGATTGCTGACTGCGTCGAGACGATGATCGAAGCCCACAGGTTCGACGCCATGGTCTGCATCCCGAACTGCGACAAGATCGTGCCCGGGATGCTGCTGGCGGCGATGCGGGTTAATATCCCGACTATTTTCGTCTCCGGCGGACCGATGGCAGCGGGACGCACGCCCGAAGGTGAGACGATCGACCTGATCTCGGTTTTCGAAGGTGTCGGCGCTTATTCAGCGGGGAAAATTGATGAAAAACGACTATCCATTTTAGAAAAATTTGCCTGCCCATCATGTGGCTCCTGTTCCGGGATGTTCACGGCCAACTCGATGAACTGCCTGATGGAAGTGCTGGGGATGGCGCTGCCCTATAACGGTTCAGCGTTGGCAAAGACGGAAGAGCGCGAAGCACTGGCGAAGAAAGCCGCTTCCCAAGTATTGACCCTGCTGGAACGGGATATCAAGCCGCGCGATATTGTGACAGCGGATGCCATTGATGATGCCTTCGCACTGGATATGGCGATGGGCGGCTCGACCAACACCGTGCTGCACACGCTGGCGCTGGCCAACGAAGCCGGCGTGGTTTACCCGCTGGAGCGCATCAATTCCGTGGCTGACAAGGTGCCGCATATCTGCAAGGTCAGCCCGGCAGGCAAGTGGCATATGGAAGATGTGCACCGGGCCGGCGGTATTCCCGCTATTTTGAATGAAATCCAGTGGAGCACGGGCATGCTGCATTTCGACCGCCCGACGGTCAGCGGTATGACGCTGGGGGAATCGATCCAGGGTTGCGACATCCAGGATGAGGATGTGATCCGTCGCTACGAAAATGCGCATTCGAAACGGGGTGGGTTGTCGATTTTGTTCGGCAACCTGGCTCCTAAAGGCGCGGTCGTCAAGGTGGGCGGCGTGAGCGCGGAGATGATGAGGTTCAGCGGCCCGGCGCGTATCTACGAATCGCAGGATGAGGCGCTGAAGGGCATCCTGGCGGGTGAAGTCCAGGCCGGGGATGTGGTCGTGATCCGTTACGAGGGCCCGAAGGGCGGACCCGGGATGCAGGAGATGCTCTCGCCGACCTCGGCCATCATGGGGCAAGGGCTAGGCGACAAGGTTGCGCTGATCACCGACGGCCGCTTCAGCGGCGGGACGCGCGGGGCCTGCATCGGTCACGTCTCACCGGAGGCGGCTGCGGGCGGCCCGATCGGCGCGCTCAAAGCCGGGGACCTGATCGAGATCGATTTAACGGAACGCAGGCTCGAAGTCCGTTTGAGTGAGGCGGAAATCCGTCAACGCTTGAGCGAGCTGCCTCCGTTCCAGTCCAAGATCCAGAGCAAGTGGTTGAAGCGCTATTCGTATTTTGTCACCAGCGCGGATACGGGCGCGGTGTTAGATTGTTGATGTCATTGCGAGCGACCGTAGGGAGCGTGGCAATCTCCCGGTGATGAGGAGATTGCTTCGGGCTAGCGCCCTCGCAATGACACACGAAAGGAGAGAAATCATGAAATTAAGCGGTGCAGAAATTTTGTGGGAATGCCTGGTGCGGGAGGGCGTGGAAGTAGTGTTTGGTTACCCGGGTGGGGCGAACATGCCGATCTACGATGCCATGCTCAGCTATCCGGTCCATCACGTGCTGGTGCGGCACGAGCAGGGCGCGGCCCACATGGCCGACGGTTATGCGCGGGCCTCGGGCAGAGTGGGTGTGGCGATGGCAACGTCTGGTCCGGGCGCGACCAACCTGGTGACCGGGATTGCCACGGCGATGATGGACTCGTCGCCAACGGTGTTCATTACCGGACAGGTACACGCGCACTTGATTGGCGGCGATGCCTTCCAGGAAACGGACGTGACCGGCATTACCCTGCCGATCACCAAACACAACTACCTGATCACGCGGGCCGACGAGGTTGCCGAAGTGGTGCGGGAGGCTTTTTATATCGCTCGCAGCGGGCGACCGGGCCCGGTGCTGATCGATATCTGCAAGAACGCCCAGATTGAGCAGACGGAATTCGAGTATCCCGCAGACTGCAAACTGCCGGGATATCAGCCGCCCTGGCATGCGCCGAAATCCGATTTGCAGAAAGCGGTCGAACTCATCGAGAAGGCCAAAAAACCGGTCATCCTGTGCGGGCATGGTGTCATGATGTCAGGCGCGGAGGAAGTTTTACAGCATTTCGCCGTCAAGACCAATACCCCGGTGGCGATGACCTTGCTTGGCTTGGGCGCGTTCCCTGCTTCGCATGAACTCAGCCTGGGCATGATGGGGATGCATGGCGAAGCGCACTGCAATCTGGCGATCCAGAACGCCGACCTGCTTTTAGCCTTTGGCATGCGCTTCGACGATCGCGTGACCGGCACGCTCGCTACCTATGCTCCCGGCGCGAAGAAAATCCACATCGATATCGACCCCTCAGAAATTCACAAGAACGTCAAAGCGGATGTGCCGCTGGTCGGCGACTTGAAGACAGTGGTGACCGATCTGGTCCCGATGGTGGACGAGTACGAGCATGAAGAATGGATGATGCAGATTAAAGAGTGGAAAGCCGACGGGGATGCCCGCAGCATCATGAGCTGGCCGGAAGATGGCAAACTGCATGTGTCGCACCTGGTCCATAGCCTGTGGAATGCCACCGAAGGAGGCGCCATCGTCACCACGGACGTCGGCCAGCACCAGATGTGGACGGCTCAATACTATTTCATGGAAAAACCCAAGCGCTGGCTTTCGTCCGGCGGCGCGGGCACGATGGGCTTCGGCCTGCCTTCCGCGATTGGGGCCTGGTTCGCTCAACCGGACGAAGAAGTCTGGACGGTTGTCGGCGATGGCGGTTTCCAGATGACGCAGGCGGAGCTATCCACGGCAGTGCAGGAAAACGCCAACGTCAAGATCGCCATCATGAACAACAACTTCCTGGGCATGGTGCGCCAGTGGCAGGAATTCTTCTTCGAGAAACGCTATTCGGCGGTCAACATGCGCACGCCCGATTTCGTGAAAATCGCCGAAGCGCATGGAATCCCTGCACGGTTGGTGACCAAACCCGAAGAAGTGCAGGATGCGATCACATTTGCGCGCAATACGCCCGGGCCAGTGCTGCTCGAGTTCCGCGTGGAGCAGGAAGAAGCAGTCTACCCGATGGTTCCCACCGGCGCCGCGTTAGATCAGATGCTGAGACGGCCGGTGAGGCAGGAAACGGAATAGATGACCTATCCCCCCTGCCCCCTTCCCTGCCAGGGAAGGGGGTGCCCGAAGGGCGGGGGATAGGTTTCAGGAGAAATCACATGCAATATACATTTATCGCACTTGTCGAAGACAAGCCTGGGGTGCTGAACCGGGTGGCATCGCTGTTTCGCCGCCGGAATTTCAATATCGAGTCGCTGGCGGTCGGGCGTACAGAAAAAACCGGCGTTTCGCGCATGACGATCGTGACGAACTGCGAGAACGATACGGACGCCCATAAGATCGAGGCCAACCTGTACAAGCTGGTCAACGTGATCGACGTGCAGGATGTGACTCGCCAGCCATCCGTGACCCGTGACCTGGCGCTGATCAAAGTCAAGGCGACTCCCGAGCAGCGCAGCGAGATCAACAACCTGGTAGCCATCTTCCGCGCGCGCATCGTGGACGTTGCGCCTGATTCCGTGATCGTGGAAGCCACTGGCACAGAGGACAAAGTCGAAGGCATGATCGAGCTGCTGCGCCCGATCGGCATCATGGAAATGGTCCGCACGGGACAGGTGGCGATGACCCGCGGTGAGCATTGCGGTATCCGCCGCACGCCAGGCGCGAATGGCAATGGCTGGCACCCGGAAGAAATTGTCCCGGTCGGCGCGGATTGAAAACACCTGTCATTGCGAGCGACCGGAGGGAGCGCGGCAATCTCCCAATTACATGGTGACCTTTTTACCAGGAGATTGCTTCGTCGCCCTTCGACTGCGCTACGCTCCGCTCAGGGCTCCTCGCAATGACAAGATGAAATGGAGAAATTATTTATGGCAAAAATTGATTTTGGCGGCGTAGTCGAAAATGTGGTCACCCGGGACGAATTCCCGCTTGAGAAGGCCCGCCAGGTGCTCAAAGATGAGGTTGTGGCCGTGCTCGGCTATGGTGTGCAGGGACCTGCCCAGGCATTGAACATGCGCGATAACGGGATCACGGTCATCGTCGGGCAGCGCGGCGGAACGAAAAATTGGGACAAAGCGGTTGCCGACGGCTGGGTCCCCGGTGAAACGCTCTTCTCCGTCGAAGATGCTGCCGAGCGCGGCACGGTCGTCCAGTATTTGCTCTCCGATGCCGGTCAGCGCTCGGTGTGGCCGAAGATCGTCGAGTGCCTGGACGAAGGCGACATGCTCTATTTCTCACACGGTTTTTCGGTCACTTACAAGGACCAGACCGGTGTAATCCCACCTCCGCACGTGGACGTGGCGCTGGTCGCGCCCAAAGGCTCCGGCACCAGCGTGCGCCGCAACTTCCTTGACGGTTCGGGCATCAACGCTAGCTATGCCATCCACCAGGATGCCACCGGCAAAGCCGAAGAGCGGGCAATCGCCCTGGGTATCGCGATTGGCGCCGGTTATCTTTTCCCGACCACCTTTGAGAACGAAGTTTATTCCGACCTGACGGGCGAGCGCGGCATCTTGATGGGCGCGCTGGCAGGGGTAATGGAAGCCCAGTACAACGAGCTGCGCAGGCACGGGCATACTCCTTCCGAGGCCTTCAACGAAACTGTCGAAGAACTGACCCAGTCCCTGATCCGTCTCGTGGCCCAGAACGGCATGGACTGGATGTATGCCAACTGCTCCACTACCGCCCAACGCGGTGCGCTGGACTGGAAGGATAGGTTCCGCGATGCGGTTGCCCCGGTCTTCTCTGACCTCTATCAGAGTGTGCTGGATGGTGAGGAAACGCGCATCGTGCTGGACAAAAACTCCGACCCGAACTACCGTGAAAACCTGGAAGCTGAACTCAAAGCCATGCGCGAATCGGAAATGTGGCAGGCGGGAGCGGCGGTGCGGTCGCTGCGGCCGGAGAATTGGGGTAAGTAGACAGGTAAGAACGTAAACATGTACACATGTATACGTGTGTACATGCCTCCATGGAAAGGAGCTTTTTATGGTTAGCAACTATGTGAAAATCTTTGATACCACACTGCGCGACGGGGAACAATCTCCCGGCGCAACGATGACTTCTGCGGAAAAGCTGGAAGTTGCCCGCAACCTGGCCCGCCTGGGCGTGGACATTATCGAAGCGGGCTTTCCCGCCGCCTCGCCCGATGACCTGGAAGCCGTGCGCCGGATTGCTGAAGAAGTTGGCAACCCACCTGTGGGCGAAGAGCAGGTCAAAGTCCCGGTGATATGCGGGCTGGCGCGCGCTACAAAGGGCGATATCGATAAGGCCTGGGAAGCGGTCCAGAGTGCGCAGCATCCCCGCATCCACACTTTTTTGGCCACGTCCGAGATCCACATGCGGCACAAGCTCAACATGACCCCAGAGCAGGTGGTCGAGCGCGTGCGCGAAATGGTGGCGTATGCCCGCTCGCTGTGCGACGATGTGGAATTCAGCCCTGAGGACGCCGGGCGCTCCGACCCGGAATTCCTGTATGAAGTTCTGGGTGTTGCTATCGGGGCGGGCGCGACCACGCTCAACATCCCCGATACGGTCGGCTACACCATGCCCGAAGAGTTCGGCGCGCTGATTGCGGGCATCAAGGCCAACACGCCCGGCATGAACGATGAGATCACCATCTCGGTCCACACCCACGATGACCTGGGACTGGCTACGGCCAACGCGCTGGCAGGCATCCGAGCTGGGGCAAGGCAGGCAGAAGTGACCATCAACGGCATCGGCGAACGGGCTGGAAATACTTCGCTGGAGGAAGTCGTCATGGCGCTCAAAACCCGCCACCCGGTCTATAAGTTGGAAACGGGCATCGACACCACCCAGCTCTCCCGCATCAGCAAGCTGGTCAGCAACTACACCGGCATTAGCGTGCAGCCGAACAAGGCCATTGTCGGCGCGAATGCCTTTGCGCACGAGGCGGGCATCCACCAGGACGGCATGCTCAAGAACAATCAGACTTACGAGATCATGCGTCCCGAAGACGTGGGCGTCAGCCAGACCAACCTGGTGCTCGGCAAACACTCCGGTCGCCATGCCTTGCGCAACCGGCTGGCCGAGATGGGCCATGCCCTGGATGAATCCGAGCTCGACCAGGCTTTCACCCGCTTCAAGGAACTGGCCGACCGCAAGAAGGTCATCACCGACGCCGACCTGGAGGCCCTGATCGCCGACGAGTTCTACCAGCCGCTCTCGGTCTATACGCTCGACGGCCTGCAGGTCACCTGCGGCACGATGGGCATGCCCACCGCTACCGTGCGCTTGAAAGGGCCGGATGGCAGGGTGCAAACCCAGGTTTCTATGGGCACAGGCCCGGTCGACGCCACTTACAAGGCCATCAACGCCATTATCAACACGCCCAACACGCTGCTGGAGTTCAATATCCACGCTATCACCGAAGGCATCGACGCTCTGGGCGAGGTTACCGTGCGGGTGCAAGGGAACAACGGCCACCAGACCATGGACGCCCAGAAGGAACTACCCTACAGCCGTATCTACGGCGGCCATGGGGCCGATACCGACATCATCGTCGCCAGCGCCAAAGCCTACATCAATGCGCTCAACAAACTGATCATCTCGCAAACTGAGAAACAAACCGTCCAGAATGACTACGGAGTCATGCTGGTTGGGTAACTAACTGTCATTGCGAGGAGGGCTTCAGCCCGACGTGGCAATCTCCTCAGTAACGGGAGATTGCTTCAGACTTCGTCCTCGCAATGACAATATGAAATGATAAGGAGAATTTTCTATGTCCACCCCGAACGAAAATCCAAACGTTTCCGAAACCCCGATCTTTCACCCGTTCCCCGAACCCAGCACCATGCCCTCCGGCTGGGACCTGAGCGGCCTCACCCCGGACCCGCAGCCTGTATCATCCCCGCAGGGGGCCACCGCTGCCCCGGCCGATGACGCGCCTGAGGCCTGATGCCTTTTGCAAAATCATGAAGACACCGAGGAACAATAAATAGTTTCATCTCAATAAATCGGGGCGGGGGTGTTGTGGGCGGGCGCAGCCCGCCCACAACACCCCGACTCCCCGGCCATGTTTTACATCGATACCTGCGCCTTGGCCACGCAGCGCTCTCATCACATGGAGTGTATCAGGAGAACAAAGATTATGACAAAGAATGTAATGGGTGTACCAAGCCAATATGACCTTGACAATCATGGCCTGCGTAACCTCAATATGGTGTATTGGACATTGTCTACTCCCGCTTTGGTAGAGCGAGTTGTCTCTCGTCGGGAGGGTGTTTTGGCGCATGAAGGTGCGACGGTTGTCCGGACGGGCAATTATACAGGGAGAGCCCCGAACGACAAATTCATCGTTCGAAATGGTGAGGCCGCGGCCGATGTTTGGTGGGGCAAGGTGAACCGCCCGATGTCTGCTGAGAAATTTGAACAACTTTACCTGCGTATGACAGCATATTTCCAAGGTCGCGACATTTTTGTGCAAGATACTACTGCGGCTGCCCATCCAAAGTATCAGTTACCGATCAGGGTGGTCACAGAGAATGCCTGGCACAGCTTGTTTGCTCGCAATATGTTCATCCGCCGTCAACCGGACGAATTACCTGCGCATGTGCCGGAGTTTACGGTGTTACAGGCCCCGGGCTTTCGCGCCATTCCAGAGATTGATGGCACAAACTCCGATATTTTTGTAATTCTGAACCTGCAAAAACGGATGATCTTGATTGGTGGTACCAGTTATGCGGGCGAGATTAAGAAGTCCATTTTTACCGTGTTGAATTATCAGTTGCCCAGGCAAGGTGTGTTGCCTATGCACTGCTCTGCCAACGTCGGAGAGAGGGGTGATGTAGCCTTATTCTTTGGGCTTTCCGGTACAGGAAAAACCACCTTGTCGTCTGACACAAAACGCAGGTTGGTCGGTGATGATGAACACGGCTGGGGAGATGATGGTGTTTTCAACTTCGAAGGCGGTTGTTACGCTAAAGTTATTCGCCTGCGAGAAAACCTTGAACCCATCATCTGGCAGGCTACCCGGCATTTTGGCACAGTCCTCGAGAACGTCAATATCGACACTGAAAGCCGTCGGATCAACTTCGACGATAGCAGCTTTACTGAGAACACGCGCGCTGCTTACCCGATAGGCTTCTTGCCCAATATTGTTCCTGAAGGGCGTGCCACGCATCCAGAAAATATATTCTTCTTGACAGCGGACGCTTTTGGCGTCTTGCCGCCGATTGCCAAACTTACGCCTGAGCAAGCTATGTATTACTTCCTTTCGGGATATACATCCAAGCTGGCTGGCACGGAACGCGGCCTGGGTAAAGAACCACAGGCTACTTTTTCATCCGGCTTTGGAGCGCCTTTTTTGCCATTGCACCCTAAGGTCTATGCGGATCTGTTGGGTGAGAAGATCCATAAACATAATGTAAATGTCTGGTTGGTCAATACCGGCTGGACGGGTGGCCCTTATGGTGTTGGCGAACGTATGGAATTACCTCTCACCCGCTCACTGGTGAGCGCTGTAATGAGCGGTGATTTGAATGATGTACCGATGCGCACTGACTCGAATTTTGGCTTGTACGTGCCTGAACATTGTCCCGACGTACCTGACGCTGTGTTGAATCCTCGCCAGACTTGGGCGGATAAGGAAGCCTATGATCAACAAACGCGTAAGCTGATCGGCCTTTTTGAGGAGAACTTCGCTCAATTTGTTGGTCAGATTTCTTCCGAAGTTACCGTTAGCGGTCCGTCACTATAACTACATGAGCCTACAGTATTAGGAGAAGTGTCAGGATTTTCCAATTCAACAATCTGAACGACCGATCTAATCATGAAACAATCCGATACCCCCAAAACTCTCTTCGAAAAAGTCTGGAATTCGCATGTTGTTGCCGAACAACCCGATTCCCCGGCCGTCTTTTACATTGATCTGCACCTCATCCACGAGGTGACCTCGCCGCAGGCCTTCACCGGTTTGCGCGAGCGTGGACTCAAAGTCCGCCGCCCGGACAAGACCTTCGCCACCATGGATCATTCCACGCCCACGCACAACCTGTCCCTGCCGATTGCGGACCCCATCGCCGCGGCCCAGATCCGCCAGATGGAAGCCAACGCGGCCGAATTCGGCGTCATGCTATACGGGCTGGACAGCCCCAAACGCGGCATCGTCCACGTGATCGGCCCAGAACTGGGATTGACCCAGCCAGGAATGACCATCGTCTGCGGTGACAGTCATACCGCCACGCATGGTGCTTTCGGCGCGCTGGCTTTCGGGATCGGCACGTCTGAAGTCGAGCATGTGCTGGCGACCCAGTGCCTGCTCCAGCGCAAGCCCAGGACCTATGAAGTCCGTGTGGACGGAAAACTTAGCAAAGGCGTATCAGCCAAAGACATCATTTTGGCCTTGATCGCGAGAATCGGCGTCGGCGGCGGGACCGAGCACGTCTTCGAGTATACCGGCGAAGCCATCCGAGGGCTCTCGATGGAAGAGCGCATGACCGTCTGCAACATGTCCATCGAAGGCGGCGCCCGGGCTGGCATGATTGCCCCCGATGACAATACCTTCGAGTATCTGGCCGGACGTGAGTTTGCCCCCAAAGATGCTGAGTGGGATAAGGCACTGGAGCATTGGAAATCCCTGCCGGGCGACGACGGCGCAGCCTATGACAAATCCATCACGCTGGATGCATCCACCCTGGAACCGATGATCACCTACGGGACCAACCCCGGCATGGGGATAAAGATCAGCGAGCTTATCCCCGACCCGGCCTCCTTTACCGACCCATCGCAAAAGGCAGCCCTTGAAAAGTCGCTGGCTTACATGGACTTGCAGCCCGGCCAGCCGCTACTCGGCAAAAAAGTGGACGTGGTCTTCATCGGCAGTTGCACCAACTCACGCATCTCGGATTTGCGCCAGGCGGCTTCCTTGCTCGCGGGACGCAAAGTAGCCAGCGACGTGCGCGTCATGGTTGTGCCCGGCTCGCAGCAGATCAAGAAACAGGCCGAAGTCGAAGGCTTGGACAGGATCTTCAAGGAAGCCGGCGCAGACTGGCGCGAAGCGGGCTGCTCGATGTGCCTGGCGATGAACGGCGACCAGCTCGAACCCGGCCAGTATGCCGTCAGCACCAGCAACCGCAACTTTGAGGGCCGCCAGGGCAAAGGTGGGCGCACCTTCCTGGCTTCGCCGCTGACTGCCGCCGCCACCGCCCTCGCTGGCGCAATCGCCGACCCGCGTACGGTCATGGTATGAGCGATACAACCCCTGTCACCGCGGAAGTCTGGAAGCAGGCGGCCATCGTGGAGCGCTTTCTCAGCTTCCATGCTGCCATCCCGCTGGCGCGCGAACAGATTGGCGTAATGCTGACCCTGCTGGCGACCCGTCCGGAACCGGTCAGATCTTTCATTGATCTGGGCTGCGGCGATGGGATTTTGGGTGCGGCCCTGCTGGACGCGTACCCCGAAAGCAGAGGTGTGTTGGCCGATTTTTCAGAACCCATGCTGGAACAGGCGCGGTTCCAACTCAAAGAATTTGAACAACAACTCCAGTTCATGAACATGGATTATGCTGATCCCGCTTGGGTCAGTGCAATGAGGGATGATGGACCCTTTGATGCGGTCGTTTCCCGTTACTCGATCCACCACCAGCCGGATGAGCGCAAACGTGCCATTTATGAAGATATCTTTGGACTTCTGGCTCCCGGCGGCTGGTTCATCAACATCGAGCACATCCTCCCATCTGCAAGCCTGGCGACCGAATTGCTGAACGACCACATCATCGATGGACGCTACGCTATAGAGTTGCAGAATGGCGGCTCCAAAACACGGCAGGAAATCGCCGATATATTCCTGAAGCGCCCCGACAGGGAAGCCAACCTGCTGACGCCGGTCGAGACCCAGTGCGATTGGCTGCGGAAGATCGGTTTCGAGCAGGTGGATTGTTACTTCCGCATTTATGAGCTGGCTGTCATTGGCGGGCGCCGTCCTAATCGCCAATCGTAAACTTGTACTGAGCTTGTCGAAGTATCAAAAATCGTAAATCGGAAATGAATTATGACTCAATTTACAACACTGACATCCCGCATGGCTCCATTACCTGTCGAAAACGTGGACACGGATCAGATCATCCCAGCCCGCTACCTGAAAGCAACAGACAAGAACGGCATGGGCGAGGCCCTGTTTGCGGACTGGCGTTACAGCCCGGATGGGGAGCCCAGGCCA
>JAABUE010000061.1 GCA_011389535.1 Anaerolineales bacterium
ACAGCGCACCCGCGCATTTCTCGCCCGCCTCCTGCTCTCGGACCCTGACCTGCTCCTGCTCGATGAGCCAACCAACCACCTCGACATTTCCGCCGTGGAATGGCTGGAGGGCTATCTCTCGGGTTGGGATGGGGCGGCTGTCGTCGTCTCGCACGACCGCTACTTCCTGGACAGAGCCTGCAACGTCATCCTGGAGATGCTGCCCGCCGGGTTCGAGCTATACCACGGAAACTACTCGGCCTACCTGCTCCAACGACAGGAACGCGCCGAGCGCAGGCAGGAAACCTTCGAGCGTGAGAAAGAAAAGCTGTTCAAGGACGTGGAATACATCAAGAAGAATATTTCCGGGCAGAACGTCATCCAGGCCAAGGGTAAGCTGCGCCGGCTTTCGCGCATCGTGCAGGCCATCGAGCAGATTGGCTTCGATGCAGTGCTTAACCAGAAATGGAGCGAGACCGCCGAAGATGTAAGTATCGCCACCTCGAATTTTGGGGTGGAAGAAGCCGAGCGGCGCGTACGGGCGCTCCGTTCTCCGGTCAGGACGCTGCCCCGCTTGCATCTGCAGCTCGGCTCGCAGAAACGTTCCGGCGACCTGGTCATCCGCACGCGCGATTTGCAGGTGGGCTTCCCGGATAAGCTGCTCTTTTCCGCACCCAACATCGAGCTGCGCCGCCTCGAATGCGCCGCCCTGATCGGCCCTAACGGGGCTGGGAAAACGACTTTGCTGAAGACTATCCTCGGCCAGTTGGAACCGTTGGCAGGCGAGGTAATTCTGGGTGCATCGCTACAGATCGGATACTTTGCCCAGGCGCACGAGGGACTTGACCCTGCTCATACAATAGTGGAAGAGATCGACTCGGTTATGCCTAACTGGCTGCCGGGACAGATCCGCGATTACCTCGGCAAATTCCTGTTTTCGGGTGAGGATGTCTTCAAGAAAGTGGACATGCTCTCCGGCGGCGAGCGCGGACGGCTGGCGCTGGCCAAACTGGCCTTGCAGGATACCAACCTGCTGCTGCTCGACGAGCCGACCAACCACCTCGACATCCCCTCGCAAGAAATCCTGCAAGCCGTGCTGGACGATTATCCTGGCACGATCCTGCTGGTGACCCATGACCGCTACCTGATCGATGCATTGGGCACCCAGATCTGGGAAGTCAACCCGGATGAGTCAGAATTGACGGTCTTCAGAGGCACCTATTCGCAGATGAAAGCAGAACGCGAAAAAGAAGCGGCGCGATTAGTCGAAGGAGTCCAAAATCTTCGCGAAGCATCCAGCAGGGGTCAGATTTTGGAAAATGGCAAGAAACCCCGACGTCGGGAGACGTCGGACTCCATCAAAGCCGAACGCCGCCGCCTCGCCAGGTTGCAGGAAATCGAAAACCAGATCGCGATATTGGAGCGTCAATTGGCAGAAGTGAGCAGCAAACTGGAGAATCCGCCCACTGACCCTGCCAAAGTGGCGAAGCTTGGTAGGGAATACGAGTCCGTGCAGAAGCAAATGGATGAGAAGTTGGGCGAGTGGGAAGGATTGCAGGCATGAAAAGGATAGGAGAATTTTAGATGCAAAAGATGGCTATCCCTTGGCAGCTCATTCTCATTTACACATTGATCGCCGGCCTGATCGCTGCCATAACCAGCCCGATTATCGGGTCTTCCTTATTTTTGACTGGCTTGGAAGTGTTCATGATCGTCCAGCTGGCCAAAAGGCGCAATTTCAAACTATCCCTGCGAGAAATTGGTTTTGCTGCAACAACGATCTGGGGCTTTTCCACTATTTTGAAGGATGTTGTCCTTGAGTTGATGACCTTCATTCCCGGCCCGGGCTGGATCGCGCGTGTGATCGTAGCAATGGTCTTCGTGTTTTTTTTGGGGATTCTGGCAGATATGCGTTTCCGCTAACAAAATCTCGTTCCGGTCAGGTTTACTCGTAGCTTTAGGAAGGGTTATCCCCTATCTCCTCCGTTTGATGTTTGATTTGAGATTTGGTATAGTAAGCACAGGAGGTAGCGATGCCTAAAATCAGGTTTAAGGGTAAAGAATATAGCAGCGTGGCCGATATGCCCGCGAAAATACGCCACGACTATTTCAAGGCAAGAGCCGGATACGATGTTTCCGAAGACGAAACCACGAGCGAAGCGGGAATGATTCCAAAAGGCCTGGAGAATATGCCCGACGAAGTGCGCGAAATCTACGAGCGTGTGCGTGGGGAGGTAGGTACAAATCCGATCAAAGCAAGCCCGGTAGACCAGCTGCCCAGGACGGAAGACCTGTACCGCCGTTCTGCTCCGGAAGGCATGGAAGACCAGCCCTCGGATGAGATTGTATATAAACCTTCGCCACCAATCATCGAACCGCCGCCGCCAATTATCGAGTCAGACCACACCACGCGGAGACTCTTCCTTGCTCTGCTTGTGGTCGCCCTCTCAATTGGGATCGCTGTGGCTGTGATGCTATTCGCTGCATAAAACGTGACGGATAGCACTTCGGAAATAGGAATAAGAGAGGGGGCGCTAACGATCCAGATGAATATCGTGCAGTGAAATCTCATCCTCGACCGGCTCGAGATGTGTAAAGACCACTGCATCGCGGATAACCTGCCGGATGTCGCCCTCCAGATCTTCGGCGATGTGGTGCGAATCATGGACGGTCCATTCCCCCGGTACGAGCACATGCACGGATACAAACCGTCGCGAGGCCGCCTGACGGGTACGCAGGGCATGGAATTCGATCCCCTTTTCACGATATTTGGACAGCACGGCCTCGATCTTCTGCTGGTCTTTCTCAGGCAGGGAAGCATCCATCAAACCACCGACAGAGCGCCGGATTAACCGGATGCCGGTCCAGACGATATTGGCTGCCACCACCAACGCAACAAGCGGGTCTAGGACCTGCCAGCCTGTCAGAGCCACTAGGCCCACCCCGCCAATCACTGCAACCGAGGTCCACACATCGGTCATAAGGTGTTGTCCGTCGGCCTCCAGCGTGATCGAGCGGTATTTGTCCCCGGCCCTGCGCAGGATACGCGCTACGATGAGGTTGATCACAGCAGCGACAAACGAAATCCCCAGGCCTGTTCCCAATTGCATCAGCGGGACAGGTTCGAGCAGGCGTTCTACCGCCGTATAAGCAATCCCGCCTGCAGCAACCAGGATCAGGATCCCCTCGACCGTACTGGAGAAGTATTCCGCTTTGCCATGCCCAAACATGTGACTCTCGTCCGGCGGGCGCGCGGCGATCGAAAGCATCCACAGGGCCATCCCGGCTGCCACCAAATTGATGATCGACTCGATTGCATCTGAAAGCAGGCCGACAGAGCCCGTCAGCAGGTAAGCTCCGGATTTCAATGCAATAGTCGCTATTGCGGCGGCGATGGAAAGCCAGGCAAAGCGCGTCAACGCGCTGCGGTTCTTTTGAAAATCTATTTCCTGTTTGTGGGGCATAGGAGGAATAATACTTTTTTATGCGCTTCTTGGGAATGGTATCGGGGAAAGAAAAAGCGGCGGCCGGCTGATTGCTGGTACCTGAAACCTGGTTACTGTATCACTCCCAGATTCGTCCCCACCTTTGCAAACGCCTCCAAGCCTTGATCCAGATCATCCTTCGAATGCGCCGCGGAGATCATCACGCGGATACGGGCCTTGCCCTGTGGCACGGTCGGGAAACCGATGGCCATAGCGAACACGCCTGCTTCATATAACGCGCGGCTGAACTGCTGGGCCAGCGGCGCTTCACCGAGCATCACCGGGGTGATGGGCGTCTCGCTTGCGCCGGTGTCAAAGCCGAGCTTTTGCATTTCAGCCTTGAAATATCTGGCGTTGTCCCAAAGCAGATCCACCAGCTCGGTCGACTCCTCCAGCAGATCTACCGCCGCCAGGCAGGCAGCCGCATCCGGCACGGTCACGGCTGAAGAAAACAGGAACGGGCGTCCGCGCTGGCGCAGCCACTCCACGATGACCTTGTCCCCGGCCACCACACCGCCCATCACGCCAAAGGCCTTGGACATGGTACCAACCTCGATTTCCACTTTGCCGTGCAGGCCGAAGTGGTCCACGATGCCGCGTCCCCCTTTGCCAAGCACGCCCTCACCGTGAGCGTCGTCTACCATCAACAGAATATCGTATTTCTTCGCCACTTCGTAGAGAGCAGGCAGAGGCGCGATATCGCCATCCATGCTGAAAACGCCATCGGATACGATCAGCGCACGGCGGTACTGGGACAGGTTTTCATCGATAGCATCTTCCAGTGATTCGGGGCTATTATGTTCGTAAGCGATGATCTTAGCCCCTGAAAGGCGGCAGCCGTCGATGATCGAAGCATGGTTCAGGCGGTCGGAGAAAATGACATCTTCCTTACCCACCAGCGCCGGGATGGTCGCCAGGTTGGCGTTGAAACCGCTCTGGAACGTAATGGCTGCCTCCACACCCTTGAAAGCAGCCAGCCGTTTTTCCAGCTCGATATGAATATCCATCGTCCCCGCAATCGAGCGTACCGCGCCCGGCCCCACGCCGTAGATCTCGGTCGCCTTCTGAACGGCGTCCACGATCTTGGGATGGTTCGCCAACCCCAGGTAATTGTTCGAGCAGAAATTGAGAACTTTCTTGCCATCCACCACCAGCCAGGCCCCCTGCGGCGATGAAAGCGTGCGGATGTTGTTGTACAGACCGGCCTCTTTCAGACCTTCGATCTCTTGCTCCAGCCATTCGATTTTAGACATCTATTTCTCCTCTTGAGCGAATTGACACAATGATTATAGCAGGACCGATTCCTACAAAAAGGCGAGTTTGTGACAGACTTCCGAAGTCTAATAGACTTCGGAAGTCTCATCCTCGGCCAGCAGACCCAACTCCGCTAACGCTGCCAGCACTTTAGACTGGGCCCCCTCCTTGATCACCACCGTTGTTGGGCCCAGCAACTCGCCCAGGAAGCGCGCCGCCTTCGACTTCCGCAGCTCTTCCAGGACCTCCGGCCTGCTGACCCTTAAAACGACCTGGGTCTGCACCCGGGCCTCAGTCCCGTTTGATTCCCAGCGTTTGAGCGCTTTCACCAGAACCGGTGGGATGCCGCCAGTGGCATATTTTGCCAGCAAACTCAACAGGTGCTCCACCTTCAATCCCTGCTCACCGGCTTTCTTTAAGGAAGACGGCGTAATCGTATAGTGGTATTCGTCCTCTTTGGCCCGCTCCCATTCGCAAAAGCGCGCCACCTGGTAACGGACCGCCCGCGGCGCAAATCGCGGTACAGCAATATGTCCGTTCGAGCGAGCCACAAGCTTTCCGTCCTCACTTTGAACTTTTAACTTCTCACTTACCACTTTGAAAGACGTTGGCTCTGCTCCTTCTTCCGGTGTTGCTAACTCCACCTGCCCCAGCCAGAAGAGCACCCTTGTAATAAAATACCTGACCAGCGCGCCGTCCACCTGCTCCCAATAGGCGAAACCACGCAGGTATTCATCGTCCGCTGCGCGCTTGATGAACCAGGAGTCGTAATCCCCGGCCGGGCGCTGGAAATCAGGATATTTGGCTTTGACATCCCGAATGAAGGCGGGCAGGCTCCACCATTTGCCTTCGGGGATCACATCCAGCAGGTTGAGCAGGAACTCGCGCGTGACCACCGGCTGGTTGTTCCATTCGCCTTCGAAGACCAGGCCGGGCAGCTGGCGCAGTTCGTTGAAAGTTTCGCTTTCCAGCCAGGCTTCGGCGATCATTTGCAGGGCATCGTAGCGAGGCGCTTCGAGAAAGGTTTTTACCTTTTCAGGCTTTGGTCCTGATTTCAAGATAATCTTTGCTGCTCGCAAAAAACCTTCCAGCACCGGGCGGGGCACATTAGTCTCCGGTGGTTCTATCCCCAGCCGTAGTGCCGCCAGCAGGGTAGTGGCGTCATCCAGAATGGAATCATTGGCAGGGACGGGGTGTGTTTTTTCAGCGGGCGAGGCAGGGCGTCCAAGCGGTTCGGAATTCACCACAGAGTTCACGGAGATCACAGAGTTTTTTTGGGTTTTTCCTTCGTGATCTTCGTGTCCTTCGTGGTTAATGATCTTAAATAAATCATCGGGGATGAAGGCAAATTCCTGCGGACCGTTGGCTGTATTGAAAAAGGCCCGGTCCAAAAGCCCGCGGTAAAAAAGAACTTCTGCGGTTGAAGCTGGATTCAAATGCGGTTGCTCGCGGTCGCGTCTGCCGGCGCCCATCTCGCGGATATCGCCGAAGCGGCGAATGAACTCTGCCCAGGGGATGCGCCCGTTCTTGGAGACCAGGGCTTCGAGCGCGGTTCGGGCTTCGGGGTTAAGCGCCTCCAGGATTTCAGCTAGCAGGTCAGGGTCCAGGAGCGAAGCGCAGAGTTCTTGCGCAGCGGCATCAGTTTCGTTCGAGTCCAGTTCCAAGCCCCACAATCCGGCCAGGATGCGGATATGTCCAAGATCGTGTTTTTGTAAGGAAGGTAACAGGTCGGGCATAATCTGTGCAAAAAGTAAAAAGTGAGAAGTAAATCTATTTTACCTCTCACTTCTCTTTTGGCCTGACTTTTACTGCTACCCTTTTACTACTCTGAGCGCGCCTGGCAAAATCTCGAAATCAACTTTGTGCAGGTTGCTGCCGAAACTGGTATAAATTTCGCCGTCAGCATGGATGTAGACCGGTCGATCGGAAACGAGTGAGAACTTGCGGCAGGTGCCCATTTTGACCTGTTCGAAGCGACCATGGGTGCCGTTCATGACCTCGGGGATCAGGCGGAACATCATCGGGCGGCTGCATTTGGTGATCATCACGTAATCCAGGATGCCATCGTCATTCCTGGCATCGGGCGCGACCATGAAACCACCACCCTCACGCGGGCCGTTGCAGATTGCTACCATCAAATTGGTCTGCTCCCAGCGTTCGCCATCCGCTTCCAATCGCATTTTAGCAGGCTCATGGTTGAGGATGATGGTCTGGATAACAGCGGTAAGATACATCAGAAAACCGCGCACCACCGGCAGCCTATGCGAGCGGATTGTGACCACGGCATCGAATCCCACCCCAACCGTGTTATCGAAATATTCCTGGCGACCGTTTTCGTCGGTCATCAAGCCGATATCCACAGTGGACGGTTCACCGTGGAGGGCATGCGCCAGGGCGCGAGCCGAGTCCATGGGAACGCGGATCGAGTGCGCAAAGTCGTTGCCTGAACCAACCGGGACAACACCTAAGATGGGGCGTACCTCTGCCGGGATTTGCATCAGCCCGTTGACCACCTCGTGGACAGTCCCGTCTCCGCCCATGGCGATGACCATGTCGTAGCCCTGCTCACCCGCTTGAGCCGCCAGCTCGGTGGCATGGGTGGGATAGACCGTCCCGCTCCAGTCTGCTTTGCCATACTCTACGATAATCGGACGCAGGTCGTTGGCCACTTTATACGCATTTCCCATGTCAGCCACGGGGTTCATGATGATTTTGACTTTGCGGGGCATATAGCCTTCTCCTCCGGGGAATTTACTGCTTCTTGTAAGGGTTGGAATTGTGGGCAATCAAGACAGGTGTAAATTGAACTATCGAGTTCATTCTCTCAGGCAGCATACTGTAGAATGTATAACCCCAGTGTAACAAAACAGAGGCCTTCTGCCCTGTTTTTTTCAAAAAGTCAGTTATTTAATTGCAACGGACCCGTAGCAGCTCTCGCAAGAAAAAATGTGCCACGGTGGCGCTTTTTCGCTTCGTACAAGGCAGCATCGGCAGCGCGCAACAGTTCCGCCCCCGACCGTCCGTGGGTAGGATAAATGGCGATTCCGCCTGAAACCCCCAGTTTGATGGATTTTTCATCGGAGGTACCATACTCGAAGTTGGCCAGGTTTTCCAGGATTTTTTCCGTGACCAACCTGGCCGCTTGTATATCGCTCTTAGCCAGGAGAAGCGTGAGTTCGTCGCCGCCATAACGGGCAATGAAATCGGTTGAACGGATGCCGGAAGCAATCACATTAAAGACCACCCGTAAAACCTGGTCACCGACATCATGTCCAAAGGTATCATTTACGCTCTTAAACCCATCCAGGTCCATCATGACCACGGCAAATGTGGAATTTGTCCGACGCGCGCCAATGATCTCGGATTCCAGATGTTCGTCGAGGGCGCGTCGGTTGGCCAGCCCGGTCACTGTGTCAGTATAAGCTTTTCTGCTGATGCTTTGGTGCAGGCTGGCGTTGGAGATAGCAACGGCAGCCTGGTTTGCCAGCATATGGAGCAAGCGCAACTCTGAGGTGGAAAAGCCGCCGGTCTTATCTCGAGACAGGTTCATAACGCCGACAACTTTTTCCCCCATTCTAAGCGGCATGCCAATGATCGAGCCGCTCCAATCTGAGGGCACGTTCTTATAGAGCGAATGGGTTCTCATATCCTCTACAATGATGATTTTTCCTTTGCGTGCAACCGTTTCGGTCAATCCATCTTCACGCGGTTGAGAGAATATACGGTTCTTTCGACCATCCGAATCGAGAGATGCACCAAACTCTAATTTGTTACTTGTATAGAGAAAAATATGAGCAGTACGGGCGTTGTTTACCAGACGCATCGCTTCTTTGACGACCGCATCCAAAACGGTTGGCAAATCCAGGCTGGCAGTCAAATTCAGGCTGAGAATCTTGAGAGCATCCAGCTCATCAGCCTGTTGAGTGGCCAGGGCCAGCAAGGCCTGGGATGAGATCAGTTTTTCCGCCAGGATGCGTGATTCCCCGGCCAGATTCTCCGGGGCGACATATTTTTCAAGAGATAAAATCAGGATATCGAGAAGACTTATGAGTATATCTTCCTCACTGTCGGTCAGATCTTCTTGAGCTAAGGATTCGCGCGCCTGACGAAGGAGCGCAAGGCGAAGATTATTGTCCACCATAATATGAAGTAAATTCACTTTATCACGCAAAAATTATCTCAAACAATGACCCATTTGTCACACACGTCACAAATGGATTAAGAACCGCGTAATTATACGGCAGAATGCTCTAACGAGACTGTGTTAAAATCGTTGGCAATACCTTAACATCGGGAGGCAGATGTGCCTGGAACACAAACAATGATACCGCGTGCCACCCCTTTAACCCCCAGAAAAAAAGCGATTCTGATCGGAGCTGCCGGCGGGATCGGTGCGCAGGTTGCTCGTCGTCTGGCGCAGGAGGGATATGTCCTTGGGCTGCTGGACCGCAGCGAAAATGTGCTCAAAACGTTGTGTGACGAGATAAACCAGACGTACGGAGAAACGCGCGCTGTTTTTTATCTGCATGACGTGACTGCTTACGACCGGGTCCCTGATTTATTCCGCAAAATAGTAGCCGACCTGGGCGGGCTAAACCTGTTCGTTTATGTCGCTGGGGCGATTTATTTCCCGTCGATCGATGAATTCAACTTCGCCGAAGACTATAAAATGGTCGAGGTTAACCTGCTCGGTGCGATGGCCTGGATGAGCGAAGTTGCTCCCGTTTTTCAATCCATGCGCGGCGGTCAGATCGTGGGCGTCTCCTCGGTAGCGGGTGACCGTGGCCGGATTGGCAATCCGGGCTATAACGCCTCCAAAGCAGGTTTTACTTGCTATCTGGAATCCCTACGTAACCGGTTGACGCGTCACGGCGTGAACGTCATTACCATTAAACCCGGCCAGGTCAAAACAAATGTATTCAATCTGCCAAACGCGCCCAAACCCGTGCTGGCGGTCACGCCCGAACAGGCCGCTGATGGAATATGGAATGCCATCGAAAAGCGTAAGCAAGTGGCATATATTTCCGGTCTGTGGCGCTGGGTGATGCTGGCAATTACGCATACCCCGTCGCTTATTTTCCGGAGGTTGAACTTCTAAGGTTCGTAGGTTAGAGAGCAGAAGGAAGAAACTCCCTGATCTCTACTCTTATACTCCCATCATTATGAAAAAAACCATCACTACACTCGAAAACTTTGGGCACTCATTGTGCGCCCTGTCCTATTGTTTCCGGCCTGAGACTCCGGTTGAAATCTGCGAAACATTCCGGTTCGCCAGGGAAAATGACCTGACCGTCACCCTGCGGGGAGCGGGTCGCAGTTATAACGACGCCGCCCTGAACGGCGGGGGTATCGTGCTCGACCTGACAGGCTTGAATCGAATCCTTGAATGGGACCCAGGCTCTGGCGTAGTCCGCTGCGAAGCGGGCGTCACGCTGGACCAGTTGTGGCACAAAGTCCTGCCGGATGGCTGGTGGCCGCCGGTCGTCTCCGGGACAATGCACACAACGCTGGGAGGCTGCCTGGGTGCAAATATCCACGGCAAGAACAACTTCCGTATGGGCACAATTGGCGAGCACGTGACCGAGTTCACCGCCCTCCTGCCCACCGGGGAAGAGCTCACCTGTTCACCGGAAACGAACCCTGACCTGTTCTACAGCATCATCAGCGGGCTGGGCTTGTTGGGTGTGATCACCACGGTCTCACTCAAGATGAAAAAGATCGAATCGGGTCTGCTCGAGGTGCATGCCTGGCCGACGCGCACGCTTGAAGAGCAGTTGCGCAGCCTGGAAGAGGGCGCGCCCAATTATGATTACATCGTCGGCTGGCTGGATACCATCGCGATCGGCCACGGCCAGATCCACGCCGCCAACTACGTCCATGATGACCCTGCCCCTCACAAAACCATGCAGTTGGACTACCAGAGCCTGCCGGACCGCATGTTTGGCGTGATGCCCAAGAGTATGCTGCATTATTTAATGACCCCGTTCATGAATAATATCGGTGCACGGGGCATCAACACCGCGAAATACGTCGCCAGCCTGCGCAAGCATGTGTTTCGACAAAGCCATGCTGCCTTTCACTTCCTGCTGGACTATGTTCCGTTGTGGGAACTCTCCTACGGACGCACGGGACTGATCCAGTACCAGTCGTTCTTGCCAAAGGAGACCGCGCTTCAAGCCTGGACCGAGATGCTTGCTACCGCTAAAGAGCGGGGCCTGCCCTCCTACCTGGGCGTGACCAAACGCCACCGTCCGGACAAGTTCCTGCTTTCCCACGCCCTGGATGGATTCTCCCTGGCGCTGGATTTCAAGGTAACTGACCGCAACCGCGCCCGGCTGAGCGAAATGTTGCAGGAATTTGACCAGCTCGTGCTTGACGCAGGCGGCCGTTTCTACTTTGCCAAGAATAGCGAAACCTCATCCGAAACCACCAGAGCCTTTCTTGGCGAAGAGACGGTGGAAAAGTTCATGAAGTTAAAACAGCGCGTCGATCCGGACGGGTTGCTGGAAAGCGACTTGTATCGCCGGATATTTGGATGATTTTTTGGGGCGGGGTTCTCCCGCCCCAATGGATTTAAAGGTATGGAATGTGTTGTTGAAGACCTTGGGTTGATCGATTACGAAACAGCCTGGAAATTACAAGACTCGTATGCAGCCGAGATTGCCGCAGGGGCACGCCCTCCCACGCTGTTGCTGTTGGAACACCCGCACGTCTATACTTTCGGGCGGCGCGGGCAGGCCGAGAACCTGCTCTGGAATGAAACCCAGCTCATAGAAAAAGGTATTGCCACCCACTGGGTGGACCGCGGCGGCAACGTCACCTACCATGGGCCGGGGCAGCTGGTGGGATATCCATTGATCCAGTTGGAACCAATGAAACCTGACAGGTCTCGATCAAAGTCTGTTGGACATGGAGATTCTCCTGAAAGACCTGTCAGGTTCGAAGTGGATTACGTCGGATACATCCGCAAGCTGGAGCAAACCCTCATCACTGCGCTGGCCAGCCTGGGACTGGTCACCGACCAGCGCAAAGGATTGACCGGCGTGTGGGCAGATGCAGACGTCTGGTCACGCTGCCCGCGCTGCCAGCCGGAAGATCGCCAAAAACCTGCCAAGATCGCCGCCATTGGCGTCAAAGTGGATGCGCGCGGCGTCACTCGTCACGGCTTTGCGCTCAATGTTGATCCTGATATGTCTTACTGGGATGGCATTATCGCCTGCGGGCTGGAGGATGAGCCAGTCGCTTCGCTAGCTGATCTGATGGAGCCGGTACCCAAGATGGACAGCGTGAAGCAGGAAGTTATCTCCGCGTTTGGCAAAATTTTTGGGGTTGAGGTTTCCCTTCCAGAGGAAGGTACAGGGCCTATGCTGTTCAATTGACTTTTTGGCGTGAAACCTGTACACTAAGCACAGATCATTTGCTTTGGAGGAAAAATTATGCCTGGCCAATTCCAACTAACGATGCGTTCAGGACCGAACCCCGGCACGGTTTATGCTCTAGATGGCGACCAGCTCAGCATCGGACGCGATTCGTCCAATGAAATTCCTGTCAATGACGCCGAGGTTTCTCGCCGGCATGCCCGCCTTTCGTTCCAGGGCGGGAAATACGTTCTGGAAGATATGGGCTCGACCAACGGCACTTTTGTCAATGGCCAGCGATTGAGCGGGCCACGCGTTTTGAAATCGGGGGAAGTTATATCTCTTGGTGAGCAGATCGTTTTTGTATATGAAGTCATTGATTCCGATCCAGGCGCGACCAGAGTATCACCACGCCAGGTTCCCGAACCTCGCCCCATTACTCCGCCACCGCCAGCGCCCCAATCTTTTGCAGGCCAGATACCTGAGGGCCCACCCGAAGTTGCAGCCGCCAGGAGGATCAATCCTGTGCCAATTGCAATAGGAGTAGGAGCGCTTATTTTAGTCTGTGTCTGTATCGCTTTCCTAGTTTGGGTTGACCAGACCTTTCGTTGGTGCCAGTTCTTCCCGTTCATTTCGGGTTGCCCATAAAACGCTTTTCATCGCCCCCGCGGACAAAACCTGCGGGGGCGATTTCATTAAGCTTTGCTATGACTGTTTCCAGGTGGTAAAATCTTTTGGAAACGCTGGAATCCATTATTTTGATATGAACGTCCAAAAACCTGTCTCCTCTCCCCGCTGGGGCTCGCTGACCAAACTTGTGGTCGCGCTCACTTTTGTTGGGCTTATTGCCTGGTTGCTTTCGCGCTTTCAATCTCTCATCCCGCCATTGTTGATGGCCTTTATCTTGTCTTACCTGCTGTATCCCGTTGCCAGTTTCCTGAACCGAAAGGTATATTTTTCATGGAGAGCAGCGGTCGGTTCAATCTATCTCCTGCTTTTGATCCTCATGCTGAGCCTGCTCACCGTGGGTGGCTTGGGATTAGTCCAGCAAATCCAAAGCCTGATCCGGTTGGTTCAAAGTAGCCTTGTAGAACTTCCAAAGTTGGTTAACAACGTTGTTGAATGGATCCAGACGCGCAGTCCAATCCCCATCGATTTGGGTACATTCGATATCAACGCAGTGACAGAGCAGTTGCTATCTGTGGTGCAACCCTTGCTCGGCCAAACCGGACAATTGTTGGGGACGGTCGCCAGCGGCGCAGCTCAGGCCTTTGGTTGGTCAGCCTTCATCCTGCTGGTCTCGTTTTTTGTTTTATCGGAAAGTGGCGGACTTCGCAGAGACATTATTAAGCTTAACGTTCCGGGCTATAACGAAGACATTTCCCGCCTGGGTCGGGAACTGGGCCGCATCTGGAACGCCTTTCTACGTGGCCAGATCATCATCTTTTTCTTAACGGTCATTGTCTATTTCATCTTGCTAAACATTCTGGGCATACGTTACGCGATTGGGCTGGCTTTTCTGGCCGGGCTGGCGCGTTTCCTGCCCTACGTTGGCCCGGCCATCAATTGGATCATTCTTGTCCTGGTAGCCTATTTCCAATCGTTCAAATTATTTGGCATGGACCCTCTGGCCTATACATTACTCGTGCTTCTGCTGGCGCTGTTCGTTGACCAGATCTTCGATAACCTCGTCCAGCCCCGTATCATGGCTGACGTGCTCAAAGTGCACCCGGCAGGTGTGTTGGTCATGGCGCTTGTGGCCGCCAATCTACTGGGAATTTTAGGTGTGGTGATCGCCGCGCCCTTTTTGGCCACTCTGCAATTATTCGGACAGTACATCCTGCGGAATATGTTCGACCAGGATCCCTGGCCCGAAGAAGAACCTGAAACGAAAACCCGACCGACTCAATCTATCCTTGCCCGTCTACGCTGGATCTTTCAGCGTACTGAGGAAATCGCCCTCGATCTGCTACGGCGCAGGAAGCAACTCCCGCCCCCGGATCCTCAAGACTTACCGAAAGAAAAACAATCAGAAGGAGAGAACACATGATCAATAATGGGAAAGAACCCAAAACTGACACCCTGGCTGAGACCGATAATTATATGGTTTGGAAGGCTGAGGAGCCCGATGGTGAGATCACTTATCACATCGAACTAAACAACTTAACCCTGCATTTTTTCGAAGAAGAATGGCAGGAGTTCATCGAACTGGTCAGCAACCTGAAGTAAAAACCACGCATGGAATTGAATTACACGATCACGGATATTTCCGGGATCGAAGTCGGTCAGGCTCAGGACAGTGAAGCGCTGACTGGTTGTACTGTTGTTCTGTGCCGCAGAGGTGCCGTCGCCGGAGTAGATGTGCGCGGGAGCGCACCCGGTACCCGTGAAACGGACTTGCTCAACCCGGTTAATTTGGTCGAAAAAGTGCACGCCATTGTTCTGGCAGGCGGTTCAGCTTTTGGCCTGGACGCTGCCAGCGGTGTAATGCGTTACCTCGAAGAAAACGGGATTGGCTTCGATACGGGCGCCGGGCTGGTGCCAATCGTCCCGGCGGCGATACTATTTGATCTGAACATCGGCCGCGGCGCTGTCCGTCCCGATGCGGAGATGGGCTATCGGGCAGCGACAACTGCTTCGTCCGGCGTTCCAGCGGAAGGCAATGCAGGCGCTGGAGCAGGCGCGTCTGTCGGCAAGATATTTGGACCGAAAAGCGCCATGAAAGCCGGAATTGGCACGGCCAGCATGAAGGTCGGCGGGCTGATCGTCGGAGCGATCATGGCAGTGAACTCCTTCGGTGATGTGATCGACCCTGAAACCGGCCAGATCATTGCCGGAGCACGCTCTACCAACCTCGGTCCATTGAGATTAGGGCAGGAGGGCTATTTCGGCGACACGCTCGAAATCATGAAAACTTTTGTTGGCAGAACAGTATTGGGGTTTGCAACCAAGGCCAATACGGTCATTGGTGTGGTTGCCAGCAATGCCAAATTGACGAAATCCGAAGCCACAAAAGTTGCCCAGATGGCTCAAGATGGGGTGGCGCGGACAATTCGCCCGGCGCATACCATGTTGGATGG